>JAETNR010000091.1 GCA_021772055.1 Blautia sp. | reverse complement strand
CAAATCCCGCCAGTTCGATGGAACTGCCCTTTCTGGCTGTATGGAAATACTGCCCCAGCACTTCGCCGCAGGGCTTCGAGCCGTCAGGAGCCGGCATATTCCCCGGCACCACATAACTCTCCCAGAAATCCCTTTCCGCACTGACCAGCCGGCCGATTAATCCGTCATCCCAGGCCAGCTTATAATATTTGAACTCCTGCCCAAGGATGACCACTGCTAGATACCATGTCCGCTTTCCCGTTACCGCCATATAGTGGGCGCATTGCAGGACATAATGGGGAGGGATCCCTCCGTCCTTCCATTTATCCGCGTTATAGGCGCTGGCGGTTTTGCATTCCAGCCCCGCATCCGCGCCGACTATCAGGCGGTCAACATCCGCAATCATGAACGGGTTTTCCCTGCTGCGGTACATATAGTTGGAACGGCGCACTTTCAGCCCCGTCTCCTCCATGAACCGCTGCGCCACATACCCTTCAAGGTCATGCCCCTGCCGGATGGCCTCCCGTCCGTTTTCCTCCTCCAGGGTTCCCCCTGTCTTGTCACAGTAGACTGACAAGGGGCTGCTGTACGGGTTCAGCCCGCAGATTGCCCCGGCATCCGAACCCCCGATCCCCGTTCTTCTCAGCTGCAGCCACTCTTCCCTGCTCAAATTCCCGACTGCCGTTTTTGTATACATAACACATCCCTCCAACTTGTTGATTGGCAAGCTCCTATAACACAAATCGGGACGGGCAAGGCCATCCCGGCGCGTCCGTCCCTTATATTTTTAATGCGTTTCCTTTTCCCTGAAAAATATAACCTTCCCCATAGCTTATGGCATTTTGATATTGGTTAGAAAGCTGGGTACAGAACCCCCTTGTGATATATTTTCTTGTTTTCCGGCATAGCCCCAAAAGAATCAAAATGCGGCAGCTATGGTCAGGCTATCTTCTCCAGTTCGCGGGCAACCCTCACGCCGTCTTTGAAACCCTGCCGGTAAGCCGCCATCCCGTATGCCGCACCGCAGCTGTTAGTGGCTGAAACCGCCCTGTCAACCACAGTTTCCAGTTCTCCGTCCGGCAGGAGCCTTATCATTTCGCCAAATGCCGTTTCCTGTTCCCCCAGTTCATGCTGGTATTCGCCGTCTTCCTTCAGCGCCTCCTCCAGGGCAGTTCCCATCCTCTCCTCTGCCAGGATATCCAGCAGTTTTTCTTTTTTCATCCCGTCCCCTCCTTTCCTGTCATTGCCAGCTTCTGAATGATTTGCCATATAGCAGCAGGAACCCCTATATGCCTTATGCCAGGCAAAGCCATCCCCGCACCGCCAGCTTGTTTATACCGCACCGCAAATGCATTACGCCGCCTCCACAAGCTGGTATGCCCTATCTATCACCGGGTTCCCGTCCATCGTGCGGATGAACAGGTTTTCCTTGTAGTTCGCCGTCCGGCGCAGCGGCTCCGCATGGGTGGCAAAATCCGATACCGCATTGATGAAGCGGTATGCGTTGTTCCCCACATCCTTCAAATCCGGCGCATCGAAATAACGTTTCCCCATATCCTCTCTGAGTTTATTGATATTTTTCGTCTGTACTTCGGTTGCGCCTTTTTCTGCCGGAAGAAGCAGTTCAATATATTCCCGCACCTGCCGGTCCGATATTTTCTTCCTGCGGAGCCTTTCGATTTCCTTCCCGAGGCTGTCCATGTACTTTTCGGCCATAAAAAGCGCGTCCTCTGCCTCCTGCATCTTCCCCCTGATATCCCCGGTATGTACCATGCTCCATCCCCTCTTTGCCGTCCGCAGGGCCAGGTTCAGCGTATTGTTGCACACGACCCGGATCGGTGTGACGGCCACCCTTACCGCTCCGGAGCCGTCATGGGTATTGCTGAATACAAGGTACGGGGAAATGCGCTCCCCTGAAATGATGTACTCATGGGGCAGCCTTGCCAGGAGCCAGACCTTCCTGCCCTCCTGCAGCGCCCCGGCGGTCTCGTAGCGTACCCCGCTGCCCAGCAGGGCATCCGTAAAATCAAAGGCTTCCCTGTTCTGGATCACCTTATAGCGGTCGGTCACTACGCCCAAAACTCTGCGGTCAGTATCCCTGACATTTGCCTTGTAGCCGGGTATTTTCCTTCCTGCATCCGTATAAATCGGTTCCTGCATGACTTTCCAGTCCAGCCCCGCCAGCCGGAGTGCATCCGCTGAACTCGGGGCTTTTGCTACGCCCGTCCCCAATCCGTGCCATGGTTTTTCCCTTGTGTAAAACATTGTTTCTACGTTTGCTGCCATTGTTCTTTCCTCCTTAACACATTTCTCACCTGAAAATACATAAAATCTTCTCCTTTCCCAAAATTTAAGGCTGACAGATTTTCCTGCCAGCCTTTCAAAAGAACAATATATAATTACAATCCTATATTTTACAAAACTATTAATTCCCCACTGGGAGATTTAAATTCACATTCTATTTTTAATATTATTTGAGATAAGGCAAAAGCAATTCCAAAACCTCTGCAATGCTCTTTCTTTTTTTCCAAGGAATATTATTTAAAAGTAAATTGAGATTATCTGGCTGTGCGCTGATAGCATCATCGCATTTCCCAAATAGAAGATAATCGGCAGAAATAGACAAGGCCAAAGAAACATCTACTAAAGTAGAAAGAGACATACTTTTCATACCTCTTTCTATCTCGTAGATATAGTGGGGTGATACATTGATTAACTCAGCCAGTTTTTCCTGCGTAAGATGCTGCTCTTTTCTGCATTGTTTTATTCTCGCGCCTAATTCTGTAAGTTCCATATTGTCTCCTTGTCCGCATCTATTGTTTCTAAATATATTTCTATTAGCCACAAAAATGAACTAGCCAACAGATATAATTTGTGGTAATATATAGCACAGAGATATATATGCAGCTGGAAAACCTCTTTATAAAGTACATATGAAATTATTAAATTAACTCAAAAATTATTATTCCACTCTTCATTACTTTAAAATATATAAGTGAACATACTTAGTCAGATAAAGGAGAGATATAGTATAAACATGCCAGAATATCAAAATAATTATGCAGAGCAAGACAAGGATGAGAAACAGAATAGAATCAGAAAAGCTGCTCTGGAAGGAGCCAATTTCGAAGCAGTACAAAGATATGGCAACGCCGCCAAGCAGCATTACGTTGCATATTCCGGGGTTGATAACGAAGCAGGAAAGCAGTTATCCAAAGGTCTGAAATCCATTTCAAACAGCAGAGTCAATCACAATTATCAAAGCCAGAATATAAAGCAACAAGCAGGATTTTCTGCAGAAGTTAAATCCGTTGCAAGGAAAAATGCCCAAAATATAATAGACGGACAGCCAAATAAATTTATTCGCACAGATGATTTAGGCAGTGTAAACGATCCACTATATGATTTAATTGAACTTGATTCTGACGGACAGCTGATATCTGGCACTGGCTCACAAATGAAATTCGTGGGCCAGACCCCAGAAGATTTATTAGCAAAATTAAGCAGCAAAAAATTTCAGAAATACCTTGATAATGATGCTATTTTGGATATTGCCGATGACGATTATGATCTGCTTATGGGTTTCAATGGAAATAGCGGGATTATTGATGAAAAAATTTCCTTACTGCAAAGGCAGTTAACAACAGCAGAACAATTAGGGAACAATGAAATTTCAGCACAAAAACAAGCACAGATAGCAAAACTGCAAAAAATCAAAAAAAATCTAAGGAAAAGCGGACTCACCAGAAAAGAAGCAATAATAGCAAGGCGTTTTCCAAAGCTCTCAACAGCAAAAGATATTGTAAATATTGCCGGACAAGCAGGGCAAGAACAAGCAAAAAACGGTGCAAAGATATCAGGAGCCATTACCCTTGTGAAAAATGTTATTGCATGCTTGAAGGACGAAAAAACACCTGAAGAAGCTGCAGAATCCGTTATCATTGATACCGGCACCGGCGCTGCCACAAGCTATATTTCAGCTTTTTCAGGCACTGTCATAAAAGGAGCAATGCAAAATTCCTCTTTCGACTATGCACGCAGCCTGTCCAAATCCAATTTCCCTGCGGTACTTGCCACAACAACCATAGACATCGGAAAAACAATCCACAAGTATTTTGCGGGTACAATATCAGGCTCAGAATGCGTAGAGGAATTAGGAAATCATGGCATAGGGGAAATTGGCTCTGCCATGTTTTCTGTAATAGGTGCGGGTATCGTTCCTTCTTCTGCACCACTCGTAGCCAGCATAGCTGGAGGACTCATTGGCGCTACTTTAGGATATGCCGCAGCAACAGCCTGTTATAATGAACTGCATGCAGCCCTAAAAGAAGCTGAAACGGCCAGAGTGGAACGCATTAGAATTGAAAAGGAATGTGAGGAAGCAATAGCCTTAATCTGTCAATACCGGAAAGAAATGGAGGTACTTGCAGAAAAATATCTGGCAAGGCATATCCTGATATTTAATAAAGGATTTGCAGCAATGGATAAAGCCATAATAGAAAATGATATCAATGGTTTTATCCGTGCAAATTCTGACATCCAAAGGTTATTGGGAAAGGAGGTTCAGTTTCATACACAAGAAGAATTTGATTTGCTGATGTCATCGAATACGGCATTCAGACTATAAGGAGGACTATATGAAATTTCGCACACGGGATGCAATGAAAATTTATTATTACGTATTAATAGCAGATGGAATGGCCCCGCAGACGGGAATAAAAAAATTTCTTGCAATTGGGGAAGATATGGATGACAAATTTGGAGGGTATAAAAATAAAATTATAGAAGAATGTGAAGAACAAGCCAGAACTGCATATGGAGATATTGATTACTACTCAGTTATTGAAGACGGTATTTCAAAATTATTAAGTAATACAGACAAATATGAAACAAGAACATCTGATTCTTCTGAAAAAATTGGCATAACTCTATTTTTATGGGATTTGCTGGATATCGCCATGTGGGATCATAACTGCTCCGAAAACAGAACAAATCTTGTCAAATATATTGCGGATAAATTAGATATTAATGAATCCATCATATTTGTCATGAGCAATTCCATAAAAGGCATACAGGACATCGACCGGGAAATTGCCTGGCTGAAAACTGCGAATCAGACATATTGGAAAAAAGAATCTACATTGAAAGAACTTGAAGAACGGCAGGAAGTAATTTATAACAGCATCAGGGAACTGATGGCAGAGAATGCCAAAAAATTGATGGTAAGATAAGATTGACGAAACAAGGAGGTGCGGATAATGCCATTACCATTATTATTTATCGGATTAGGAGCCGCTACTGCTGCAACTGGAATTGGAACAACAATAAAGGCAGGAATAGATAATTCCCATGCAAAAGAATTAAACAGAAGATCCCAAAATAAGATTGAGCAAGAATCATGGCCGTTAGAAAGGGCAAGAAAAAAATGCGGGAAAGCCTTGGAGCACTTGGGGAAAGAAAAAATTTTTATTGCCAGCAACAGTATAAAGGAGTTTATGGATTCCTTTGAAAAAATAAAAAATATTGAATTATCCAGTTCAGCAGAGTTGAATGAACGAATCCATATTGATATAGCATCACTTCATGATTTAAGGAAAATGGAAAGCATTGCTTCGTCTTTGGCAGGAGGCGTAGCGACAGGAGCTGCAAGCGGAGCTCTTGTAGCTTTCGGGGCATACAATGCTGCTGCAACTTTTGCATCAGCTTCTACAGGCACCGCTATCGCATCTCTTAGTGGTGCCGTCGCGCACAACGCTACTCTGGCTTTTTTTGGAGGAGGTTCGCTTGCTGTTGGCGGGCTTGGCATGGCGGGAGGCACCGTCGTTCTGGGAGGCTTGGTAGCCGGCCCGGCATTATTGGTCATGGGTATGATAACGGGAGCCAAAGCAAGCAAGAATCTAGACAATGCATATGCAAATGCTGCAGAAGCAGAGACAATCTGTGAACAATTATACATGGCCAGAATACAAAGCAACGCTATCCGGGAAAGGGCATATATGTTTTATATCCTCCTAGCAAGGCTGGATACATATTTCGTTCCTCTGATACACCAGATGGAAACGGTCATTGACACAGAGGGAACCGATTATTCACGCTTTTCCCCTGATGGAAAACATACCGTTTCTGCCGCAGCATCTATAGCCGCCACTATTAAAGCGGTACTTGACACCCCTATCCTTACCGAAGACGGATCGCTAACAGCTGAATCAGAGTCAACAATAGCCGATGTCCTGATTGTATTGGACAACAAAGAGACTGCCATTACTTTTTAATCGTGATTTGAAAATGAAAAGGTGGTGTTATGTATTTTTAATTGCAAGAAATGCGGGGAGTGTTGTAGAAATATAGGAAAATTAAATATTTTTTCTGTTCTTGATGCTGGAGATGGCACATGCAAATATCTTTGCGAAAATATTTGTAGCATATATGCGAACCGTCCTCTGCTATGCCGGATTGATGAATGCTATGAACTTTATTATAAAGATATGTATACCCAGAGCGAATTTTACGAAATGAATTATAATATATGCAGAATATTGATGAAAGATAGCATATCTATATAGTTATACGCAACTACTCACTATCCAGAAACTTTATAAGTCTATATTTTCTTATTTGGAGGAACTAATCACAAAGTTCCTCCAAATTTCTAACTATTTTATTATCTCAAATATACTCCTCGGTATCTTCCAATACCGCCCAAATTTAACTGCCGGTATTGTCCCCTCCTTAATCATCCGGTAAACGGTGGATGTACTGATCTGCAGTCTTTCACAGAATTCTTTTACTGTCATATAAGACTTCTCCATTTTTTATCCTTTCCAAAGCAGAATGCTTTTCTAATTATTTATAAAAATTCCAACACATAAATAATCATGAATGGTCATGACCTGTCATTAACTTTATGTTGTTCAAATTTTTTTCTATTTTTATCGTTTCTTTTATCCGGCCTATAAAATTACTTTTTAGTATTGTGGCCACAAAAAAATAATCCAGGACGGCGCTGTCCTTTCACTACATATGCAAATTTATTTCATTCATATAAAATTTTTGCGTACTTGTTAAATATATAATATATAGAAATATGGAGGACATAATGAAAGCAAAAAAAGATCCTAAGACAGAATTCATCAGATTCAGAGTTACCCCAAAAGAGAAAGACAAATTAATACATGCTGCCGAGTCAGGCAATGAAAGCCTAAGCAGCTATATCCTAAAAAGAAGTCTTCGGGAATATCCTGAAATATTCGATTCATTCCCACAGATAATAGATACCAATAACCTTTTTAACGAAATCTATCACCGGGTTGAAAAAAGCGGCAATAAAACACTGGCAAAAGAAATTATCTCACTCTTTCGCCAGTATCTCCCCAATTCCGGAAGAAAGGAATAATACATGAAAACATCATCCAATGGATTATTAGTCAACAACGCAGGGAAGGGCCACTATACCGACCCATCTGCAGTGAAAAATGTCATAAAATATGTCCTGCGCAAAAACAAAAAACCGGACAAGGACCTGCTTGCATACGGCGGGGTAGGGGTTATAGAATTCCTCGGTACAGAAAGCATCATCCGCCAATTCCGTGCTGCCCAGAAAATGCATACCCGAAAAGGGCCGTTTGGCAGATATATTGACCACGAGTGCTTCGACTTCCCCCCCGAAGCCGAACATCTCATATACAGCAACAGCTTGGAT
>JAETNR010000090.1 GCA_021772055.1 Blautia sp. | reverse complement strand
TGATATGGCCTGCGAAACCAATATCATTATAGCATAGGAGTTTTTTATACTCCACGCAACGCTACGGCTTTGCCTGTTCCCCCATCTCAGATGGGGGATTAAAAGACTTTTTCATTCATGAGTATCCAAGAAGCCATCTTCACCTCTCGGATTCTCTGACCCTCTCCAGTTTCCGTAGAAAATTTCAAATAACGGGGACTGACTTAGAGCCAAAAACCCTTGTAATTTCAAGGCTTTTTCTTGGTTGTCCCTATTATACAGCTATCACTTTTTTGCCTTCTAAAGTTCCATGGTTCGGACGAGCCTGCCCGTAGAGTTTCTCACCTGCTAACTTTGTGGCAAGGTGAATCGCGGCAGTACCGCTCGAAAGCGCTACAGCATACTTAACGCCAATGTAAGAAGCAATTTCTTTTTCCACAGCATTAATATTTGCACCTATGGTACTTACCCAGTTTGTCTGAATAGCATCGTCAACCCATTTCTGCTCATCACCATGCATAGTAGGGGACGAAAGCCAAATTTTTGTTTTGAAAGGTTCAATTCCCTTGAATCTCGAATCATTTAAAAAATTATTCATCATCATTTACATCCTTGTTTTATTAGAGCAAACGCTCCCGAGTGCGTAGATTGACAGTCCATCTCACAGTTTTCATAAATATCAACAAAATCTTACTCCACCGCAGCAGCCACCTGCACCATCAATTCTTCATAAACCTTCCTCCGCTCCCCCAACCCTTCCGAAGTTGGATGATACGTCGTTACAACCTCTTCCACCAGCGAACTGATCTCCTCACTGTTGCTATAACTTGCTTCCGCCAGTTCTCCCAACTGCACAAGGAAACTCTCCTCGTCAAACGGTATCGGTTTACCAATATGAATCAACTCATTCTTCGTTTTCTTCATTCCTTCTTCTGCCATGAGCTTCTCTTCATACAGTTTTTCCCCAGGCCTCAGGCCTGTATAAACAATCTGGATATCCACATCCGGCTTATACCCGGAAAGTTTGATCAGATTCCTAGCCAACGTATCAATTTTTACAGGTGCGCCCATATCCAGCACAAATATCTCTCCGCCTCTGGCATATGTCCCCGCCTGCAACACAAGACTTACCGCTTCCGGTATAGTCATAAAGTACCGGATAATATCCGGATGGGTCACTGTGACAGGTCCGCCTTTTGCGATCTGTTTCTTAAACAGCGGAATTACAGAGCCATTGCTTCCCAGCACATTTCCAAAACGCACTGCAACGAACTCTGTCCTGCTTTCTCTTATTTCCTTCATCTTTCGGAGACCGTTATTGTTTTCATCCCCATCTTCATAATGGCCATACAAAGCAGGAAGCAGATATTCCTTATGTTCTTTCCCGATTTTGTTCATGGTCTGAATCACCATCTCACATAACCGCTTACTTGCTCCCATGATATTGGTGGGATTCACCGCTTTATCCGTGCTTATAAGCACGAATCTCTGGCAGCCGTTTCTCATAGCTGCACAGGCAGTCTTATAGGTGCCCATCACATTGTTCTTTATAGCCTCGCATGGGCTTGTCTCCATTAAAGGAACATGCTTATGAGCTGCCGCATGGTATACGATATCCGGTTTGTATTGTTCAAACACGCTGTTAATGCGCCTGCTGTCGCGCACGGAACCGATCAGAACAGTCAATGGGAGCTTTGGATAATTCGCTCTTAATTCCTGTTCAATGTCATAAGCATTATTTTCATACACATCAAAAATGATCAGATGCTTCGGCTCATGCCCTGCGATCTGGCGGCAAAGCTCACTACCGATGGATCCTCCTCCGCCAGTTACCAGAATGGTTTTTCCGCTGAGATATGTAAAAATCTCTTCCATATTAACCTTAATAGGATCACGTCCCAGCAGATCCTCCACAGCCACTTCCTTCATCTTTTCTACGGATACTTCCCCGTTTACAAGCTGGTACATACCCGGCAGAATTTTCAGGTCGCATCCCGTTTCCTTGCAGATATTCAAAATATCTCTTTTTTCTTCTGCGGTTGAGCTGGGAATCGCCAGGAAAATCTGGTCAATCTTAAATTTTTCTACATTCAGCAGAATATCCTCTCTCCCGCCTACAATGGGAATCCCTTCAATATAACGTCCCCATTTATTGGGATTGTCGTCAATAATACAGCGGACTCTCGCCTTGGTTTCTTTGGCTCCATTCAGCTCCCGGAGGATCATCTGTCCTGCAGCGCCTGCACCTATGAGCATGACTCTGTGAATCATTCCCTCTACCATACTCTTTTCTCTTCTCCCTCTTTCCAGAAGAATAAAACGGTAGGAGAACCGGACACCGATTACCAGCAAAAACTGAATGCCTGCCCCGATCAAATAATATGAAACCGGCATTCGCCCAAATACCAGCACTATTCCCAATACATGAAAAACAGCCGTAATAGCAGAAGCCGAAACAATACGGACCAGTTCATTGTAACTTGCAAATCTCCAGACACTATTATATAAGTGAAGAGTCCAGAAAATCACCAGCACAAAGACCGTATAAAAAGGCGCAAATTTCATATACTTCCGAAAGTATTCCTGAGGTATCCTGGAATACATACAGTCAAACCGCACCCACAAAGCCAGCAGATAAGCGCCGTTTGCTGCCACCACGTCATAAAGTGCCAGATATATAGCGATTACCTGCCAGTGTTCCAGTTTTTTGCGTTTTCTTTTGATACTTCTCTGCATTTGTTTTTCAGGATTTTGTCCTGTTTGCGTTTGTAACATAGTTTCAATCCTTTTCTTTATCATGCTATAAAAGACTGCAGAATCCTGCATTGCTTTTATTCTTCCTTCGTCTTGGACACAATTTCCAGACCTACCTGCATATCAATGGTTCTTCCAAACATTTCTACTTTCAGGTATGCTTTTCTTTTGTGTCTGTCGATTCTGCGGATATTTCCCTCCATACCGGTCAGCGGACTACTGGTGATATGAACGGTTCCCTTTTCAATCACTCCCTCAGACATTTCCACTACCTGGGATTCTTTGCCCATCCGCAGCAGCAAGCTGACTTCCTCTTCTGATAAAGGAATCACCTCGCTTCCTGTCCCAAGGAGCTTTGTCAGTCCGATCACACGTTTCAAGCTTTCATACAATTCCTCCAAAAAATCTGTAATCATAAAAACATACCCAGGAAAGAGAATTTTTTCCTGAGTATGCCATTTGCCTTCATATTTCTTTTTTTCCTCATAATAGGGAATGAAACATCGTTCCAGAATCCCTTTTCCCACTATCTTTTCACATTGACAGCGGATGTTCTCTTCGGTACCAACCCGTACCTGCATCACATACCACATCGGGCCTTTCCTCCTGATTTTGCGTATGCTTCGCCATTTCGCCATGTTTCATGCGAACTCAGATCTCGAATATGACCATCCATATCCTCAAACGCGGCAAAGCGACGATTTAAGTTTACAGACTTTTGCAAAGTTATTTCTTCTATATTATTTATATTTATTACTTATCACAAATAATATATTTAGCGGTTGGACCTTCCAGCCGTTAAATATATTATTTGTTTTTACATTGCTCCGTCATTATGCAGTACCGCCAAAACCGTCTTGCATAAGATCTTAATATCCAATCCGATCGTCCAGTTTTCAATATACTGGGTATCCAGCCGGACTACTTCTTCAAAATCCGTGATCTCGCTTCTGCCGCTGACCTGCCACATTCCTGTGATGCCGGGTTTGATGGCCATTCGGGCTCTGTGGTGAAGCGCATATTTTTCCCATTCGTCCAGTGTCGGCGGGCGCGTGCCTACCAAGCTCATATCCCCTTTCAGTACATTCCAAAACTGGGGAAATTCATCAATGGAAGTTTTTCGGATAAAATTGCCGATTCCCTTGGGATTGCCGTTCTTGTCCTTTTTCTCGCTTCCGATGATCCGGGGATCGTAATCCATTTTGAACATGAACCCGTCTTTCACCTTATTCTGCTTCATCAGCTCCTGCTTGCGTTCCTCTGCATCCATGTACATGCTGCGAAATTTATAAATCTTGAACTTCCTTCCGTTCTTACCGATTCGAACCTGTGAGAAGAAAATCGGTCCCGGAGATTTTATGTAAATAGCAGGTGCCACAAAGAGAAATAAGACAACCGTCAGCAGGCATCCGATAAGCCCTCCCGCAATATCCATAAGCCGCTTCCACAGAAGCTGCTTCGTTGTTGTCATGTTGATGCTTGTGGTAATCACGGTGTAGTTGCCCATTTTCTCTACATGCTGTTTCCCCGCTCGGACTTTCTCGATCCCGGTCAGGGTTAAATGAACAGTCACGCCCATGAGAATAAAATCATCGACGATCTTCCTCCTGGGATATTCCATCTCATCAGGAAGTGCCAGGAATACTTCATCTACCCATCCCCTGCACACATAATCCTCGATGTTTTCTTTATCCCCCACAACAGGCACCCCTCTAATATACTCCCCTATCATGTTTTTGTCAAGTAATGCAATTCCTGTTACTGCAAATCCATCATAAGGATTTACATCCAGGCTCTCCAGAACCTGCCGGGCCATATGGGAAACGGTGATCACTACCATCGAGCGCTTTCCGGAGGCCGCCTTTCCTTTTTTTACAAGGAAGGATTTCCAGAATTCCCTCTGGGCATATGCCAGGACAAAATAAAAGGCTCCGGTAATAAAAAATGTCATTCTGGAATAAGAGCCGGATGACTGGGTAATAAACATATAAGACATATCAAGGAGCATTACAGCGCACACATGCTTGACCGTTTTCAAAAACTCCACATAGTGGCCGCGCCTTAAGATATCCCGGAATGTCTGACCAAAAAAAGCTACAAAAATCTGGCAGAAAACAAGTACCACCGCCTGATTCCGATAAAGTGGATTGCTGTAGGGATTTCCGGCTCCAAGGCGCAGCAGGCACGCGATCACGAAGGCAGCCTGCAGGCAAATCACATCCATCAGGATAAAATCCCAATGCTTCAGCCATCCCTGCGCTGATTTCTTATACATACTTTCCTTCTCCAAACATAAAAATACTATATTTTTATACCTCTCTATGATATACGTTATTTCCCATTTCGTCAATGATATTTATTTACTATTTCCGTCTCAAATTTATCTATTTTTGCCAATTCCTGATGGAATAAAACGAAACCGGAGAGTGATTAAGCTCTCCGGTTAAAAAGATTCACACATTTAGTCAGTTTCTCTTTCAATATTCTGAAATTCATCTGTCTCAAAAAAATCCCGGATAGTTATCCCAAGCCCGTCACAAATCTTGATGATCGTAAAGATTCCCGGATTTTTGGTGGTACAGTGAACAATATTCATAATCGTCGTGATGGGCACTGAGGACTTATACGACAATAAATAGTAAGACATTTTTTTCCTTTGGCAAAGTTTCTTGATTCTTTCGGCCAGTATTTTTTGTTCTCTCATTGGTATTTCCCCCGTTTTCTGGTGTATTTCTTTTCAATGCTTTGCTGAATAAGGATTATTACCTTATACATTAGTAATACGAAGGAAAACTCGAAATATCTCGAATTTTTACAAATTTTTCTAAATTATGATGCACACAAGGCCTCCTTTGCTGTCGTTAACAATTTTCTGCATAGTATCCTGCAGTTTTACCTGACTTTCTTCTGTAATCGCTGTGATTTTGCTCCGAATGCCGTCCTGTACCAGTTGTTCTATGGATTTTCCGAAAATATTGGTTTCCCAGACACTTTCTCCTCGTTCACTGCTTTCTCCAATATATTGGATCAGATCCTTCGCCTGCTGCTCCGTGCCTACGATGGGCGCAATCTCTGTTTCGATATTTGCCTTGATCATGTGGATGGACGGGCTCTTTGACCTGATTTTCACCCCAAATTTGTTTCCCTGCTTAATCACTGTCGGTTCTTCCATTTTTATTTCGTCAAGTTCCGGAACCACCACTCCGTATCCGCCTCCACGGACAGCTTCCAACGCAGCCTGGACTTTTACATATTGTTCCCGCATTTTGGACAATTCACGGATCGTATGGATCAGATCATATTCTCCCGCCATAGTTACGCCGCACATATCGCTCAAAAGCTGGTAATAATATTTTTCATCCACCCGGATCCGTATCCGAACACTTCCATCCGAAAGGCTGACATTTTCCAGCAACGTATCCTGCACATACGGGCCTTTCAGCTGTATGGACTCTTTGTTAATGTCCCGGATATGGCAAAGCTTTTTCATATTTTCCTTGATCTGAGTGATGATCTGATTTTTCAGTTCATGCTCCATGGGAAGCATTTCAACCCACTTAGGAATAAAATACTGGATCTCGCTTACAGGGAATTCATACAAAATGTTTTCCAGGATCCTTGGAATATCTTCTTTTCGAAGCTGTTCGCAGTTTGCCGTAATGGCGGTTACCATGTATTTTCCCTGAAGCTCCTTTGCAAGGGAAAGGGTTTCTTCCTTATAAGGTGTCTGGGAATTTACCAGGATCAGGAAGGGTTTTCCCTGCCTCTTCAGCTCGTTTACTGTTTTTTCTTCTGCCTCCAGAAAATTTTCTCTCGGAAGCTCGCCGAAGGAACCGTCTGTGGTGATAACAAGGCCAATGGTGGAATGCTCCTGGATTACTTTTCTTGTACCAAGCTGGGCAGCTTCATGAAAAGGAATGGCTTTTTCAAACCAGGGCGTTTTTACCATGCGCTCTCTTCCCTCTTCCACATGGCCGGAAGCGTCCTTCACAAGAAAGCCCACACAGTCTATAAGCTTGACCTTTACCTTCTGCTGGCCGCCCAAAAGTACCGGCACTGCTTCTTTGGGGATAAATTTCGGCTCCACAGTTGTGATCAGTTTTCCTGCTCCGCTTAAAGGAAGCTGGTCGCGCACCTCCGCCTGTTTTCCCGCATCCATACCCGGAAGTGCGGTCAATTCCATGAATCTTCGTATAAAGGTAGATTTTCCGGTACGGACAGGTCCTACAACCCCTATGTATATATCTCCTCCGGTCCGTGCCTGAATATCCCGGTAAACCTGAAAGTTTTCCATAACAAAGCCCCCTTGCATAGATTTACACAATCGCATGTATTGTTATATATATATGCACAGGGGGCGTTGTTCATTCTTTTTTTCTATTTTTGAGTCCAGTATCGCTGCATCAGCTGTCCCGCTTTTTCATCATCAAGGCTAAATTTTTTCTTGAGCAGATCAAAAACCGTTTCAAAACTATAGGAAGTATCCTGCAAGGCTTCGATATAAAACTCTATTCTGGCTTCTTCTACCGCTTTCTCAGCCGCTTCTTTTTTCATTTCTTCCGTTTCTTTTTTCATTTCTTCCGCTTTTTTTATCATTTCTTCCGCTTCATTTATCATTTCTTCCGCTTCATTTATCATTTCTTCCGCTTTTTTTACCGCTTCTTCGGCTTTTTCCTCCGCTTCCTTCCGGAGCCTGCGTTCTAACTGGATATCCATCTTTTCCATGTTTTCAAATAAATATCCCATTCTTCTTTCCTTCCTGATCTTACTAATGTAATCGTCTGTTTCTTTTTCCGGTACATTTAACTTTCTGCAGAGACTGGTTACGGTTCCGGCAATGATATCCATTACACTATCTGGGCTCTCTTTCATAATGGCATCTACCTCCTGCACCACAAGATGCTGCAATGACTGGAGATCACCGGGCTTTTGAATCTTATTCAGGACCATAAGGAGAGACATTTCGTCCTTCTTTTCCAGTAACTCCTGGTCTGTGTAATCGTGAATTCTTACCACATGATATTGGAACTCCGGAACATACTGTGGCCACTTGTCACTCATACAGATCCGGCTGGAAAGGCG
>JAETNR010000089.1 GCA_021772055.1 Blautia sp. | reverse complement strand
TAGGTTTCCTTCTGCCTGCTGATAAAAGAGCGGATCTCCTCAATGCTCTTTGCGTTGCTGGTGGCAAGCATCTCCGACATTTCAATAATCCAGTGCCCCTGCAGCTTCGTAAATACTTTATCGTCATCCAGCTTCTTTAAGTCATCGCTGAACCATTCGTCTTTTATTGCCAGTAAGCGGAAAAAAGTGGATTTCCCTGCTCCCTGTCCGCCTACCAGACAAAGCATTTCCTCATATTTTGAACCGGGCATGAACACACGCCGGATTGCCCCTAACAGGAAGTGCTTCAGCATCTCCTCCACATAATCATCCGCGTCAGCCCCCAGGAAATGACGCAGGCAGAAACGGATGCGCGGCGTTTTGTCCCAGACAAGCCCATTCAGACAGTCCTTTATAGGGTGGTAGCAGTTTTCATCCGCCACGATTGCCAGGGCATTCTGAATCTTCTTTTCACTGGTCAGCCCATAGTTTTCCTCAAAATAAAGGAGCAGGTATTTAATATCCGTATCCGTAAGTGCGCTGGTGTTCCTGCGCCACCCCACATCCCGTACAATATCGATCCGCTCTGTCAGTAAATTCAGCCGAATTGCCCCCTTTAAAAGCGGGTCACGCAGGAATACGGTCTTGCAGTTCCCGATTGTGTTCGCTGTCTGCCCCTTTTGTGTAATGGAAAGGCTCTCCCTTACCTCATCGACCGTCAGTGCCGGTAGGAGCAGGCCTGCTGCGTTCATCACGGCCTGCCTTGTGGCGGACGGCAAGTCCTGAAATCCGTTCCCCAATCCGCATCACTTCCTTTCCATGCTCTTTTATTACGGCGGCTTTTTCTTCTGCCGTACCGGTCAGCAGAGTATCCAGCAGATATTCTGTATAAGACTGTTTCTGTAAAGACTCCACAAACAGGGGATTCCATTCTTCTTCCGGAGTGTTTGGCGCATACTCTGTTCTCCATTTTTCTAACAAATGGTTATAATCCGATAAAATCCGGCAGCACTGTAACTCTGCCTGCTTTAGCCTCAGTTCTTCAGATATTTTTTTCTTTACCGGGAGTGGGGAAGCCCGCCCTTTGTTGTCGTAACTGATTCCAAAATCAGAAGCCAGCTTCACAGCCGCCCCGAGGTTATTCAGCCCATACAGCCTTGCCGCAAAGTCAATCACGTCGCCGTCTGCCTGGCAGCCGAAACAGTGGAAACGTTTATCCACCTTCATGCTTGGATGCCTGTCATCATGGAACGGGCAGCACGCCATGCCGTTCCGATTCACCCGGATACCATACATCTCAGCCGCCTGCCTTGCCGTCACATTTTCCTTTACTGCTTCAAATACATTCATACCGTCCCTTTCCGAAATAAAAAAGCATCTGCCATCTCCGCAAAGAAAAGCAAATGCTTCAAATTTCCATATCTTTTTTTGTTACCGGTCTTATCCCATCCCTGCGCTCCATGCGTTCACGGTTCGCCCGGTCTGCTTCTGTTTTCCCCCTTGCAAGCCTGTCCCTGATAGATTCCCTTGCTTTCTCCTTAATCTGTTCCTTATTCACACGGCTTACCTCCGGCTTTTGGAGCGCCGACTGGACTTTCCTCAGCACATTTTGCGCCGCATTTTTTATCTGCTCCTGGACTGTGTTCAGGCACTTCACGGCAAAATCCCTTTTCTCCTTCGGGGCTTTCCGCTCCGGCGAAGCCAGCCACTTTTTATAATCTTCAACTGCCCGGATGTCCTCTTTCTGTGTCTCCGCCCGGACAGTATCCGATACAACCTCACAGGCTTTCTCATAAGCAGTGTCCGCCACTTCCTCTACCAGCGATTCTATGTCTGCGATCTTCATGGTGACAGTTGCAAGGGCCGCCTGCTTTTCTGAAAGTTCCTGCTTCTTTTCCTCAATCAATCCTTCCTGTTTTTCCAGTTCTTTTTCCTTCTCTAAAACAGCCTTTGCCGCTTTATCAAATTTATTTTCCTGTTCCGCTATGGCCATGGTATTTTGCCTTAAAATTTCTCCCTGTGCGGAGAGTTTTTCTTTCTGCTTTTCAATGATGAAATCCTGCTTTTCCAGATATCCCCTGCCGCCGTAGCTTGGTTCTGTCTGCAAATGCAGACTGTGTTTCGCACAGATACGGAAAAGCATTTTCCGGCACTCCGCATCAAAGGTCTGCTTACGGTTGTTGTTCCTGCCTTTTTTCTTTTCAGGATCAGGGAGTGGCACCCCCAGTTCTTCCAACGCTTTCTCCTGCTGCGGACATAATTCGCCGTATTTATTTTCACAGTCAAAAACGTGTCTTTCATGGATATGCGGGGTGCCTTCGTCAAGGTGCAGCGCCCAGTCCAATATGTGGACATGGGAGCCGAATTTTTCCTCCATCTCCGCAAAAAATTCCACAGCAATCTTTGCCAGCAGTTCCCCCGGAACAGATTCCTCTACTGTCCCGATCTGGTAAATGCTTTCTTCCGGGCAGGTCTTGTTGTTAGTGAGCAAGTCATCCACCGTCCGGTTGCGCTCTGTGTGCCTGTTCTTTTCGTTCCGCTCATTCTGCGCCTGTACATGGTCTGCATAATGCTCATAATAATAAATCCGTTCAATCTTCTCAAAAGAATAATCGTTTTCCCCGCCCCTCTCCCTTGTCAGGGCTGAAGATAAGCCGGTATAACAATCCCAGTAAATATTCTGCCTTGTCCGTTCCATGTCGATATGTTCACTGTTCGCCACATCAAATCTCCGGTCATTGTGTTTGGGATTGTAAGCGCCGTTTTTCCCGGCTCTGCCGTTGTGTCTGGTCAGTTTCATTCTGTCCTCCTTCTTTTCAATTTTCTCTCTGCGGGAAGGGCAGCTTTGCTGCCGAATCTGCCGGTTCCTGCGTCAGATAATACCCAGTACGAATTGGCGCAGGCGCCAACTCTAGCTGGGCAAGGCGTTTCACCCTTGACCCGATAAGGACTGCCGCCCTTAACCCGCCAAAGGGCTTTGCCCCTTGACCCCAACAGGGCGCTTCGCCCCTGTACCCAGAGCAGAGGGATTGCATCCTCTGCACTCCTGCACAAAGGAAGTTACCTATTGCATTTCTAAAAATTTTCAAAAATAAAAGTCACTTACTGGACAGCTTTTTTATAAAAACAATCCGACAAGTGACTTTATTACCGATTCCTATATTCAATTTTTTATCTCTTCACATAATCGTTGCAACCGTTCTTCGGCCACACGCTTTTTTAATTCACATTCCCAAACTACAATTACTTTCCAACCTGTATCTTCAAGTTTTCTGATATTGTCCTGATCCCTCTGTGCATTACGTTTAATCTTCGGCTCCCAATATTCCTGATTTGACCGAGGCAATCTTGCCCTGGAACATCCATGCATGTGCCAAAAACAACCATTCACAAATATCACCGTATGATACTTCGGAAGTACAATATCTGGCTTTCCAGGATAGCGTTTATCATTTTTTCTATACCGAAACCCATGTGTAAATAAATATTTTCTTACAAGTTCCTCTGGCTTTGTATTTGTACTCCGTATATGCGACATATTTTTGCTGCGTTCTTCCGGTGTCTTTGTATCAGCCATACTATCACATCCCACATTTATTTTATGCATTTTCTCCGCTGTAATAAGCATAATCTCCTGGCAGCTTAATATTGGGAATCCAAAGTTCTTCTCCATCCCATCCCTTTGAAATATTCCCGGTAATTTTATAAACAGTAAGTACTACTTCCTCTGTATATTCATCACCTAATTTTCTGTCAGCGGGAGAAAGTAATGTTCCTGTTCCTTTTCCTATATCTCTATTACGGCGAACAATAAGTTTTCCTTGTGTTGCAGGATCTGCCGCCAAAAACGTATTGATAAATCCTATAAATACTTTCGCATTCCAGTCATCAACTTCGGAATCCATATGTTCAATAAGTTTTACTATCAGTTTTAAACTTACCGTATACAAGTCATTATCAAAACATTCCAATATTTTATCTATATCCGAAACTGTTCTATTCACTGGATAGAATGGAAAATAATTTACTCCGCCTGAATAAACGCCAACGGCCTTTTTATCCAAAACATTTTTTCTTGTCGGTTTCAAACCCGTCGGGTAAAATATTTTAACATTGCACCCATTGCTTGAATTTTCAATTTGCCGGATGATACTATTATTAGTCCTGTTAATATCTGAAAACAGTTTGAATAGCTTCGGCGGCATAAAGACACGCATTAAATCTGGATCTCTATCATACCCAAACATCCTTGCATGCTGCCACATAGTATCTGCCTGCGGACTTTTTGCCACACGGCAGTAATATATTGTCTGAAGCTGCGGAAACGTAACTCCCCGCCCTAAGCTATTGCCGCCAACAATAATATTAATGCCTGTATCATATTGCGTATTTTCATCGTATGACACGATTGAGTTCAACATTAAAATATTCACTTTATCATCCAGCATTTGGGCAATTATATAACCATAAATTTTATCCAACGGAAAAATATCTCTTTTAGTATCTTTTAGTGATTTATAAGCAGCTTCAAACGCTTCATATGTTTCCTTTTCGTCATATGAATGGCAAATTTCATTCAAGTAATTCCCTATCTTATTTGCAAAACTTGAATGCTGGCTTGTTTTTACACTTGGATGAATCAAAAAATTGCAAACGGTTCCCCCTGCCAGCATAATATGTCCGGCTGCGATCAAATGCATGATAAGTGCGCTTTTTAAACCGTTTTCAGGAAATTCGTCATCATTTAATAATTCTTCTGCCTCGTCATTATCTGTCAAAATAATTTGCTTTGGTTTGTCCTCTGTAAAAAAGAAATTTCCTCCCAGATACTTTTCACCTGGTTTAAAATAATAAATGAAATATGGCTTCCAGCCGCTTTTGGACGTTTGAAGCAAAATCGACTGCGGAGTACCGGTCACTTCCATATAGACACTGCTGGAAGTTGTTCTTTTTATTTCATCCAGATGCTTATTGATTGTACTCTGCTTGTTTTTGTTTACCTGTGTATTTAAACTTGCTGCGTCCGCCTCATCATCTACAATAAAAAGTGGATTTCCAGTACAAAAGTTTGTTGATATGAAATTATTTTTCCATTGTCTTAAAACGGATGCATTTTTCTTCAAAACAATCACCGCTGGTTTACGGAGATTATTTTGGAAAAATTTCAGGTAATCATTTTCATCGCATACACAAAAATCACACAAATCTCTTTCTGCACGCTTAAATGTTTGTTGTTGTAAAAGAATGTTATCTGTCGTAAGCAATACAAAATTCATGAAACTTTCATCAGCAGCTGCACACATAAGCCCAAACATATGGCTTGTCTTTCCGCTTTGAACATCCCCCACCAGCAAACTTACAACATGATCTGTAAAGGAAAAATTCGATATGTACTGAGGAATAATATTAGACACCGTTTTTTCTATTGCAGCAGATAAGCCAATATTTCCACATTGCTTTATCCGTTCTAAATATTTGTCCAAATAATTCATTTCTTCACCTCAAAATCAAGAAACCAGATTCCCGGCGTTATCGTTTTGGTAAGCGTAAATGTATCCCGACCGTAATCTTTCAATGTTTTTGCTGTCACTGGTTCTCCAACTTTTAATACTCCTGCATTTTCTAAGCGTCCTTTAAGCCACTTCCCAAGAATTTTTAAATCTCCCTCTGAGCGGAAGTTTTTACTATAATCTCCGCTAACCTTGCACTTAAAAGACCATCCGTCATCCGTAATAACTGTGAAAACTGCATTCTCTGTTTTACTTTGAGGATATCCTTCCTGACTTGTGACATTTTTAGGAACAATCAATTCAACCTCATACCAATGCCGCGGTTTTACAAGCCCGTTTTTCGATTCTCGTCCTTTCCCAAAGAAAACATTCAGATTGCTTTGTGGCGATATCTCATACGGCTTAATTGGAATTTCGAATGATGTTTTTGTCTTTGCATACATTGCAAGTGCTATATCATGCGGAGAAAGTCTTTTTACAAATTCATGTCCTTCAAGCAAAGGATTCTCCTGATTAAACTCATTTATATCAAGTTCTGCAATATTTTTAGTGGCTGTCTGCGCAAGCTGCGAGATAAACCCGCTCATTTCCTTTGTAGCATTTTGTTCCTGTAGGAGTACAGAATTTTCATAAACCCTTACACCGCCATCTATTATGCTGCTAAGATTATTAGAGCCTATAATACACGCAAACGGGCCTTTATCATTGCTATATGAATATAGCTTTCCATGGTAGCGGAAAGCAGTGACCAGCCTGACGCCGCCCATGTTATTTTCTGTGAGAAATTCATTCAAATGCATTGCTGCGTTGTATTGAACCTTTGTGAATTTGTCAAAATAGTGCATCCCCACAATTAAATTTAGTGCCTGTATGTTACAATTCAACTCAATCGTTTTTTGTAATTCTATCAGAGCATCAGAAGAAACATATCCCACAGCAATATCTAATTTAGATGTCTGCGGAATAAGACCGTAAAATGTATCTGCAAATGTTTTGCACCCTGTTTTTAATGGAGGGTAATTAGAAACCAAAAATTCCATACTCTGTCCTCCCTTAGTTCATTTGTGCTGTCACATATTCAAGACGCTGTTTTATCGTCATAGTTTTCATCTTTTCATATTCCGGCATTAAATCAATAGGTTTATAATCACCTGTAAATAACGGGCGCAGGCGTTTTGCTACTTCCCGGACACCCACAGGCGGGACAGCGTTTCCAATCTGCCTGCGAACCTCTGTGACGTTCCCTTCAAAAATAAAGTTATCCGGAAAAGATTGCAGTCTTGCCCTTTCCCGATTGGTCAAAGGACGAGGCTCCGGATAATGATATCCCCATGTGCCTCCACCTCCGGCAGCGATAATTGTTTTTGCCGGTTCATCCCGTTTAATCCGTCTATAAACATGGCTGATCATGCCTTTAACATACAGCGGATTATCTTTCGGGATATCAGTAAAATTACCGCCTTCCGGTATGAGTTCCAACATCTTCTTTGTTTTTTCTTTAATATTGATCAATTCATTGTTAGTTGAAACCTGCTCTACACCAACAAGTGCCTCTCCAGCGGTAACATACGGCAAATCCCCATTTGGCCCATGTGTCGGCTTCGGATGAACAAAATCAAACCCTGTGTCTATTCTTATCCCGACAAACAAAACCCGCTCCCTAAACTGAGGGACTCCATATTCCGCAAAATTATATAAATGAGGTTTAACAACATATCCCGGTGCAATACTCTCGAAATCTTTTACAATAGTGTCAATAGCTTTCCCTCCATTTGCAGTCAGCAAACCCTTTACATTCTCCGCCACAAAGGCCTTTGGCTTTTTGCCGTCAACAAATTCTGCGAAATGTCTAAACAGCCCTCCTCTTGTTCCATTCAGTCCTGGTTGTTTCCAAATAATCGAAAAATCCTGGCATGGAAAACCACCCAGAACTAAATCACATTCTGGTATGGTTTTATCTTTATATGGATTTATCTGTGTTATATCCTTATAGCGGATAACATCTCCAAAATTTGCCGCAAACGATTTACAAGCCCATTCCGCAAAATCATTTGCCCATACAGTTTCGTATCCCTCCATATGAAAGCCAAAATCAAGTCCTCCGCATCCCGAAAAAATTGACACGATTTTCGGCTTATATGTAAAATCCTTTGTATTATCCATTTACAAGTACCTCCATAAAGTCTGTAAATATCCATCCGGCACTTGCCGTAAACTGAAAATTGTTTCCTTACTTGGAGGTAAAATGGGAACGAGACTTGCGTACACCAGTTCTTTTGCAAGATTGTGTACGTTTTGGCCACTCAAAAAAATGGGCTTAAAAATATGGATTTTCAGTGGAAAACCGTGTGTTTTTGTAGTATTATAGAATGGGTAAAATTGAAGCGGGCATTTACAGGAACGTACACATTTCTGTAAAAATGCCCGCTTACAATAACTTGGCTTTTTGGTAAATTTCTGCCCGGTAACGGAATGTAGACAGTGGCATACCGCATAGTTCCGCCGCTGCCGTTCCAGTAACTTTCCCGGATTTCCATAGCTGGTAGACTTCATGAAAGTTCTCCGGCAGGGGGCTTGGAGGCCTTCCGAAGCGCACACC
>JAETNR010000088.1 GCA_021772055.1 Blautia sp. | reverse complement strand
ACAGCATATGGAAAAGCAAAAGCAGCTTTCCCACATCCTGCAAACAGTGTTGCCCACAGCTCCATAAGACGGGGAGTTATACACACTGCCCACAATGCCGGCTACGGCGGAATCCCACTCTTTCCTTACTATCTATTTATAAAATCAGAAAAATTTCTTGCAGAAAAGACCGTTTTCATGTAAGATAATCTACAAATCCGCAAAAAAATAGGAGCGCCGAAGCACCCCTATCTCCTAAACCCTCTTGCAAAATCCGCAGTGTTGGTTTATAATCATCATAGAAGCCGAAGGATATTTGCACGTCCGACGGTTGTACAATCGGAAACTTATAAAGCGTAAAAATTACGGATTACAAGGCTATCCTCTATTGCAGTAGAAGATAGCCTTTTCCGTTACTTGCGGTTGTGTTTATTGTCTATGTATGTTAATGCTGCAAAAATGACCAACAGCAGTGTAAGTATCTCAAGTGTATTCATACCGACCTCCTTTCCGTTTCCAGAAAGGACAACCGCAGACTATCCCTACTCGCTCTAATCTGACTATGAAAATTATAGCACGTTATGTCGAATAATGCTATAAAAGTTTGCTTCAATTACTCCGCCGCTTCCAGTGCCACCTCTGCAAATTCTTCATCGCTCATGGTTTCCAGTTTCCCTAAAACCTGTCCGGCAAGCTCCGCCATATCGCTGTCCTGTATGTGGGGAATCACATTCTTTATGTCGGCAATCATGCCCGTCCTGTCCTGCCCCTCAAACACACACATCAAATTGATTTCTTCCACTGTAAATTTATCCATAGCTTATATCTCCCTCTCCGATTTTTTCTCCGTTCCCTTTTCCGGGACTTCTCTTTCTGCCTTATCCCTCTGCTCGATGACCGCCTTTTTCTCCGTCAGTTTTTCCTTTATGGAAACTCTGCCTGTCTGCTTTTCCTCTTTCGGCTTCTCGTTGTTCAGGACGTTATCAATCATGTTATAGTTACATTCTTCCAGTTCCTCGACCTTTGCAAGCGGCTTGTATTCCGCCAGCCTGTCTAACAGCTCTTTCGCTTTCCTTGCGGTCTGTACGCCCTCACTGTCATCAAGCTCCGTACCTTTCCCAAAAATATCCGTCATGCCTTCCCTGATACTGTCTGAAATGAGCGCATTGAGGAAGTCATTGAGATACCCTGTATTTCCGCTTCTGATGTCCTCATCTCCGCAGCAAGGAAAGCCGCCTGCCACTTCTCCAGAGAACCCCTGACCTCTATATCCGGCAGCTTGTCGATCAGCTCCGCAATGACCTCCACCGCCTTCGGATTGTCCGTAATGTCCGGCACATAGTCCAGAATTTCCAAATCCGCAACCCTTCCAGATATAATATCCATCTGCATATCCTCATAGGGTTCTGTCCCTTCCGTATGGATATTGATGCCGATACTTGGGATACCATTCATCCGCTCCGGTGGTATCTGGTTGAAAATGGCGATTGCTTCCTCCACGCCTGCGATATTCTCATGGTATTCTCCGAAATTATGGAACTCCCCGCACTCTGCCACTGTAAGGGTGACAACCGTCTGTTTTTCCTCCTGTATCTGCTCTGCGGCTTTCTCCTGCATGGCGGCACGTTTTTCCTCAAGATAGGCTTCCACACCCGGAAGATATTCCCCAAGCGTCCCGGTCTTGCCCTCTGTAATGGGATTGATGTCTACCTGAACGCCGCCGATTGTAAAACCGTCCTCGTTAAAAGCGTTAAACAGGGCATCTTCGCTTTCCCCGCCCCGGTACTCCACTACCACATCAAGGTCAGAACCAGCTCCCTCTAAACCTCTGCACCTGCTCCCGGATACCGCCATATCCACAAGCTCTATATCCATCCCATACTCGTCAATCTTGGACTGTAAATAGGCGTAAACATTCAGTTCTATGTCCTCCTGTGTCTGCCCGTTGATACCGTTAAATAATTCCTCTGTTTTAGCTTTAAAGTCTGCTATGACCTTGCTTTCCACTGCTTCCGGCACTTCGGTTCTGATGCGTTCCTCAAGATGCTCTTTTGCCGCCTGCTCCGCTTTTTCCATCAATCCATCATAATCAATCGGTATCAGCTCATCATCGGTGCGGATACTTCCCTCCAGCCCACTCCTGTGCGCCTGCTCTTTCAAATCCGTCACAATCTCGTCCAAAGCCTGCCGGATTGTTATGTCCAATCCAACTCCGTTGGATTTGTTATCATACACGCCACCGTCCAACTCCCGGTAATCCATATCATAAATTGTATAATCATATCCCTCGCTGGCTTCCTGAATACTGATATAGCGGTCTGCAAGCTGGAAAGCAAGCTCCGTTTCCGTCCTGTCCGTTGTATGGCTGCTGGTATCTATATACGGATTTTCCCACTCCATGAACGGTACATCTTCCACGATATGCTTCTGGTTTGCTGTCGGCATAAAGTGTTCCATTTTCCCCTGTTCATAAACATAAAGGGCATCAAACCTGTCCATGTAGAGGGAAATATCGTCAATCCCGCTGCTCTTTAACTGGTACTCAAACCTCTGCTTTACAAAATCCTTTATTTCCTCCGGTGACATCTCCCGGTGAACCCTCACCTTGTCAAAGCCGACCTCATTATATAAAACTTGTAAATCATTCCGAAACTGGCTGTTTTCCTCTATCGGCTTGCTATGCGTAAAATCAAGTGACAAACAATTTTCTTGGTTTCTGACATGGATCACATCAAGCTCAATGCCATTTACACTAACACCGAGTGTTGTCCTTGCCATATCTGGCTTATCTTCCGCATCTTTTCCCCGATACTCCGAGAACCTTGCTATTGCTTCCGAAAGGCTGTCAAAACGTTCCAGCCTGCTTTTTTCCGGGCTTCCGTCTGCCCATGTAGATAAATCCTCAATGACATAATAAGACACCTTATCCCTGTTAAGGTGCTTCTGCAGCTCCCTGGCATAATGGATCTGTTCAAGCTGCTCTCTGTTCCCAACTGTATAAGAGCCGATATTATTTTCACGATTAAAAGGCATCTCTTTAAATTCACGCTCCACATCATTCAGGGCATTGGCAGCTTCCTCATAAGTATTATAATGTACCCCGCCCGGTGTAATGTCCTTTATGCTGTTCTGCAGGTGGAGCAGACGGAAATCGCCATCCTGATAGGGATCATCGATTGCAAAATAATTCTGTTCAAAATCAAGTTCATTTACTGCTTTCCATTCGCCACTGTCCGGAAAGAATATTTCATTCTCCCTGTCCGGTTCTTCCTGCCTACTCTCTTTTTGCACTTCACTTACCGCATCAATAACCGGGGCTTCGTTACCCGTAATCTCTGCCACTGTTTCCCTCTCCTTTGTAAACTCCGGTATCTCCCTGTAACCTACGGAATCCACATAATGGCTTGTGTTCTCCCCGTCCTGATGCAGCACCACCACATCACTGACAGAAAGGGAATGCCCGGTAAAATCTGCCGGGTGGTCTATATTGAACTTGGTATAAATATCTTCAAGGCTCATGCCCTCCGTAAATTCCCCGGTATAAACCAGCGTGTAATTCTCTCTGGAAACCTGGATACCTTCTTTTTCAAGGTAATCCATATTCATAAAGCGAATATCCCTTGTTTCCTCCGTATCTTTAAGCTGGTAAATGCCAAACCTGCTCTCATTTCCATATAAAAGCTGTGCTTCCCGGTTGGGTTCGCTGTCCTCCAATTCCTGCTTCATGGACTGGTGTTCCAGATAGGCGTTCCAATCGCTTTTTTCCACGCCGAACAGCCCGTCATGCCCCTGTAATGCCACCTTATCCTCCACAAGCGTTTCTGAACCGTCTGCGTGAAGCTGGTACACTGACACGTCCTCCCCGAACAGCTCCGATGCCCTGTCCTTTGTCAGAGGGAGCATTTCATCCCAAGAATACCCGTATTCGTGCATCTGTGATAACCCCACCATACCGTCCGGAAGGAAGTCAATTTCTTCCTCCGCCGCCTTGATTGTTTCCAAAAGCAGCGGTAAATCGTCTTTCTGCTCCGCAAGGGAATGTGCAAGGGAAGTTGTCTTATACATATCGTCCAGCTTATAAGCGTGGTTCATAATCAGGTTGCGCTCATCGGTGTCATACGCCGACCTGTGAAATTCCATGCGGTTAATGAGCTGCTCCGCCTGCATCATTGCCGGAAGTTCCGAAGCGGTATGCACTTCCCATGCGCTCATATCCACATCAAAATCATAGAACTGCGGATAACCGTCATTTATTCCCCCGCTTCTCATAATCGGGACAAACTCAAGACCTCTCTCCTGCAGATAATCCAGGACATTTCCATTCCACTCATTTTCTTGCAAAAATGGTATGGCATATAATACGTTTGCCACCTCCGACTGCATATCTGCAATCTTAATGGTTTCATATTCCCCGCTGTCCGGCGTGGAGATTCTCACAATCACATCGCCATACTCAATCGGAATATTGGCTTTTTCCCGTTCTTCCTGTAATGCCTTAAAATCCGTTATCTCATGGGTGTCCGTATCATAGGCATAGTCTAAATGGTATTCCCCCACTTCCTCGCTCCGTTCATTGGCAAGCAGTGTTACCCATGCCCCGGCTCTTTCAAGGTAGGCTTCCACGCTCTGCCTGTCATCATCATTCATGGCAGACAGCAGACCAAATATCTCTGTCCTTTCCATGCCCTTAACACTCAAAAGGTCATATTCCGAGCGGTCAGTATTCGCCACAAGTAGAATCATATCCTCCTGTACCTGTTCTGCAGCACGTTCTTTTTCAATTTCCAAAAGCTGTGCTTCAATCCCCTTTATCAGCTCCGAGGAAGTCCGGCGTATCGTATCGAGGGAAGATTTTAACTCCGGCATTTCTTTTCCGCTGCTCCACCCGGCGATATACCCGAAAGAATAATCGGACGTGTCAATCCCGAAATGCTGGCAGACGGTGTAGGCAATGCTCTCCGCTTCCACCTCTTTTGTTTCCCGGTCTTTGATAGTCCCTGTTTCCTGTTCTACCTCTTTTGCATGGAGCTTTGCGTGTGCCACCTCATGGACTCCGGTTTTTGCGGTCTGCGTTTCACTCATGCCCTCCTTAATGGTGATAGGGTGGTTTAAGTCAATGAAATAGCCTTTCCTGTCCCCCTCCATGCCCTCATAGCGGATTGGGACAGGGGAAACCCTGCTAAGCGCTTCCATGAAATCCTGATAACGCTCCACATTCCCATGCAGCTCATTCACGCCAAGTCCGGGAAGCTCTTTTCCGTCCGTCTGTGAATAGTCAAACACTGTAACAACACGAAAGGCGGGTATCTTTATCTCCACTTCCTCCATGACGGGCATCCCGTCCCGGTCAAGCACAGGCTCATTTGTCACCGGATCAATCTTCTCCTGTTCCTCTTTGATTTTATAAGATGCGGGCGCAAGGATACGGATACCCCTCTCGCCCTTGTTTACATGGCGTTCAAAATTCTTCTGCCATGCCTTGTACCCGGCAACATATGTCGCATCCGGGCATTGCATCTCTATGAGCTGGATATTGTTTGCGCTGTAATTATGGAATTTTGACATGGTATTCAGGTAGCTTTTGTACTTCTCCCCTTCAAACAGCTCTTTCAAGCCTTCCTCCAGCCTGTCCGTTATCTCCTTTACTTTCTGTTTCTCGGTTCTTGCGTCTGCCATGTGGTTATCTCTCCTTTTCCTCCACAAAAACAGGGGACAGATAAGTTTCCCTGTCTGCCCCCGTTTTGGATATTTTTATTTGCTGATAATTTTTATAAACTTTCCTCTTTGCTTTTCGCCTTTGCCTTGTCCGGCTCCGGCGCTTTCTTCTGCTGTCCCGCCTTTTCCTTCATCTGCGACAGCTTATCCTTTACGGACACCCGCCCGCCTTTCTCCGCTTCCTTCCCGGCGTCCAGACGGTCAGAGAGCCGATCCAGCTTTTCAAATGCCTGATCCGTCGCATCAATCTTTTTCCGAAGGTTCTCCACCGCCTTTTTTACAGGCTTGTTAATTACCCTTGTCAGACCGACACCCGGCTTTTCGTCCGATACCTCTTTCGTGTCTTTCCCGGTTAACAGCCTGCCCACGTTGGAAACGCTGTTCCCGATCTGCTTTAATTCGTCCCCGATACTGTCAATCTGGTTGGCTGTCTTTTCAAAGCCCATCATCACGTCAACCAGACGTTCCCTGTAACCGGAAAGCATGGACTTCACGCCGGAGATTCCTTTCTGAAGAACCTTGCACATCTCCGCTTTTCCTTTTTCCTTAAAGGTGTTGACCGCCTGTGACGCTGTTTCCACCAGACGGTTTCTTACCGCTGTCAGGCGTTCCGACAGGTTCGTGATTTTCTCCTGAAGGTGAGCCACTTTATCCATGAGGTTCTCTTTCACTGATTTTGGCTGGTTCTCCTGCATCTGTGAAAGCTGTTCCCGGACACCCTGTAATTCATCAACCATTGCACTAAGCTGCACCTGCATACCCGCTACATACCAGAAAATCCCCATAAAATCCTGTGACTGCTCTTTCATGTTCTGCTGGTTAAGCAGCTCCATGAACTGCTTTAATGCGTCATTTTCCTCCATGACCTGTTTTGTGTTCTGTCCTGGTGTTTCCATTTTTTAATACCTCCGTTTAATTTTGAGCATGATAAAAGCAGCCATTTCTGGCTGCTCTCTACATGCTGTTTTTATTTACTTTCACATTTGAGTGAATATTACTGCCCTTATTCGTTTCGATTTCTGCAATTTAATCCTATCTCCTTCCTGCACTTATCACTGTTATTTATGCAAACTGACATTACAATAGTTAGAAAAGTAGCTCCAACTCCTTCCGTAACAAATATTACATTAAAGCCAACATATTTATAATACCAATAAACTTATCATCACTATACTCTTTAAAGTCTGATGTATACAAATGAGTACCTTGTACCCGTTCTATTTCATATGGCAATTCTTCTATATCAAACGCAAAAGGCTCATTTCTATATTTTTCCTGTGACATATGACTTAAATTATTTTTATTTTCCATTATAAGCCAATCACCATAAATCTCACCACTATCGACTAAAAGCAAATTATATCCTAACCCTTTTGAATTGGATATTTCTCCAAATGCCATAATATTTTTACCTCTATATTGCGGAATATATTCCTCTTGTCTATATTGTTGACCGTCATTCCAAAATCTATCTATTGGTACCTTTCGCACATGATTCTCTTTAAGCACTATTTCTATATTAATATCTACATATTTACCCTTAAGTGCTACCAATTTGCACGAAATAAAATTTTGTCTTGAAATTATATCGCCGTTATACCTTAATTGCGCTTTATCTACTCCTGCGTATCCCATATTCATTTTATCAACATACTTTTGGAGTATTGATATTATTGTATTATCGAACTGAGAACGCACTAATTTGCAAAAATCATCCTTCTGCTTCTCTTTTTTCCGCAACTCACTTTCTTGTCTCTGCCGTTGCAAATCATAACTGTTCTTAGTTGCCACAGCCATTGCAACTACATTATCAAGAGAAGAATCCAAATCACTTGTTTGTTCTAAAGACTGTATTATCTCAGTCCAACTTTTAAATCTTTTCTTAGGAACCTTTTCCAACATTCTATTAATAATAGAAACTATTTTAGGATCTAGTTTATGGTTAAAATTACTTAGATTCTGAATTGCGGAATACAAATGCAAATCCTTTGCTTCTTCTTGAGTTCTTGGCAATGGTGAATATGGATACTCTAATGCTGCTAGTTCATAAAAAATAATACCCATTGAATAAATATCCATTTGTATTGTATTTTTACTGAAATCCCATGCTTCCGGCGACATATATAATGGTGTACCGCTTCCTTTAAATGTTATTGTTCTTGTTTTTTCAACGGCAACCTTTGATAAACCAAAATCAGAAATTTTCAACACAGATCCACACAGAAGTATATTTTCTGGCTTAATATCTCTATGTACCAACAATGAATTAATATCATTCATTCCATTTGCTAATTGTCTAAATATACCAAATAGTTCCTCCGTACTATAAAATGTTTTTATCTTTTTACGCTGTTCTATTACCTCTCTTAGCGTTCCGTTATCTGCATACTCCATTATAACGTATGGTGGCAATTCTGGATATTCTTCACCACTATGCACATATTCATAATGAATAACATTATTACCTCTAACTTTTAATGCTGCCTGAATCTCATTTTTAAAAGCCATTTCAGAGCTTTTATCATAAAATGACGGTAATGTTGTTTTAATAGCAAATATTTTTCCATCATCCTCTCGGTGAGCTTTATATACATATCCAAAACCCCCTGTCCAATAATATCATCCAAAATATATTTTTTCTTTTCTTTATCCATAATTGCAGAACCAATATTTAGAATCCTCATAATATGTTAATCCTCCCATATATTCTTTAACAATTTTGTAAACATAGATATTTTACCATAAGTAGTTCTAAATATTCTATATGGTTTAGTATTTTAAGAATAAATTTATATCCTACAAATCATAATACTTTTGTGCATAAAACATTTTTCATAAGGGACAGTCAATTTGACTGCCCCTTAATTTTATAAACTTTCCTCTTTTCCTTTGCCCCTTGAAATATCCGGCTTTTCTGGCATTCTCTGCCCGTATGCCTTTTCTCGCATCTCGGCAATTTTTTCTTTTACGGAAATACGCCCTCTCGGACTGTCTTCCAGCATCCTCTCTTTCCCATGCTCCACTATCTTTTCCGATACTGCCCGGTTAATCTGCGGCTTAAAAGGCGCATCCGCCACAGCTTCCGCATCACGCCCCATTTCCTCTGTGTCCAGTTCCTCCTGTTCCCCGTCATTTTCCGGCTCATCGTCCATATCAATTCCATCGCCGCCCTTTTCGTCCATGTTTAACAGGGCATTTAATTCTGTCAGGCGTTCCAGCTTCTCCGCAAGTTCCGCTTCCTGTGCGAATGGCTTTGTGACCTCTATCTTTGCGGTTTCAAGCTGATGCTCCACGTTTTCCAGTTTCTGCGCCACTGTTTCCATTTTCCCGGTCATGCCCTCTAAGGCGTTGCTTAACCGCTGTAAATTTCCCAGCGGATCAGTACCGATTTCCACCTCATGGCTGATGCTGCCCTTTAGGTTGACCGTAAACTTGGAAAGGAACGAATCGAAGGAAACGCTCATTTTAAATCCCTGATATTCTCCGATTGTGACCGCCATATTCGGCTGTTTTGCGCTCCGGCACATATCAATCAGCGCTGCCCCGGCTTCCTTTTTGTCCGTATATACCCGGTTCCCGATTTTTATGGAAAAAGTGTCTTTGTCCGGGAATTTATTCTGTGCATAGGTCTGTATGTCGGCACGATACCCCGCAATCCTTTCTTTCATGGCGGCTATCTGTACCGGGTAATGCTTCACGATATTGTCCTCTAAGCGGTACTTCTGGCTGGTGTGGTTCGCCTTTAACAGCTTTAACTTGGATAC
>JAETNR010000191.1 GCA_021772055.1 Blautia sp. | reverse complement strand
TTAATATTCCAGCCTGCCTGCATGGAACAACGGCTGTATTCCATGCAGGGCCTGGTCCGATAGGTGAACTGGATACGGTTATTAAAATCTGTCCATAACGGATTGTTAATGTATTCCGTGACTTGCTCCAGCGATGGAGGTTGTTCATTTGAATATAGCGCATTCCAATCCATCATAAATTCCTCCTTAGCTTTTATTTTTCAGCGGCAGGGGCTTAACCCAAATTTCCATACAAGCCATACCCTCTGAGCCACGATAATACTTTTCTGCTGAGAAAGGCTCCGTGGTTAAATTGTGGTGGGGCAGCCATATACCAAAAAGGTATTTGCTGGCCTGATCTAAAGCGACCGTCACCAAATCCTCAAAATTTTCTGCTTCGACTCTGCAAACGATGTATTCTCCTGCCGAGAGTTCTCTCTTAACAAAACCATCCTGTAGCCGATCCGGAATATTTTGAACAAGGCCGCCTGCAAAATAAGTGAAAAGGTTTTGTGAAGTACCTTCCGTATGGGACATTCCCATTTCTACAGTAGTATTTAGATTGGCTTCAATTGAAGCCTTCTCCATGTGATAACGCTTCCAAAGCTGTCCTGGCACATCTACACCTGTGCTTTCACCAATCGGTATTTGTTCAGAAATGCGAACTTCCGTTTCCAGGCCGAGGTAAATTTCCGGTTTTTCCAATGTCTTTCTCTGGATTTCCAAGACGATATTTCCTACCACCAGCGGAACCCCTTCGTCTACTAAAACATAATTCATAGAAACTTCCGGCTTGTCAAATGTATTGAGCATTGGTAAATCCTTCTTGTAGTTTTCAGGCGTAATCCCATACGTTTCCTTGAAAGCCCGTGTAAAATTCGCATGGCTTGAAAAGCCATAGTCCAAGGCAGCGTCAAGAATCCTCTGGTCGGTACTTTTCAGATTTTCAATAACCTTTGCCAGACGGCGGAGCTTCACATATTCCTGAACCGGTTTATTTACCAGCCGCTTGAACAAGCGCTGAAAATAAAAGGGGGACAGACC
>JAETNR010000022.1 GCA_021772055.1 Blautia sp. | reverse complement strand
TTTGCTGCACCGATGGCATGGAAGTCACCTGTAAAGTGAAGGTTGATATCTTCCATTGGTACAACCTGTGCATATCCGCCGCCTGCAGCGCCGCCCTTTACACCGAATACCGGTCCCAGGGATGGCTCACGAAGAGCTACCATAACGTTTTTGCCAAGTTTCTGCATACCATCTGCAAGACCTACGGTTGTAGTGGTCTTTCCTTCCCCTGCAGGGGTAGGGTTGATTGCAGTTACCAGAACCAGTTTTCCGTTTTCTTTGTCGGAATCCTTTAACAGATTGTAGTCGATTTTTGCTTTGTACTTACCATACTGCTCCAGATACTTGTCATCAATACCTGCCTTTGCTGCAATTTCGGTAATGGGGAGCATTTCACACTCCTGAGCGATTTCAATATCACTTTTGAAACCCATAGAAAATTACCTCCTTTTCTTTTCTATACACATTTCTTTTATTTAAAACAGGGTCTCCTGCTTTAATCTATAGATCAGATAACCTTTGCAAAAGATTTCAGGGAGCCAATGATCACATCTCCCATAACCGCCATATCCTCTGCCTGGAAGGACACCGGAAAATTATCGGAAAACAGAATCTGGGAAGATGGCGGAAACTCGTCATCACCCTCCCACAGAATCATCTGTACCTGATATCCGGGGAAAATCTCCACCTGAAAAGCCACATCTCCATGTTTTACAGGCAGGGCATGAATGTGCTCCATAATCGCCGTAAAATCATGAAGCCTGTTTCCATAGGAAAAGGCAAGCCTTTTTATACAGCGCCCGTCAAACTGCCGAAGATAAACTTCTCCCCAGGGCATTTCTCTGTAGGTCTTGAATTTTCCGCTTCCAAAAGACCGGGCGCCTTCAAGAAGATAACGAATGGTCAGTATCTTTGCATAAATCATCTCTTCCAGAGGATAAAAGCCCATGTCATCTGCATGATGAACCACCTGGAAATCCGGATGGGAAATCTCATACACCGTACCGAGGAAAGTCAATGTAAAGCATCTCTTTTCCGGGTCAAAAGGAATCCCAAGCCGCCCCGCAATTTCCAAAGGATCCGTATTTCTATACAGCTCCATATAGTGTTCCCAGGGAAGACGTTCCTTGCTGTCTTTCTCATAACCTAATTGCTGCCCCACAGGCTTCGGCATATCTTCTGCGCCTGCATTTAACTCATTCTTTTCAAAAGCCATGTGCCACCTCTGTACATTTTATCATTTCATTGTTGCGTAAGCTGCTCCATTACCCCCGGAAAAAGGGATGTATCCGTATGAGGGATGAAGCATGCACCTACAAACTCGTCCATATAGGTAGGAACTGTGGAAAGCTCCAGATATGTCATATTGGATGCAAGCTCATAGGTTTTCTGCTCTGCCCTGGTAGACAGAAGCATTAAATATGCCCCCGTCAGGGAAGAGTTCCCGATATAATGGAACTTATCCAGCGGAATATCCGGGAACATCCCGATCGTCACAGCATTCTTCATATTAATTCCGCTTCCGATGCCGCCTGCAACATAAACATCATCGATCATGGAAACATCAAAATCAAGGGAACTCAACATGGTACGGATTGCAGAGAAAATAGCACCTTTTGCACGGATAAAATTATCAATATCCACCTCAGTAATCTCTACATCCTTCACCGAACCTGCTTCCTCTTCAAAAGCAAGCACATAGCTTCCCATTCCATATTGATCATGTTTCACGCGTCTGCCCTCGCGGACAAATTTTCCCTTCGGATTAATGATTCCTGTCATGAACAGTTCGCTGATTACATCAATGATACCGGAACCGCAAAGTCCGATAGGTTTCGTCCCGGGTGCTCCCACGATCCTGTAGGTAGGTTCCATAGTTTCTTTGTCAATGGTGCAGGCTTCAATTGCACCGTCTGTGGCACGCATGCCGCAGCTGATGTCACCGCCCTCAAAGGCAGGGCCTGCAGAGCAGGCACAGCTCATCATGAAATCAGAATTGCCGAATACCAGCTCCCCGTTCGTTCCAAGGTCAATAAACAGAGAAAACTCCGGTCTGTTCCAGATCATGCTCACAAGTGTCCCGGCAGTAATATCACCGCCTACATAGCTCCCTATATTCGGTGCCACAATAATATGGGCATCCTGGTTAATATCAATTCCCACATCGGAAGCAAACAGGGAATTTGTTTTAAAGAATGCAGGAATATATGGTTCCATACGCAGCGGATCTGCATTGATTCCTGCAAACAGATGATTCATCGTTGTATTGGATGCTACGCACATCCTGTATATCTGATTTTTGGAAATTCCGGCGCTTCTGCACATTTCGCGGATCATGGGATTAATTGTCTCCCTGATCACAGCATCCTGAAGTTTCTTTTTGCCGCCCGGCTTCTGCTGTTCAATGATACGGTTAATTACATCCGCGCCATAACGGATCTGCCCGTTTCCTGCAGAACCCTTTGCCAGAATTTCGCCGTTCTCCATATTAATGATCACGGCCGATACAGTTGTTGTTCCGATATCCACTGCAAGACCGCATGTCACAACGTTGTCTTCCATGCCATAAATGTCATAGACAAACATATCGTTGGGTGTTGTCCGCAGGATACATTTTACCTGGTAATTGTTGTCGCGAAGGACATCCGGCAGTTTCTTCAATACTGCATAAGGAATCCTTACACGTTTAATATTCAAAAATTTACGGAGCGCCCTTGTCAGACGTTCATTATCCGGCATTGTATCATCCAGACTGGGCGGATTCATGGTAACCTCCACCACATCCAGACTATTGCTCAGCATAATGCCGGTAAATTCAATCTCTCTCTTGGCTTTTTCAAAAATGGCAATTTCCTCTTTAGAGCTTAAATCCGCAACCTTCATTCTGCTCTTATAGGCAGAAGCAATATCCGGCACCAGTACCGTTACATCTGCACAAACCGTGCTCACGCAAGCCAGTCTCCATCCGCTGTTGTACTCTTCCTCCGCAATATGAAGTGTTTTTTTGGAATCTAATTCTCCGCTTTTTAACTGCACCCGGCATTTTCCGCAGGAAGCGTTTCCGGAACAGGGAGCATCAATGGCTACATTGGCCTCCCGCGCAATTTCCAATAGATTATCCCCCGCATTGGCATATGTCTCTACCACACTGCCATCTTCGAATGCAAATGTTACCTTAAACATCCGGCAACCACCTTTCTCACAGCCTTATCAAATAGAAAAAGCAAAAGCTTCTTATTTGCAAAAAGGCTGAAGGACGAAGCCTCCAGCCTCCCATTTTGTACTCTTAGATTTCCAGATAGGAATCAGCGTACAGAGTATTATTCTTAAAGATATCACAGGATTTGATTGTTTCCATCAGACGAAGGTCATTCGGGTTTACAATCGCAGAAGTAAGACCCTGCATCATACACATTGCTACAAGAGCGGAATCCATGATCGGACGGATGTGTTTCGGCATACCATTACTGTTGTTGGACAGACCGCCTGTGGAATTCAGTCCCATCTCTGAGAACATTTTGATTGCTTCCAGAACTTCCATCTGTTTGTCCTGCATTCCCTTTACAACCAGGAATAACGGGTCAAACCACAGATCTGTCGGTTCCATGCCAAGCATCATACCTCTTTCAAGCATATTCTGGCAATGCATCATACGCTCATCATTGTCTGCAGCAACCATACCGGAAGAACAAAGAGCGATAACAATAGCATCATTTGCTGCTGCAAGATCGATGTTTGCAATTCTGTCTCCTGCATCTGCGGAATTTACGATTGGTTTTCCTTTAGCTCTGTTGTATACGGAAATACCGGCTTCGATTGCTTTCATGTTGGTGGTATCCAGAGCAAGCGGAACATTGTCAAATTCGCTCTGAAGAAGCTGAACAGCCCATTTCATTAAATCTTCGCCGTCATTTTCTGCAGGTCCGATATTTACATCAAGATATGTAGCGCCTGCATCCAGCTGCTGTTTTGCTCTTTTTAAGATCGGCTCAGGATCTCTTTCGGTAAATGCTTTGTTTACCGCCGGTGCTGTGGTGGAAAGTCTTTCCCCGATTGTTACAAATTTTGCCATACTCGTCTTCTCCTTTATTTGTTAAGATTGTACGCTTTGACACCGCCGGCCTGCACAAATCTCATGCAATTCCCGGCCGGCCGCGGTTATATGTTTGTTTTATTATGCCTGCATATCCTTTAAGAATTTTACAAGCTGTACAGCTTCTCTCGGTCCAACGATGATCTCCCATCCAGGAAGTTTTGCTTCCAGGTCGCCCTTGAGAACAGCAACTTTACCAGGAATCAGAAGCTTTCTGCATTTTACCTTCGGTTCAACATTCTCGATGATAAATTTGGAGATGCTGTTGCCGGAGAACTTGCCTGCAGCCCAGGATGTCAGTACGGATAATCCGCCTGCATCATTGATAACAAGATTAAGCGGAACACCGGAACGCTCCAGCTCGCCGGAAACTACGAAGTAGGTCAGAGCAAAGTCTACGGTTGTAACAACCAGAGAATTCTCGTCTGCACCGTTCAGCTGGTAGATGCCGGGTTCTACTTTCATTGGCTTCTGCGGGTCTGTAAATACGTTCTGACGAAGTCCATACAGAGGAAGTGCTTCTGCATAAGTCATCTGCTCCATAACAATGATGGAACCGTATTTCATGGTAAACAGGGAAGCAAGAGCTGCCTGCATATGTACGTCGCCGCCTGCGATCTTTACAGTGTTTACGATGGACGGATATCCAAAAGTTCTGTCCTGATCTTTCAATGCTGCACGGCGGACAAGAACTGCATTTGCAAAAGTCTCTTTCAGGTCAGCGCCTGTTACGTCAAGAACAAGGTTCTTGTTTCCAAGTTTTTCCAGAGCTGCTACAGTATCATACAGTTCGTTGATGTCTTTGCCGGATACGCCAAGTACAACGCCTGCTTCTGCTGCAACTGCGTTCATAGCTTCGTAGTTGGAAGCATTTGCTCCATTTAATACCGGTTTGCTGTCTTTGCATACTGCAAGAGCTGCTTTTGCGATCTCAGGATCTGCACAGCCAAGAATCAGAGTTCTGCCAAGACCTGCTGCTTTTTCAACCAATGCGGTATATTTTGCAGCATCTGCATCCTCACAGCAGTTTACATATACGAGCTCTGCATACATTCTTTCACCGATACGTTCATAGTCTACCTTCGGGATTTCTGCAAGTTTAGCTTCTACTGCTGCATCATCCATGCATGTGCAGAGAGATACTGCATATCTTGTTTTGCTTACGAATGTCTTCTCATGTCTGAAAAGTACAGTCTCACCGCCAAGAGTATATTCGCCTTCGCCTGTACCGATCTTGATGGTTTTCATTGGCGGAGCGGTTGCCTCTGACAGAGATGCGATTGCTTCATCAGACATATGCGGACACTGCTCAATTTTCATAGCGCCCTGTGCAACTTTCATGGAGAAAGCCATACATGTCGGGCATCCACATTCCTTACAGTTTTTCTTTGGTGTTAATTTAAAGATCTGAATACCATTCAGTGCCATATCTTTTCTTCCTCCTATTCAATTACGCAAGTGCTTTGATCATTTTAGAAATGGTTGCAACAGACTGAGGATGTCTCAGAATGACTGCATCAGAACCTGCTGCCAGGTCAGCTGCTGCGGTCATGATTTCCATGTCGATTCCGCGCTCGTCCTGCGGTCCCCATTCCGGCATATCTGCTTCAGAAGCGGATGCTTCTTTTACGCCCCATGTCTCGGAAGCTACTGGAGTAATGATAGGCATCTGCAGCATATTGTCGTTCTGTCCCAATGCTGCGCCTTTGATACGGTCCATGGTAGATACAACATATTCATATCCGTATCCTGCACATGCACTTCCGATATTCATAACGATCTTCTGTGCATTTACACCTAACTGAGTGGTAACAACGTTTAACTGTTTTGCAAGGTTGATATCTACTGCAGATTCCGCACCAACGATCTGGTTGTATGCAAGACCTGCGGAAGCACCGATTGCCTTGTAGTTTTCTTCTTTTTCGGAAAGGATCAGAACGTTTCTTCCCTGGAGCACTTCTGCTACCTTCGGAAGAAGTTCCGCATCTTTTTCTACATTCTTGCAGCCTTCTACTACTAACGGGCAGTCAACTGCATCTGCAACTTCTTTTACAACTGCGATCAGCTCGTCTACAGACTTGTTCTCACCGTTCGGGTCTCCGCCTTCCAGAACAAGTGCAACAAAATCAGCACCTTCCATAGCTGCAGCTTTTTTTGCGATCTCAGCCATGGTAGAAGCGCCTTCATAGTATGCCTTAATTCCTTCTGATGCACCTTCCAGACCCATATCGGAAATTTCAACACCTACTTTAGCGGTGTTCTCGGTGGGAGCATCGAATGTGTAGAAAGGAAATGTACTGTTTCCTCCCAAAGCAACTGTCTTATCTCCGCTGCCGATGGTGACTGTGTTAATCTTTGCATTAAACTTTTGTGGTTTCTGATTAAACGGCATTGCTAATTAGCCTCCTCTTAAAAATTTAATATTGCATATTCATATATATTATACTACATCATTGGTTCCATTGACAAGGCAGGATGTGCATGTTCTGTCAAAAATGCCACCAGAGTTTCCGGATCCGTAGCAACGGTTTCGTCACCAATCATATCCGTGAAATTGTCGATTCCGTAAAGCTCCTTCGCTGTCTTGTTCAGACGCTCTGCCACAGTCTCCTTCAGTTCCTTCGGCATCCATACAATACGTTCGATACCGCCTTCTGCCTTCATGAACTTTTTGGATCCAATGAAATGTTTCCCATGTCCCATAAAGCCCGGAGTCTGTACACCGCCTCCGGTCATGGATGCCATTTCCGGGAAGGTCATCCCAAGGGGAGTCATGCCCGCATACTCGCGGTTGGCGATCACAACACCATTGGAAAACGGCTCAATACCGCAGATACACTCAAAGCAGCCGCAGGAGGTCATGGGATCCTGCATAATGGAATACAGGGTAACATGCTTAAGAGCCCCTTGAGAATATTTCTGAACGGCTTCATCTACATCTTCATAGGAGCCAAGCTCTTCATTGATCACACGCTCCTTGGTGATCACCTGACATGGGCCTGCAGGATCCAGCTCATTGGTTGCTTTTGCATCCAGCCAGGATACTGCTCCGCAAAGGCCAAGTCTTTCCGGCGTTACCACGCACACGTGGGATGGGGAAAATGCCTGGCAGAGAATGCAGCTGTAATATACATCAACAGATTCATCTGTCAATGTTTCCAGACGTGCATCACGTTTTTCGAAGGTAGGGATTGCCACTTCATGACGAATTCTTGTACATTCCGCAGGATCTGTGTAAATCGTCACCTGACACTTGTCCACAACGGCTTCAAATTCATTTTTCACCTGCGCATACAGAACTTCTCCAAAATGTTTCACACGGAAACCTGCCTGAAATGCCTCCCTGCCGATACGGATACGGAACATATCCCTCTGACCTGTATGGTATACACCTTCAATACAGTTAATATAGTTGTGGAATTTACGTTCGATAACCGGTTCGAAATCCGGCTGCATCTTCTTTCCTGCTACTTCTACCACATATGCAAGACTGTGTTTGCTTCCGGCTTCAAAGGTATCCACATCCGGTCCGATCACAGTGATCTTATGATCCTCCACCTCATCCATAGGTCTTGTATGAACAAGCTCCGCACAATCCACACGGGAACCGTCAAACTCAACCTGCATGTCTTTACGGCGGATAATCTCACCCTCAAATGCAGATGCGAACGCCACTGGAATATCAATATTGGTAATTTTGATCTTAATATTCCGTGCTTCCAGGGAAACTTTATTAAAGTCTGCCACATCAGGACAGGCGATCAACGCTCCAGGTACTTCCGCAATATTTTCATTCTCATTGGAAATCACCGGAAAACCAAGCTTAATTGCTCCGGCTCCGGCTGCCAGGATCACGTCATCAATGGGCTTAAAGGCATTAACAAATGCCGGAACCCTCTCAGATGTATAGGTGATCAGACTTGCTGCATCTCCGGGAGTTACATTGCCAAAGATCAAAGCTGCACGAAGCGCCACGGATACTACATGGATGACCGAAGTCACGTCTCTGCCCAGCGGCACGATACGTACCTGATAGCCCATCTTTAAGCCAAGTTCTGAGGCCTGATCAATAATACCGCCTACCAGAGTCACAAGAATTCCCTGTGCCTGATAGCTCTTAATGAGGTCCACACCTTCCTGCGGGGTGGGAGCCGATCCCAGAATAACAGCAACGCCCGGAATATCGCCTGTAACAAGCGGTACACCAAGCTCACGGATAATGGAGTCAGCCAGATGGCCATAACATGGTTCCTCATACGGCTGTGCTCCGTCCAAATATTTCAGCGCTTCTATAAATTCCGCGCACAAAGCGGTTGCCACACCGGACATTAACGCATCATCCAGTGCATGCTCCCTTATCATCAATGTTTTGATCACACCAAGGGCTTCTTTCATATCCCCAAGTGTTTTTACCTTTACACCTGTTACAGAATAGTAGCAAGGCAGGCAATATGCAGTGTGGGGAAACCCAACTGCCTTATCTGCACCATACTGTGAAACGGCCCCGTCCACAGCCTGTTCGGTCAAACCGAATACTGCATCATTTCCGCTAAAAATTCTGTTAATTAACATGCTGCACATCTCCATCTTTTTAAAACAAATATTCACAAAGTTATTACCGGGCTGCCAAAAGAAGGTTCATAGAACCTTCTTTCGCATATCCGGCAGCAGAAAATTACATCATCGGCTCCAGTGCAAGTGCCGGATGGTTCTTCTCTGTTAAGAATGCTACCAGTGTCTCCGGATCTTCGGCAACAGTCTCATCACCGATCATATCAGTGAAATTGTCAACTCCGTACAGCTCTTTTGCAGTCTTATTCAATCTTTCTGCAACGAATTCTTTCAGTTCTTTCGGCATCCAAACGATACGCTCAATACCGCCCTCTGCCTTCATGAATTTCTTGGAAGCGATAAAATGTTTTCCATGTCCCATAAAGCCTGGTGTCTGAACACCGCCGCCTGTCATGGATGCCATTTCGGAGAAGGTCATTCCAAGAGGAGTCATACCTGCATATTCACGGTTTGCGATTACAACACCGTTGGAGAATGGCTCGATACCGCAGATACACTCGAAGCATCCGCAGGAGGTCATAGGATCCTGCATGATGGAGTACAGAGTAACATGCTCCAGAGCACCCTGAGAGTATTTCTGTACGGCTTCATCAACATCTTCGTAAGCGCCAAGATTCTCATCGATCACTCTTTCTTTGGTGATCACCTGACATGGGCCTGCAGGATCAAGCTCGTTGGTTGCTTTTGCATCCAGCCATGAAACGGCACCGCAAAGTCCAAGTCTCTCAGGGGTAACCACACATACGTGAGACGGGGAGAATGCCTGGCAAAGGATACAGCTGTAGTATACGTCTACAGATTCATCTGTCAGATTGTCAAGACGCTCGTCACGTTTGTTGAAGATCGGAATCGCAACTTCATGGCGCATTCTTGTACATTCTGCAGGATCTGTGTAAATAACAACTTCACATTTATCAACAACAGCGTCAAATTCGTTCTTAACCTGTGTATAAAGAACTTCACCGATATGTTTGATGCGGAATCCCGCATTGAATGCATCAATACTGATACGGATACGCTGCATATCACGCTGGCCTGTATGATATACACCTTCAATACAGTTAATGTAGTTATGGAATTTACGTTCAATAACGGATTCAAAGTCAGGCTGCATGTTCTTGCCTGCAACTTTCACCAGGTAAACGATGCTGTTCTTGCTTCCCAAAGGCATTTCGTCAGCTTCCGGTCCGATTACGGTGATCTTGTGGTCTTCTACTTCAGAAGGCTCACAGGTCTGTACAAGCTCTGCACAGTCTACACGGGAACCATCAAACTCAACCTGCATATCTTTACGGCGGATGATCTCACCTTCAAATGCAGATGCAAATGCTACAGGAATATCAACGTTTGTGATCTTGATCTTAATGTCACGAGCCTCAAGGGAAGTAGCATTAAACTCTTCTACCTTCGGCTGTTTGATCAGGCTCTTCGGTACGCTTGGCGTGTAGTCCATATCATTGGTAACTACCGGGAAACCATAGTAGATCGCACCGGCACCGCAGGCAACGGTCTTCTCATCCAGAGGTGCAAATGCATTTACAAATGCACGGAATCTGTTGAAGGTGTACTCCTGAAGAGCTGCCTTATCACCGGGTGTGATATTACCGAAGATCATAGCTGTTCTGCAGGCTGCAGATACGGCATGGCAAACGGAAGAAATATTCTCACCGATAGGGAATACACGTACATTAAAGCCAGTCTTATAATTTGCTTCTTTCAACTGCTCAATGATTCCCCCCACCAGACATACGAAATTACCCTGGGACTGGTAGCTCTTAACCAGCGCACATGCTTCTTCTACAGTAGGCGCTGCATTGATGATAACTGCAATACCAGGAATGTCGCCTGTTACAAGCGGCACACCAAGCTCACGGATCTGGGCATCTGTCATATGTCCAAGGTAAGGAGCCTCATACGGTGTCTTGCCTCCCACATATTTCATAGCTTCGATCAGCTCTGCTGCCAGAGCGGTTGCTACACCGGATTTGAATCCGGAATCCAGACGTCTCTCACGGGTCATCTGAGATTTAATATATGTAAGGGCTTCTTTCGCTTCTTTTAAAGTTGTAATTTTATTTCCGGTCTCTGCATAAAAGCAAGGAAGGGAATAAGCTGTTTCAGGAAAACCTACAGCCATGTCTTCGCCGTACTCAGCGATGGCTGCATCAACGGCTTCCACTGCTTCTGCATACATGGTATCATTTCCGTTAAATACGATATCAAATAAAAGCACTGTCATACCTCCTATTTTCAGATCTTATCTCTGATCAATTTTCTCTTTGATTTTGATTATTTCTTTGGTAACTGTCCGGCTGAAATCATAAGGAGATTTCCCCTGACGGTCAGCGTCGATAACCTCGGTATTATAATGAATCATACCAAGAAGGTCTTCTTCCGGAATTCTGCTTTTCACAAATTCCTCATCCTCTTCATTGCGCACCTTATTGGCTACTACCATTACCTGAGCCACCCCAAGGTCTTTTGCAAGACGCTTTACATTTTTATAGGTCTGAACGCTTCTTGCCCCCGGTTCGATGACGACCACAAAAGCGTCCATGCTTTCTGTAGTGCCTCTTCCCAGATGTTCCAGTCCGGCTTCCATATCAAGGATGACGACATCATCTCTGTGAATAACCAGATTGTTGATGATACGCTTCAGCATCACATGCTCAGGACACACACATCCTCCACCTCCGGTCTCCACAGTGCCAAGCACCAGAAGCTTTACTCCGTTGCAGACCTTTCCGAATTTATCCGGAATATCATCCACTTTGGGATTCAGTGTATAAAACTGGTTCTGGCTGTTGGCTCCGGTTCTTTCTTCTACCAGTTTCCTCATTTTGGAAATGGGAACGATCGAGTCCAGGGTTTCCTCGTCAAATCCAAGTGCAAGCCCCAGATTTGCATCCGGATCCACATCTGCCGCCAGGACATGCTTGCCTTCGTCTGCGTATAATCTGGCAAGTGTTGCCGCAAATGTTGTCTTTCCTACGCCGCCCTTGCCGGTTACTGCAATTTTCATAAGTTATCGCGCCTTTCTATCAGAAATACATTGGTCTCCGTCGGATCAGATACCTAATGCAGTTCTCTTTTCTTCGATTCTTTCGATCATCATATCGCCTAATTTGTCGATATCATGTTCTACAGTGTAAGCAGCCTCAACCCAGTCTCTGATGCCGCCCTTCAGAAGGCCGTCAACCTCAGAAGAACCATATGCATACGGTTCAACGCCAAGGTAAGTATCAATACCGGTCGCTACTACATAGTTACCAATAGATACCGCTTTTTCGGACATCCACTCAGGAGCACATCCTACCAGCGGAATCTGGGAGATATTCCATCCGGAATCCTTTGCGATTCTTGCAGCCAGAACCATCATACGGCTGATATCTACACAGGAGCCCATATGTAATACAGGAGGAATGTCAACAAGCTCGCAGACACGTTTCAGACCTGCGCCGCAGAATTCCTTTGCTCTCTTGTCCATAAGGCCGGCCTTTGCTGCTGCCTGTGCAGAACATCCGGAAACTACCAGGATGATATCGTTGGCAATGAGCTTCTTCATCAGTTCGATATGAGCTGCGTCAGGACGAACCTTCGGGTTGTTGCATCCAACCATTGCTACAGCACCGCGGAGAACACCGGATTTTACACAGTCAATAAGGGGCATCATAGTGCCTGTTACGTCAACGTGGCTGTTTGTTACAGTATCCAGTTTCTTCTCGATCTGCTCTACAGAGAAGCCTACGGTAGCTTTCTGTTTCATCTGCGGAATATATACCAGGTCTTTATTTCTGTTCTTGAAGTTTTCAATTGCTGTCTTTACGATCAGTTTTGCATTTTCTCCTGCAGTCTTAGAGTTGAATCTGATGAAATCAGAGTCAGGCATCTGGGCAATGGGAGAAGTTGTGATAAATTTCGTATGGAAGCATCTGGACAGAGGTCCTAATGCCGGGAAAATACACTGAACGTCTACAACGATTGCTTCGCAGGCACCGGTAAGAACCACGTTCTCCTGCTGCAGAAAGTTACCAGCCATAGGAATACCGCGGCGCATTGCAACTTCGTTGGAGGTACAGCATACACCGGATACAGTAATTCCCTGTGCACCCATGGATTTTGCATAATCGATCATTTCCTTGCTGTCTGCATATTCACAGATCATTTCGGAAAGTGACGGATCATGTCCGTGAACAACGATGTTTACGTTTTCCTCTACCATTACGCCAAGGTTTGCTTCTGTATCAATTTCCTTCGGTGTTCCGAAAAGGACATCTGAAAATTCGGTACCCATCATAGAACCGCCCCATCCGTCGGAAAGGCCGGAACGAAGTGCCTGACGGATCAGCGCCTCCGGTTTGGAGGAGTTTCCCATATGGGTCATATGCATGGAGCAGGAAACCTCACGGTCGATGGCACGCGGAAGAATTTCTTCTCTCTCCCAGATCTCCTGTGTATGCTGTGGTGCACGTTTCGGGAACACCAATGTTCCGAATGGCTTACCATATTCCATCAGACCTGTTTCTGCTACTTCATGAGCGATGTCATAAATATCTCTTCCCTCTGTTTCAACGCCGAACTCAGCAGCCAGACGAAGAAGTTTTTCAGGATCTTTTACTTTGTAGTTGCCGTCAGCAGATGCTTCGTACAGTGTATGTGCAATTTCACGGCCGTGATCGGAGTGAGTTGCAGAACCTCCGGAAGTAAAACGAAGGAAGTTTCTTCCTACAATACCATGTACGTCACATCCACAGATACCTCTCGGTGCCTTGGGGGTAATACGGCACGGTCCCATGGAGCAGATACGGCAGCACATACCGGATTCACCGAATTTACAGTGTGGAGTTTGATTTTTAACACGCATCTGCCAGGAATCTGCGCCAACCTTGGCACCAGTCTCTAACAGTCGATTAGTGGCAGCTTCAAATTCTTCCACTGTAGTTAATTTGAATTCACTCATTATAGACCTCCTTTTAATTGTACATGAAAAACGATGTACTTTTGTCTTTCTTAAAGATTTTTATATTAACCCAAAGGGAGGAACCCATCCCCTCCCATGGGTTATTACCGTGTAAAAAAATAATGATTTACTGCGAAAAAACAAGTACAGTAACGCACAAACATCCCCTGCCGCATTTTCTGAGGCAAGGGGTGGTTCTTTATAGTTCCAGTTTGTCTACAATTGCGCGAAGTGCCTGTTTTACAGGATTATCCTCCGGAAGGGATACCGTCGGGCGTCCCTCGCAGTCGTATTCATAAACACTTTCATCCTGAGGAACAACGCCCAGAAGATCCAGACCCTGATTCTTGATCTCTTCCCGGATTCCTTCATTCAGTTCGCCCTTGGGCGCACGGTTAATGATCAATCCTACTTTGGAAGGATGCATATCGCACTCCTCGATCAGACGTGCGATCCTGCCTACTGCCTGGACTCCTCTTCTGGAACAGTCACTTACCAGAATTGCAGTCTGCATAGTAGGAAGCACACCTCTGCTGATATGCTCCATCCCCGCTTCATTGTCCACAACAAAATAGGGATAATTATTCTGATACTTGGCAAGCTGTGCCTGAAGAAGGCCGTTTACAAAACAGTAGCAGCCTTTTCCCTGGGTTCTGCCCATTACAAGAAGATCAAAATCTTTATCTTCCACGAGGGCATCCTCAAAACGGAATTCCGCATAGTCAGCCTTGCTCATTCCTGCCGGAATGGGATTATCCTTCGCCATCTCCGCACGTGCCACTTCTTCCCGTACATCGCCGAGAGTCGTATCCACCTCAACGCCGAGAACTTCATTCAGATTGGAATTGGCATCCGCATCCACTGCAAGAACCGGGCCCTTGCCCTGCTCGCAAAGATACTGGATAAGCATTCCGCATAATGTTGTTTTGCCTACGCCGCCTTTACCGGCGACTGCAATTACATGTGCCATAAAATGGAAACCTCCTAAATCTGCTTAAGCTTCTGCCTTTTAAATTAATCGCAGCAGAGCTTCACAACACTGTTGGCCAGATCCACCATCAGGATTCTGCCTTCCACGACTCTCTCATCGCCCATGATATCCCGGAGCACGATATGTTCTCCGTCCACATCAATCCGGCTTACGTTTTTAAAAATAACGGAATTATCACTTTCCTTATAAACTGTTGCCAAACACATTGCACTCGCCTCCTACTTCAATTCTTCCTTAACCAGAGTAAGGGCAAGTCCAAGACGCATGTTGCCCTTCTGGAAATCTGCAACGCCTTCTTTAATGGTCTTCGCTGCAGCACTCATTCCCAGCTTCTCCAGATTCTCTGCCATCTGATCCAGTTCCTGCGCGTGATGCTCATTATGCTGAAGCATATAGGTAAGGAGAGCAACTGTTTCATTCTTACAGTCTCCCCCTTCACAGGAACCGCAGTGCGTATGGCTGCCGCAGCCGTGATCTCCGTGGGCATGGCTGTGAACATCTTCCTCTCCGGGATGATGTGTATGTGCGTGGCTGTGGGTCACTCCATCTTCATGGGTATGTTCGTGTGTATGTTCATGTCCATGCTGAACAAGGTTTCCGTTTTCGTCTTTAATCAGGTGCATGGGACTATCCTCTCTTTCTCAATTATATCATTTCCATTCAAATCACAATATCAGGTAATTTTTGACATGACAATATTTTATCAATTTATATCATTATACATCTTTCCAAAATGATTATCAAGGTTATAATCGTAAATTATCCTAAAAAAGCACCAATATTTTTGCCGTTCATTGATAATATTTGTCTTTTTTTCCATTAATATGGTAAAGCGTCAATCTGTTCGTCTGTTTTTTAACAATGCAGTTGCTATTTTCACAGGAGGGAGAGAGAGGAAATATAACCATAATACGAACTGTATTAAATTTGTAATAGAATTGATGTTTCTTCCTTCATAATTCTATGGTATACTGTGGTAATGCGATATATGATTATCTGGGAGGAATGACCTTGAAAAATTCTATTTACTTAAATACAGACAAAGAAATGCCCCTCCTTGGGCTTGGAACCTATAAAGCAACAGGAACCGGTGAAGCAGAATCAGCAATTGCCGCTGCTGTCCAGGCAGGCTACCGCCTGATCGATACGGCGTCTGTTTACAAAAATGAAGAAAGTGTAGGAAAAGGCATTGCCGCCTGCGGAGTTCCCCGTAAGGATCTTTTTATTACTGCCAAGATCTGGAACACAGCCCAGCGTCTGGGAGATGTCCGGGGGGCTTTTGAGCGAAGTCTGGAACGTCTCCGCTTAGATTATGTGGATCTGTATCTCATTCACTGGCCTGTGCCAGGCTGTTATCTCAGCACCTGGAAGGAACTGGAGGGAATTCTGGATTCCGGCCGTGCCCGTTCCATCGGCGTCAGTAATTTTGAGATCCGACACCTGGAAGAGCTGAAAACAGTCTCCGGCATTGTACCTGCAGTCAATCAGATTGAATGCCATCCTCTTTTTTATAACAAAGAACTGATTGATTACTGCCAGTCCAACGGCATCCATGTACAGGCTTATGCGCCTCTTGCCAGAGGTGCCTATCTGGATCACGATATTACCTGTGTCCTTGCGACGAAATATGCCCGGACTCCAGCTCAGATCGGACTTCGCTGGGCTGTACAGAAGGGAATCTCCGTTATCCCGAAATCTGTCAATCCCGACAGGATTTTAAGCAACAGCCGCATCTTTGATTTCTCTATTGAAGAGGAGGATATGGCAATCCTGGATACCATGAACCAGAATTACCGAAGCGCCAGCATTCCGGAAGACCTGCGGGATATAAAATTCTGAATTTCCGTTGCCCCTGTTGATCCGCAAGGCATAAAGCAAGCCGCGAAGCACAGAAGCATTTCTGCGCTGCACGGCTTTTTCTATTGCTTTTTTCCAAAACTGCTGCCGTCTCAATCTATTCCCAGGGCAGCTGCGGCGTTTCCAGTTTCTTATCCCGCAGCATCAGATCAATCACTGCCTCAGAAGCAGATTTTCCTTCAAAAAGCACCTTGTTCACCTCTTCAATGATCGGCATCTCCACCTGGTATTTTTCCGCAAGTCCCTTTGCAGCCTTTGCGGAATAAACGCCCTCTACCACCATCTTTACTTCATCCATCGCTTCCTGCATGGTATAGCCTTTTCCAATCAGATACCCTGCCTTGCGGTTGCGGCTGTGCACACTTGCACAGGTAACGATCAGATCGCCGATTCCGGACAGGCCGCAGAATGTTTCCGCCTTGGCGCCCATCTTAATTCCCAAACGGGCAATCTCGGCAATCCCTCTGGTGATCAAAGCAGCTTTGGTATTATCTCCATATCCAAGGCCATCCGCTGTTCCGGCAGCCAGGGCGATTACATTTTTCAGGGAAGCGCCAAGCTCCACCCCAAGCATATCCGGTGTGATGTATACACGGAACAAAGGACTCATAAAAAGTCCCTGCAGATATTCCGCGCTCTCTCTTGTTTTTGCGCTGATCACGCAGGTAGTGGGAAGACCCCGTCCAACCTCCTCCGCATGGCTTGGTCCTGAAAGCACGCAGACATCCCCATTGGGAATTTCCTCTTCAATGATTTCGCTTAAAGTCATCAGCGTCTTCTCTTCAATTCCCTTTGCCACATTGACGATCTTCTGCCCGTCATGCACAAGAGGCGCCATCCTGTGCGCCGTACTTCTTGTAAAAGGCGACGGTACTGCAAGCACTACCACATCCGGCTCTTTCAAAGCAGCATTCAGATCTGCGGTAATGAGGATTTCTTCCGGAAGCTTTACTCCCGGAAGCTTGGATTCATGCTCCCGCTTTTCATTCAGCATTTTTACTTCATCCGAAAGTGTAGACCACAAAAGTACCTCATGTCCATTGTTATGAAGAAGAAGAGCCAATGCGGTTCCCCAGCTTCCTGCTCCAAGCACACTGATTTTTGCCATATCCATACCTCTTAATCTTTCTTCCCGGATTTGCTTCCGAGGAAAATCTTATTTTCTGTTCCGTTTAAAAGCCGTGTAATGTTGGCTCTGTGGCGGTAAAATGCCAGGATCGTCAGGGCAGCCATTACTCCGTACATTTCCAGAGTATGAGGCCTGTCCATGCCATAGCGGCCCAGTTCCCCGAAAATCACCATGATCACCAATGCAGCTCCATACGAACAAAGAGAACACAGCGATACAAAATGGGTGGCAAAAAACAGCCCGAAAAAAATCACCGCGCAGATAAGAAAAATTCTGAAATCAAACGCAAGAATCAGCCCTACAGATGCCGCAACCCCTTTGCCTCCCCGAAAATTCAGATAAAACGGGAAATTATGTCCCAGAATACATCCGGCTGCAGCATACAGACTAAGCAGAGGGAGGATATCTCCATAATTATTTCGAAACAGCGCCTTTACGATCCAGATGGCAATCATGCACTTCAAAAGATCACCAAGAAGAGTGATTGCACCCGCCTTTTTTCCGAACGTGCGAAGGGCATTGGTCGTACCTGCATTTCCGCTTCCGTGCTGCCGGATATCTGTCTTATACATTTTTCCGATAATATAGGAAGTCTGAAAAAGTCCGCACACATACCCGATTGCCAAACAAACAAGCCGTTCCATTATACCTCATCCTTTCCTCCGCGCTCACGAATGATAAATTTCAGTGAAGTTCCGCCAAAGCCAAAGGCATCACGGATTTTATTCTCAATATATCTGGTATAAGAAAAATGCATCAGTTCTTTGTCATTTACAAAAATCACAAATGTGGGCGGGCGTACCGAAACCTGAGTCATATAGTAAATTTTCAGGCGTCTGCCCCTGTCGGAAGGAGGCTGCTGCATGGCAACCGCTTCGGAAAGAATCTCATTTAAAACACCCGTCTGAATACGCAGGGTCTGGTTTTCAATCACCGCATCGATCGTCTCAAAAAGCCGGTTGATGCGAAGGCCTGTTTTTGCAGAAATAAACACCAATTCTGCATAAGGCATATAGGCAAGCACCTCACGGATACGGTTGGTGTGCTTATAAATGGTCTTATCGTCCTTCTCAATGGCATCCCACTTATTCACTGCAATGATCACGCCCTTGCCACGTTCGTGGGCAATTCCGGCGATCTTGGCATCCTGTTCTGTCACGCCCTCTGTGGCATCGATCATGATCACCACCACGTTTGCCCGCTCCACTGCGGTTACGGTACGAATGACGCTATAGCGTTCGATTTCCTCCTTCACTTTTCCTTTCCGCCGAAGACCTGCGGTATCGATGAATACGTAGTCCCGTCCCTGCCACTTCACCTTTGTATCAATAGCATCTCTTGTGGTTCCTGCAATATCCGATACGATCACCCTGTCTTCGCCCAGAAGCTTGTTTACCAGGGAAGATTTTCCTACATTCGGCTTGCCCACCACTGCGATCTTAGGAATGTCATCCTCCTCATCCGTTTCTGCATTCTCCGGAAATTCTTTCACTACCTCATCCAGCATATCTCCGATTCCCATGCGGTTTGCCGCAGAAATGGGAATGGGCTCTCCGATACCCAGATTATAAAATTCATAGACATCCATCATAAATTTCTGGACACTGTCCACTTTATTTACCACCAGGACCACCGGCTTTCCGCTCCTGCGGAGCATGTCCGCAACTTTGGAATCCGCATCCACAAGTCCCTGATGTACATCTGTAATAAAAATGATCACATCCGCCGTATCAATGGCAATCTGTGCCTGCTCTCTCATCTGGGAGAGGATGATATCCCTGCTTTCCGGCTCAATACCGCCTGTATCAATCAGGGTAAAAGATTTATCCAGCCATGTGACATCTGCGTAGATCCTGTCTCTGGTCACACCCGGCGTATCCTTTACAATGGAGATCATCTCTCCTGCCAGAGCGTTAAACAAAGTGGATTTGCCCACATTAGGCCTGCCCACAATGGCAACTACCGGTTTGCTCATATATTTGTCTCCTTTTCAATGGTTTATGTTCCTGCGGGTCAAGAATGGCGGAAACCAGATCTGCCCCGCTTTCGTCTACAATGACAATTTCTCTGCCAAGGGCTTTGGAAAGTTCCGGGATACTTACATCATCCAGAAATACATTCTCTCCGTCCCGCAGCATATTACAGGGAAGAAGAACCCGTTCTCCAAGCTCCGTACGGGAAAGCTGTTCTATCAGATCTCTTCCTGTGATCAGTCCTGATACCGTGATCATTTCTCCGAAAAAATGATTGGCAATGATCCTGACATCAATCTGCACATGGGGAAATTTCCGGCTGATTTCTTCGGCATACTTTGTAAGGTAAGGTCCTGCAAGCTTTCCGGTGGCAAGGGTTACATGCCCCTTTCGGCCATCGCCTGTACGCTCCCGAAGAGCCTCCTTCACTTCCGTTTCCAAAAGCCGCAGCATCCCCACGCCGTTTTCAAGCTGAAGATATCCGTCGTAAGTATCCTCCTCCGGAAGCTCCCATCCTGCCAGAATATACCATTCATCTGATGCATGGACAAAATGAATGCCATGCAGTTTCTTCATTTTCTCCTGCCAGAGTTCGATCTGGCGAATCACCTTCCTGGCATCCTCCCTGGTAAATGCCTGTAAAGGATACAACCCTTCACGATATTTTGTCAAGCCCACAGGAACAACGGATACACTTTCCAAAAGAGGGGCATAGGTGGAAAGCTTCGAAAGGCTGTACGCAAGCTCTTCCCCGTCGTTGATTCCTTTGCAGAGCACGATCTGACCGTTCATGGTGATGCCTGCCTCATAAAGCCGGTCCACCTTGGAAAGGGCATCCCCCGCAAAACGGTTATGCAGCATCCTGCACCGAAGTTCCGGGTTCATGGTCTGAAAAGAAATATTGATGGGCTCCAGATGGTAATGAATGATCCTGTCAATATCATGGTCACTCATATTGGTCAGTGTCACATAGTTTCCCTGCAGGAAGGACAGGCGGGAATCGTCATCTTTAAAATAAAGGGTCTTTCGCATTCCGGGGGGCATCTGGTCTATGAAACAGAACAGGCAGTGATTGGAGCAGGTACGGTAATCATCCATCAATCCATTCTCAAACTCGACGCCTAAGTCTTCTTCATATTCCTTTTCCACTTCCAGTTCCCAGACCTCGCCGTCTTTCTTCTCCACCAGGAGCACCACGTATTCCTCGTTCATCAGGTAGCGGTAATCAAACACATCCTCTATTTCTTTTTCATTGACGCTAAGCAGGATATCTCCCGCCTCCAGCTCCAGTTCCTCCCCAATACTGCCGGGAAGTACCCTGGAGATCACATGCTTTTTTTCTTTCATTTTTTACTCCATAATCAAACAGGGGCGGCCGCCCCATGAGTTTTTGCTTCATTTATAATAACAACTTTGCGTGTAAAAAGCAATAAATTCCTTGACGAGATTTAGGGCAAATGTTATAAATGTAATAGATACGATTCTATTTTCAAATAAAACTTGTTTACTTAGGAGGAATATTATGCCGAATATAGAGTTACTTGAGAAATCCCTTCCGGTTGCACCCATTCGCATCGCTGCTCTTGCAGGCTGTCAGGATCTTGCCCTCGAGGTGGATAAAAAGCTGGTAAAATTCCGCAGAGAGCTGGTAGCCAGAAAGCAGCTCAGCATCATCCCCCAGGGATACAGTGAGGAATCTTTCCTGGTGGAATGTGAATGCGTCCGTTTCGGAACCGGCGAAGGCAAGGGATATATCAAAGAATCTGTCCGCGGAACAGATCTTTATATTATGGTAGATGTAACCAACTATAGCCAGACTTATACTGTATGCGGCCACGAAAACCATATGTCTCCGGACAACCATTATCAGGATTTAAAGAGAATCATATCCGCTGCTACAGGCAAAGCCCACAGAATCAATGTCATCATGCCCTTCCTTTATGAAGGCCGCCAGCACAGACGTTCCAAAAGAGAATCCTTAGACTGTGCACTGGCACTGAAAGAATTAAGTGATATGGGGGTTTCCAATTTTATTACATTTGATGCCCATGACCCCCGCGTACAAAACTCCATTCCGCTGAACGGGTTTGACAACTTTTTCCCTACTTATCAATTTTTGAAAGCTTTAGTAAAAAATGTTCCCAATTTCAAGATGGACAATGACCATCTGATGATCATCAGCCCGGATGAGGGCGCGATGTCCAGAGCTGTCTATTTCTCCAATATTCTTGGTGTGGATATGGGTATGTTCTATAAGCGCCGCGATTATTCTACCATCGTCAACGGCAAGAACCCCATCGTAGCCCATGAGTTTCTGGGGGATTCCGTAGAAGGAAAGGATGTTGTAATCATTGACGACATGATTTCCTCAGGAGAAAGTATGCTGGATGTGGCGAAACAGATTAAAGAGCGTAAAGCCAACCGTGTATTTATCTGTACCACTTACGGCCTGTTTACGGACGGCCTGAAGAAGTTTGATGAATATTATGAAAAAGGCTGGCTGGACAGGGTGATTACCACTAACCTGAACTACCGCCTTCCAGCCCTGCTCACCAAGCCTTACTACATTGAGGCGAATATGAGCAAATACCTGGCAAGCATTATTGATATCATCAATCACGATGTTTCTGTTGAGAAGGTTCGTTCCAGCAATGATAAGATCTACGAATTGATCAAAAAGGTAAACAATAAATAATCGCAAAAAACTCCTGACTTGACTTTCAGGAGTTTTTTTATGATAAAATGTCTTATCAGGAACGGATTCCAAGAAATGCGCCCAGGTTTCCCCTTTTGCCGTGGGAAGCTCTGTGGGAAAAAAGGAAGTCCGGATTGCAGCAGGTGCAGAGATTTGGCATGGAAATATGAGACTCCAGAATACCGGTTTCCAACAGGACGATCTTATTTGCCCTCCACAGATCCAGCTGGTATTTGCCGTCAGGCTTTTTGTAATACAGGGAGGACCAGTGTTCTTTAGCAAAGGCTTTCTGAAATTCCAGGATCACATCCTCGCTGACCTCATAGCAATCCTGACAGATAGACGGTCCGATTGCCGCATAAATCATGGAAGGGTCACTTCCGTATTCCTGTTTCATTTTTTCTACAGTGGATCTTCCCATTCGTTCTGCAGTCCCTCTCCACCCGGAATGGGAAAGACCAATGGCTTTATGAACCGGATCAATGAAATAAAGAGGAACGCAGTCTGCATAAAAAGTAGCAAGGACGATTCCAGGAATATTGGTCACCATCCCATCTACGTCTTCAAACTTCCTTGGTTTTGTCACCCCGCATCCCCTGTCTGCATCCGTTACCACACGGACATTGGTGGTGTGGGTCTGATTGGAGGTTACGATATCCTCCGGGGCAAAGCCAAGGGCAGCCCCCAGACGCCTGTAATTCTCCATCACCGCTTCTTCTTTGTCTCCCCTTGTGAAGCTTAAATTCATGGACTGATAAATTCCCTCACTGACTCCTCCCAGTCGGGTGGAAAAGCAGTGGACATATTCCTTCATACGGTTAAACCGAGGATACGTAAGATAAGTTACCCCCATTTTTTCCTGAACCATCATTTTTTCCTGATGTTCCTCATGCCATTTTATATTCATAGATTCCTCCTGAATCACTGGTGGTTTTCCGGTTCCCCGGCCGTTTTACGGGCAGTATTCAAATGCATTTCGATACCAGCGGATTTCTTCCCCGTCAAAGGCTATCACATCAAACCTGCAGGGAATCTCCTGGCTTTGAAAATGCCTGAGCAGATAAAAATTTGCCACACGGCTGATGATCTGCTGTTTTTTATGATTCACAGCTTCTGCTGCGTAGCCGTTTCGTTTGCTCAGACGGTACTTTACTTCAATAAATACCAGATAGGCTCCCTCTTTTCCGATCAGATCCACTTCTCCTGTTTTACACCGGAAATTCTGTTCCAGGATCTGTACACCCCGGGCTTTCAGATATTCAGCAGCCTTCTCTTCATAACAGTGCCCAACAGCTCGTTTATTCATCCGATACTTTCACTCTTTTTATTCTATGTAGGCTTCTTTTGTATTTAGATGAAATTTTTGATAAAGGTTGCCCTGTGGATAGGACTTGGACCGTATTTTTTGATAGCTTCTATATGGGAAGCGGAACCATATCCCTTATTGGAGGCAAAGCCGTACTCAGGCATGAGCTTATCATACTCCTCCATCATTCGGTCCCTGGTCACCTTTGCCACAATGCTTGCAGCCGCAATGGAAACGCTTTTGGCATCCCCTTTGATGATGGGCACCTGGGGAATGATCACTTCCGGAATCGTCACCGCATCATTCAAAAGAAGCTGAGGCACAACCTTCAGCTTACTGATTGCCTCCCGCATGGCTTCATAAGTTGCCTGCAGAATATTGATCTCATCAATTCTTCCCGGGCTGACCGCACCGATTCCTACCGAAACAGCCTTTTCCAGAATAATCTCATAGAGTTTCTCCCGCATTTTGGCAGTAAGCTGTTTGGAATCGTTCAGATACAAAATGTCACAGTCTTTTGGAAGAATGACTGCACAGGCAACCACAGGACCTGCCAAAGGCCCCCGCCCCACCTCGTCGATTCCGCACAGATAGCCAAGATGCTCATACTGGTGCTCATATTTTTTCATTTCTTCCGTACGTTTCTGCTCTGCCAGGAATGCCTGCTCTTTTTTTCTGCATTGTTCCAGCAGTTTTTGCACGCCGCTTCTCTCATCTGTGCTGTACTTTTCATAAAGGGCAGCATATTCTTCCATGCCTGCCTCTGCGATTTCCTGCTTGATTTCTTTGATACTTTGCATCCTATGTTCTCTTTTCTTCCCTGTTTTCTTATGATAAGAAAGAATCCTGCCATGCAGGATTCTTCGCTCTTAATCTACAATTGTAATGCTCTCAATCACAGGCTGATTACTGGCAGGGATCGTTCCGTTATCGTCCGTAGGACTGGCATCCTTGCAGATCTTATCTACAATATCCATTCCTTCGGTTACATAGCCAAATGCCGCATACTTTCCATCCAGGAATGTGCTGTCAGACTGTACGATAAAGAACTGGGAGCTTGCGCTGTCCATTGCACTGGAACGTGCCATGGAGATCGCGCCCCTGGTATGAGAAAGGTCATTCTTCACACCGTTTTCTGAAAATTCCCCTTTCACGGTTTCTTCAGAACCTCCGGTTCCATTCCCCAGCGGATCACCGCCCTGCATCATAAAGCCGTCCATAATGCGGTGGAAGGTCAGTCCGTCATAAAAGCCTTCCTGTACCAGCTTCACAAAATTCGTAACTGTGAGAGGTGCTGCGTCTGCATCCAGCTCCACGTCAATCTGGCCGTAATCCTTGATCACGATTTCTGCATGATGCTTTCCGGAAAGCTCTGTATCCGTATCCAAAACGGTGGTATCTGTCCCGGAATTGTCTTCCTCTCCAAGGATTTCTTCATCCTCCCCGGCAGTCTCTTCCGGTGCTTCACCGCTGTCTTCTTCTCCGTCTGTAAATCCGGCAGCAACCGCTTCTTCTTCATCTACTGCATCCGAAGACACTGCATTGTCTGCTTCATTGCTTTCGGAAGAAGTCTTTTCCGTTGTATTTGTTTTTGAAGAGTCATCTCCGCAGCCGGTCAGGATTCCCGCTGTCAAAACAGATGCCAGAAACATTGCCATTATTTTATGTTTCATGATCTTTTCCTCCATTTTTTAGATTTCCGTTCCTGCAGCTATTTTGTAATTTCATAGCTACCTGTCCATTTATTATACAGAGACTGCGGAAAAATACAATTCATTTCACAGAAAGTTCAGAAATGAATCAGCGGATTCTGTCCGGAAAACCTACCTTGCGCTGCACTTTGCGCAGGGTCTTGGATGCATAATAGTTGGCTTTCTCTGCATTTTCCTTGATAATGGAATCAATATAGGCTTTGTCCTTGGTAAGCCGTACAAACTCCTCCTGAAGAGGCTTCAGGACACTGATTACCGCTTCCCCTACTGCAGGCTTTAATTCTCCATAGCCCTTGCCTTCAAATTCCTGCACCGTCTCCTCCGGGGTTTTCCCTGTACATGCACTGTAAATGTCAATGAGGTTCTTGATTCCCGGCTGCTCATCGCTGTAGCGGATGCAGGCTTCGGAATCAGTTACTGCACGCTTGCATTTGCGCATGATCGTATCCGGATCATCCATAAGGTAAATGCTTCCGTTGGGATTTTCATCAGATTTCGACATCTTCTTCGTGGGATCCTGAAGGCTCATGATCTTGGCACCTACTTTGCCGATATATGCTTCTGGAACTGTAAAAACGTCACCGTAAATATTATTAAAACGCTCTGCTATATTTCTGGTAAGCTCCAGATGCTGCATCTGGTCAATGCCTACCGGTACCACATCTGCCTGGTATAAAAGAATATCCGCAGCCATCAGAACCGGATAGGTAAACAGTCCTGCATTGATGTTGTCTGCATGCTTTGCAGACTTGTCCTTAAACTGGGTCATACGGTTCAGCTCGCCCATGTAAGTATAGCAGTTCAGAATCCATGCCAGCTCTGCATGTCCTGACACATGGGACTGATAATAAATGCAGTTTTTCTTCGGGTCAAGGCCCGCTGCGATATACAGGGTCAGAAGATTCCTTGCACGCTTGCGAAGTTCTGCCGGATCCTGCCGGATGGTGATGGAATGCATATCCACCACACTATAAAAACACTCATATTCCTCACTTAAAGTCAGCCAGTTCTTCAGGGCACCCAGGTAATTGCCAAGTGTCAGATTTCCTGTTGCCTGCATTCCGCTGAATAAAACTTTTTTTCCGTCAATCATGCTGCTTTCCTCCAAATATCTGTCATACTCTTTTTGTATTCCTTTTTTCTACCATGTAGTTTATCACCAGGAGATCGGAAAGTCAATTACTTGCATCCTTCGGAAACCTCTGTTAAAATAGACGGTAGAAATAAAAAAAGAGAGCGAGACATGTTTTATGGAAAAGATCACAAGTTTCACCATTGACCATTTAAAACTGCAGCCGGGAATCTATGTTTCCCGGAAAGATCCTGTGGGGGACACCGTCATTACCACTTTTGATATCCGTATGACCTCCCCCAATGAGGAGCCTGTTATGAATACAGCGGAGCTTCACGTAATAGAGCATCTGGCTGCCACCTTTCTGCGCAATCATCCGGTATATGGTTCCAAAACCCTCTACTGGGGTCCCATGGGCTGCCGGACAGGCAATTATCTGCTTTTGATCGGGGATTACCAGTCAGAAGACATTGTTCACCTTATGATCGAAACCTTTGAATTTATCCGGGATTTCCGCGGCCCGGTTCCGGGGGCTTCTGCCAAAGACTGCGGCAACTATCTGGATATGAACCTTCCCATGGCAAACTATCTGGCAAAAAAATATCTGGAAGAGGTGCTCTATCATATTTCTCCGGACAGACTGGTTTACCCTGAATAAGCAAATCGAGCAGGAGGCGGTGATTAGCCGCCGTCCTCTCACACTATATTGCGTAATCAAGTTGATACTATTTCACAATCGGATCTTTCATTTTTTGAACAGGAATCGTTAAACTTGTATCAACTGCCTATTCAGTATAACTGCAATGGCTTCAGGGGCACACCTATTTACTTCATGTCCCACACCGGGAATTATGTGTAATTCTGCCTGCGGCAATGCAGCCTTCATACCATGAGCTGCTTTTAGATTTGCAGTATCCTTTTCACCGCATACAATAAGTACAGGACATTCAATCTCATCTAATTTTTCACTAAAATCCAATGAACGCATAGAATGTGTTAATTTTATAACATCTCTTTTTGACAGCCCCATACTTTCAAACGCCTTGTTCGGCATAAATCGAAACAGAACATTTTGGAAATCTATAAGCAGGCTCGGAACCTTATACTGTACGCCGATCAAAATTAAGGATGAAACTTTATCTCTATGTCGAATTGCGTAATCCAGTGCCAGTATCGCACCAAGAGAAAGACCGCATATACGAAACGGTTCTGTTTCACGGGCATAGCGTTTTTCAAACCCCTTTAGAATTTGTGTGTAAGTCATATCATTTTCTGCAAATAAAAAAAGCTCCGGGCAATCGGCCTCCGGACAGTGTGCCAGCCTGATCGTCTCATTCCAATCACTTGCCGTTTGCCCCAGGCCATGTAAAAATACTGTTTTCATGCTCCCTCCAGTTTTTATTTTCTCGTTCCTTTTATATATTTTTTGTAAACTTCCAGTTCATAAGTTTCTCCGTTGCGCAGGTCTGTTCTTTTCTCAGAATATTGGTACATGAAACCGTAAGATAATGTGAGAGCCTTTGAAGCCAAGAACAGTTACAAAGAATTCTTAAAATCAAATGCGAGAAATCCAAAACGCATTTTATGCTCCCTGGACAACTGTCACAGATTTCCCGAAACAGGGCAAAATGAAGCAAGTTACAGCAGGCCGTACCAGAAGATGATACGACACTGGCGCTATTCTTTCTGGCTGTATTCCTGCTCCAGTTCTTCTGCCAGGTATGCATCGCTCATACAGTGTATATCAGATACACCGTCCCGAATCAACGGATAGACTTCAGAACGGTAGAAGAAGTCCAATGCCGCATCCAACGAGATCCCCTGCCGTTTGGCAAAGCACTCGATCACGCGGCTATATTTTTTTTGAAGCAAAATCGGATTTGCGTTCATACCTGTTCACTCCCTTCAAAGCACAGAAGCCCTAGTGCTTTCTCTGTGCGGAAACAGATTTGCAGATTCGGCTTCTCATAACGCAGACGGTTGATGGCTTCGCTCTTGTCAATCAATCCGTCAAAAAACAGTTCCACGGTGTTAAACACCTTATCGTTGGCAACGCCGCCAACCACAAGGTCATAGTCGGTTGCGTCTTTCCCACTGCGGCAGTTCAGGATAAAATCCAGCCATTCCTCGGAATAGGAATCAAATTTCAGCGTTTTCAATTCCACTTCCCGGTTTTCGCCAAATTCATACCGGGAGATAATTCCATCCTTGCCACGACGTTTGAACTTGCCACACCACTTCGCCGCCTGCTCATACAGCGGCGTAACATAGAAACCACGCCCAAAATCCACATTGGGGCGGGAATGAGTCAAGTCCGTTTCTGCGATTTCCAGATAGGAACCATGATAGAGAATCATACTTCCACACCCCTTTCTTTCATCACTGTAAGGAGGTCATTTACGATATATTCCCGGCTCTGAGTGTGCAGCACTTCATACTCCGGCACAATGTAGCCGTTCAAGATATCACTTTTTTCGGTAAATGCCTGATAAACACGCTCTGCATCCACGCCGAGCTTTGCGGCAACATTCTCAATACAAAACACGACAAATTCCAGTTCACGGGAGTTTTTGATTTTCTCGCCCGGCATCATAAACAGCCCCTCCTTTAAATCAATTAGTTTTTTTTGCACGGCTGGTCGAACCAATAAGTATATCGTAGCTCCAACAACCACAGCCATACTTCCAATAAGACATACTAGTCAAGTGATGTCAGAATCACTTCCCATATTTTTGAGTTTGAAAGCAAGTTATCGCAAAATCTTTCAGTAATATTATACCCTGCCGGGATTAATTTGACAATTCCTGATTTTATGCTGTTTCGGAAGAATCTCGGAAATGCAGTTCCAGGGGGCAGATATCTTCCACCCCTCTATGCCCTCTGCCAGAGCAGCATATTATCCTGGAATTCAACCGCTATCTTCCCGTTATCTTTCAGCCATGAAAGGTAGGAGCGCACGGTGCTGCCTACCAGTACATACTGTTCAAAATTCATGGCAAGCCCATAATCATGAAACAATTCCTGTAAAATACGCTCAAAGCATATCGGCTCCCCGCAGATGGATAAAATCCTGTCCGCCACCTCATGTACCTTATCTCTGTTGTAGCGGACAAGTTCCTTTATATCGGCAGACGCCTCTGCATGGGCGGGAACAAATACAGCACCCTCCATCTTTTCCACCATATCCAGCGTTTCCAGATAAGCGCCCACATCATAAATAAAGGAAACCATGCACCGGAAATATATATTCTTCCACACCTGTCCTATATATCTTAAATTCCAAATTCCTCTGCCCATGCTTTCAGTTCTTCCGCACTTGCGTCCGCAGGGAATCGCTTTCCTTCCTTTAGTTCTGCTCCCGGGCAGGAAACCGCCAGTTCCCTGTTTGTGTTTCCCATACCGCTGCTGCCCGAAGTTGCCAGAGGAATAATCGTCTTTCCGGACAAATCATATTGCTCCAGAAACGTGTTCACAATCGTCGGGGCAACGTACCACCAGATAGGGAAAGCTGTGAAAATCACGGAATACTGCTCCATATTCTCCACTTTATTTGCAACGACAGGCCGGAATGACTTATCATTCATTTCCACACTGCTGCGGCTCTTGCTATCCATCCAGTCCAGATCAGCATTTGTGTACGGAACCTCCGGCTGAATCTCATGCAGATCTGCTTCGATTGCCTCTGCAAGACGCTTCGCCAGTTTTGCTGTTACTCCGCTGGCACTAAAATATGCTACTAATACTTTGCTCATAATTAATACCTTCCCTTTCTTGAAAATCATATTTTTATCGCTGTGTTTTACCATAGGATACCATAAATCCGTGGCAGATGCACCCTATCATATTGAATTGACCTGTAATTCATCTTCAATTTTCGTATTATCATTTCTTCACTTTCAATTCAGCAATGGCACCATAGTGTGAAACATGAAACTCCGCAGGAGCAATTTCGGCAAGTAATTTTGTATGCTCCGGTTCCTGTTCCAACATCAAGAACACTCTGACCTTTTATACATAATCCACGTTTTATAATTTTATCGTAAAATTCCTGTGGATAAATATCACGGAACCTTGCATAATCTGCGGAAGTTTTACCCCAGTCAAATGCTTTTCCGCCATCTATATTTTTATCTGCTATATTCATATTTGTATTCCTCAATTTCCATTCTCTCTTTATTCTCCGGGTTCATTGCACATACAGCATGATAGCAAAAAAACTGAGGCATCTGGCCTCAGTTTTTTGTTGCTGTTTTATTGTTCTGCAGGCTGTGCCGCTGCTGCAGCCGGGTCTGTCTGGGATACATAATCACCGCTCGCATAGCAGACGGTTCCATTATAATTGACCTGAATCCATCCGTTATCACTGACTCCCGTACTGGTCAGGGCAGTTCCTGACGGAACGGATGTGATAAACTCTGCTTCAGCGCTGCAGTCTGTACGCAGGTTCAGATCTGCTGTTGCATAATAGGTGCCGTCCTGTTTTGTAATATTAACACCGCTGGCTGTCTGCTCGATCACCGGTTCCGGTGTTGGCGTTACTTCCGGTGTTGGGGTAACTTCCGGAGTCGGCGTGGGTTCCGGAGTCGGGGTAGCCTTAATAATGGTAACGGTAATGTCCTCTCCCCCATCGTCAAATCCGCATCCCGGAATGCACAGCATCATTCCCAGCAGTAAAATCAGCAGTCCGTATTTCTTCATGATATTTCCTCCTTTGAAAACACATCGCTGTCTTTCAAGCAAAATTCATTCCTTTCGTGGCAAAGCTCACTTTACCTATCATAATACCTTATTTATACCATGTTGTGCAAGCCTTTTTTCACGATTCCTCAGGAATAGCTGCATTTTCTTAATAGCTTCTGCTGGAACCCGAGAAGCTTTCTCCCCCGCTGGTAAAGCTGCCGGAGGAACCGCCGGAGGAATAGTGGTCATCATCTTTCGGCAGCTGGGTACGGGTTGTCACAGTCCTCACATAAATATCCCGTTCCACATCAAGAGAAATACTGTCTTTCTCAATATAATCGTCTGCATCAGGCTTCTGCCGGATGGTCTTCATCTTTCCCTTCTGGTACATGACCATGAAAAATACCGGAACTGCCGAGACTGTCAGGGAAATAAAAAATGCTGCCAGTGCAAAACCAATGATCCCGCCGCCCACATCCATGGGTCTTACGGATTTTCCGGAGGACCACCTCAAAAGTCCTCCCTTTAAATCCTTTAAAACCACCTGATAAGCTCCGTATGGGTCATCCTCTTTTAAATATTCCGTACAGTCATCCAGCAGAATATCCTGGATTCCGGTATCAAAAGCCTCCTGGGCTTCTCCCCGGAAAACAATGGCTATATTCCTTTTCCCCGGCTGGTGAAACAAACACATGCCGTCCTTGTTTTCTCCATAACCAATCTCATGCTCCTGCATAAACTTCGCAGCATACATCCGTTCCTCTTCCTGCACATCCTCTGAGGTAAGAATTACAGCCTCAAATCCACAGGTATCATAGATTTCTTCCAGCTCCTGATTAAGCGCAGCCTCTTCTTCCTCACTGAGAACATGATAATCGTCATATACCCGGTCAGTTCCTGCACCGGATGCTGCAGAAATATTGACAGGCAGAAAAGCCATGAGAAAAACTGCTGCGCAAAAGTATCGTTTTATCCTCGTCATACTACATCACCCCCAGAAGCCGTAAAATCACAGCGCCTGCAGTCAGAATAAGTGTCAGTGGGATGTGGCGTTTCAGCCAGTACTGCACAAGAAGATCCCTGCCTACAGGCAGATCCCCGGTCATGCGCCCTGTCTGGCCGTTCATAAGAAAAGTATACTGCTGCCCGTTCCACCTGGTATTCAAAAACCATACAGGGAACAAGCCATACTTCACGTCCCCCTTTTCTGAAATCCGCATATCTGCCTGTTTCGTTCTTACTTCATCATAACCTTTTACAGTCTCCAAAAACATTTCCTGCATACTGCTCTTCACTCTGGTATGTACCCGGTCCGTCAGTTCATCCGGCTCCATATCATATTTATCCGCCGCATAGCCTGACAAATAAGAAAGCTGAAATGGCTCCATTTCCTCATAAGCAAAGGGTTCTATGGATTCCATCATGGTATCGTCTATTTTTTCGGAACCGTCCACAGGAATCTTTTGAAATTCCATGCTTCCCTTTCGGGTGATATGGAAGATGCTGTTTTCCGTATAACGATATTTGCTGTCCTCATAAATTCTGGTATGGATTCCTTCATAGGTAAATCTGCCGGAAGCCTTTAAATCATACAGCCAGAAAGGTACATACATCCCCTTGACTTCCTCCAAGTGATTTTCCTCTTTAAACACCCTGGGAAGAAGAGGTTTGTTCAGATAATGCTTCTTCAGGGTTTCCAGTGCATCTTTTTTGGACTTTTTAAAGGGGATCACAAAATCCGGGCGGTACAATCCGTCAAATTGTTCCGGCATGACCATGGGATTATCACAGTAGGGGCATTTCATAGCTCCCGTGGTTTCCTCTGCAATGAGCTCTGCTCCGCAGGAAGGGCAGTTCCATACTTTCATTCCTGCCATATCCCCCTCCTGCCACTGTTCAGGTGAAAATCCCTCCCAGTGCCCGCTTTTCTCTTCCGCAGCTTCCCGAAGTTCCTGTTCCTTTATCTTTTCCAGTTCTTCTACGGTAAAGGAACTGTCGCAAAACTCACACACCATCTTCTGCGTTTTACTGTCAAAACTAAGCCCTGCAGAACAATTAGGACATTGGTAATTTACAACACTCACTATGTGTCACCTCATTTCGTACTATCCGGTCTGTCATCATGACTGGCGGGGTTTTCCGCACTCGCTGCAGAATTTTCCGGTATTCACAGTACCGCAGGAGCAGATCCATTCTCCCTGGGGCCTTGGGCTTCCGCATTCGCTGCAGAATTTCCCTGTATTGACAGTTCCGCAGGAGCAGATCCATTCCCCTTCTGCGGGCTTCGGCTTTCCGCATTCCAGGCAGAATTTTCCCTGATTTACCGTACCGCATTTGCAGGTCCAGGTTCCCTTTTGGGAAGGGAACCGTTGCCCTTGCGCCTGCTGTGCCTGACTGGCTGCAAAAAGATCCTGCACATTCACCCCTCCTGCATTTGCTGCCATATTCATTCCTGCAAACGCCATCATGGATCCCGCATTTTTGTTGGCTGCAGCAGATTGCATGGCCGAAGCCTGGGCACCAACCATATGGGCAGCCGCCATCCCGGGATCACGTAAAACGGCGCTCTTCTGCAATTCTTTGATCATATTTTCATCTTCTTCAGATGCTTTTACGCTGGAAACTCCCAGAGAAACGATTTCAATTCCTCTGAGGCTTCTCCATTTTTCGGAAAGCACCTGGTTCAGCACTTTTGCAAGTTCTGCCGTATGGCCGGGAAGAGCGCTGTAACGGATGCCCATTTCCGAGATTCTGGCAAAAGCAGGCTGAAGCGCTGTCATCAGCTCGCTCTTTAACTGCCCGTCCAGTTCCTCCCTGGTAAATTCCTGCTTCACATTGCCGCAGACATTGGTATAAAACAATATGGGATTGGAGATCCTGTAGCTGTATTCTCCGAAACAGCGAATGGAAATATCAATATCCAGTCCAATTTTGGCATCCAGCACGCGGAAAGGTACGGGGCTTGGCGTCCCGTATTTATTTCCTGCCAGTTCTTTGGTGTTGATATAATAAACCCTCTGGTCCTTCGCCGCTTCGCCTCCAAATGCAAATCGTTTTCCGATATTTTCAAACACAGCAGCGATTCCGTCATCCAGATTTCCGCAGAACAGGGACGGTTCTGTGGACACATCATAAATATATTCCCCGGGTTCTGCACAAAAATCCACGACTTTTCCCTGATCCACGATCAGCATGCACTGCCCGTCGCTGACCGCGATCACGGATTCATTTGTAATCACATTATCATTGCCCCGGTTTCCGCCCCTTCCCTGAACCTTTTTATGCGCTCTGGTCATTAAAACGTCTGCTGGCATGGAATCGCAATAAAAAAATTCCTTCCATTGATCCGATAAGGTGCCTTTTACTGATTTTACCAATGCTTTCATCAATCCCATAAATCAATTACTCCTTTTCTTTGTTTTCAAGACAATTCTATTGTTACGATTGGTACCGCAGACGCTTATTCCCGCTCTCTTCCCATTCTTACGGCTTCTTTGTATATTTCACAGGCTCCCCTGTGAAGACAAGATGCATGGGCGCAGTCCATAAATTCCAGTATTCTTTCTCCGTTTTCTTCGGAATACTCACAGCATACGGATTGTGTTCCGTTTAAGGTTCTGCAAAAACCTGATAAAAATTCCTCTATGATTTCTCCATTGTCATTCATCACTATCACCCTTTTCTATCTTCTTTTTACCAGAATACAATATCCCGCACCTTTTTTCAATTCCATAATTTCTCTTTTACACTTTTCCCAAACCTTTTGCTTGCAATTACCATTTTCCGGAATTATAATTACAGAAAGAGCAGATATGATTCTGCAGGGAGATTACACGAAAGGAAGAGAATATTATGAATCAGGAATTATATAACGAAGCAGTCCAGTCCGGTATCCTGTCAAAAAAATTGATCAGCACATTGCTGGAATGTATGGAATACAGCAGTATTTCTTTTATTAACTGGTCAGTAGAGGTACTTCGAATCATTAAGACTCGCCTTGACCGCGGAGACAAGATTACGGACGAGGTCTCCGGCATCACCTACACGACAGACACATTTCACGATTTTGTAGAGAAGAATTTCTCTTCCTATATCGTCAGCCAGGTATTTTCAAGTCCGAAAAAAGCGGAAAAGATTTATTTCTCACTGGAAGCCTGTGAGGACGGCTATAATCTGATCATGGCCGATTCCTCCAAAAATAAAACCTATGAGTGGATATCCAGCTTAAGCGAACGCTTCTCCCTGGTTCAGATGATTGCTACAGGCATTGTCTATGTAAAGGATGTGAAGAATAATACCTACCAGCCCTTTATTTCCGAAAAAGGGAAATACTGCCGCTATGACCAGGAAAAAGGGCGTATTGTGGAACTTATGTAAATTCACATAAAAAATGAATACATAAAGGCAAAAGCACTATCGCTCATCAGAGATAGTGCTTTTTTCATGTCAGCATACTTTTTTAAATTTTCGGAATCCCGGCTCCGTTTGTCAGTGCTTCTTTCGCCAGTTTATCCGCTTCTTCATTGTAATGATCACCGGAATGCGCTTTTACTTTTTGATAGGTGATCCGGAGAAATTTCTGCCTGCTCTTCATATATTCTGCATATTTTTGCGTCAGCGCATTGTTCGTCTTCCATTCTCCCAGCGCCCATTTTTCAATTCCCGCATAATCATAGCGCAGTTCCAATGCTTTATACCCATTCCTGATCGCCCACTGCGCAGCATACATTGCACCAAGCATTTCTCCTGCAACATTCCGGATTGCCAGTGAATCCGGATTATCTCCATTTCCTGATTCCTTAATTATTTCTCCTCCCGGAGTCAGAAGAATGCACCCAAAAGAATATTTTCCTATCTTTTGATCATAGCTGCCGTCTACATAAGCAATAACCCGATCCTCATCAGATTCCCTGACATCCTTTGCTTCTGTTTCCTGTGTTTTCACTCCTAAATATGCACTTGCTTCCTCTTCCGTTGCGAATCCTTTGTACTCTGCTCCCGGATATCCGCTTACCGAGCGGCTGCACTCATCCCAGGAATAAAACAAACCAATTTGTCTGCCTTTTTTTACAGCATAAACCTTCTTTTTTGCCATGGAAACTCCTTCCCCACCCAGTGAAAATGTCTTTTTTATTATACAAAATGTCGGGAGGATTTGCAAGGATCTCCCGGATGTGCTAAAATAGAAACAATTTCGGAAATAAAATTCCATTGGAAAAATGGATGAGAGGAGTTTATTATGGCAGTATTTCAGGCATTTCGCGCATTGAGGCCAACGCCGAAGATGGCAGAGAAGGTGGCAGCGCTCCCCTATGATGTGGTAGACCGGGAAGAGGCACGTGCAATTGGAGAAAAGAATCCGGATTCCTTTCTGCATGTGGACCGTGCAGAGATGGATTTAAGCCCGGATACGGATCTATATGATGCAAAGGTTTACGAAAAGGCACGTGAAAATCTGAAAGGCATGGAGGAAAAGGGCATTCTTATTCAGGAAGCTGCTCCCTGCTATTATCTTTACGAGCTGACCAGAAAAGGAAAAACACAGACCGGGATCGTAGGCTGCAGTTCCATTGAGGATTATATGAACGGAATCGTTAAAAAACATGAGCTTACCAGGGAGGATAAGGAGCAGGATCGGATCCGCCATGTGGATGTGTGTGATGCCAACACGGGTCCCATTTATCTGGCATGCAGATATACTCCGGAGCTTTTCTCCCTTGTAAAGCAATGGAAAGAGGAGCACGATGCCGTTTATGATTTTGTCGCAGAGGATGAGATCAGGCATCGCGTATGGGTCATTGACAATGTGGAGGAAAACCGGCTCATTCGTCAGGAGTTCGAAAAGATTTCCTCAATTTACATAGCAGACGGCCATCATCGCGCTGCATCCGCAGTAAAAGTTGGACTGAAGAGAAGAACAGAACACCCTGATTACACGGGAGACGAAGAATTTAACTATTTTCTCTCTGTAGTGTTCCCTTATGATGAACTGACGATTCTTCCCTACAATCGGGTTGTCCGGGACTTAAACGGCCTGGATGAAAAAGCATTTTTAGGAAGCCTGAAATTCAATTTTGAACTGATGCTTATGCCGGGCTTTCCCTGTAAACCTGTGGAGAAGCACTGTATGGGAATGTATGTCGGAGGGGAATGGTACCACTTAAAAGCCTGGGAGGATGTTTTTGAAAAAGAAGATGTGGTCGGACAGCTGGATGTATCCATCCTTCAGAGAAAGGTCCTTTCCGTTGTTCTAGGCATTCAGGATCCACGAACAGACCAGAGGATCCGCTTTGTGGGAGGAAATCATAAATTAAGCGAACTGGCAGAAATGGCAGATAAAACAAAAGGCGTCGCTTTTGCCATGTATCCCACCTCCATGGAGGATCTGATGAAAATTGCAGACGAAGGCAAACTGATGCCCCCAAAATCCACCTGGTTTGAACCCAAGCTCCGCAGCGGGCTGTTTATCCATAAATTGTCATAAAAGGTGTTTAGAGCTTGTAATTTTCAGCTGAAGCAGGTATACTAAAGATAATCATCATTTAGAAACCATGTAACGATTCAGCAGGTAACTTTGAAGATACTGAACAGTTACGAAACCACAATAAACATGATTCATGGAATATCGGGAGGTATTATGGCAGAGAAATATGACGGCATGGCAGTAGGTGTGTTTGAGCTGGATAACCTGGTGGCATGCTTTGTAGCCCTTGATGCTGCTTCCAAGGCAGCAAATGTAAAAATCCAGAGTGTAGAGCGAAATCGTCTGAAAAGCGGTGCCTGTGTCAAAATGAGAGGGTCTGTATCCGATGTGAATGCTGCCATGGAGGTTGCCCTTGAGACGGCCAAACCACTGGCAAAGATCGTACATCACACAGTGATCGCATCTCCTACCGCTGATACGGAAGTTGCGCTGAATATGACCATCAACAAATAAAGTGAGGATAAAATTATGACATATGGAGCTTTTGGATTAGTAGAGGTTCTTGGAAGCAGCAATGCCATCCTGGTTGTGGATCAGATGCTGAAGGCCTCCGAAGTTTCTTTCCGTACATGGAATACCAAATGCGGCGGACATGCTACTGTATTTTTAAGCGGTGATGTTGCCGCCGTAACAGCCGCAGTTGACAGTATCCGCGAAAATCCACCCTGTGAAGTAATCGCAGCCGCAGTCATCTCCAACCCCTCCGGCGAAACCGTACGCCTGGTGGAAGAAGATGCTGCAAAACATCAGTTTTAATAATGATTCTCCCTGAAATTACCTGGTTTTTATCTTCAGGCTTCGGAGATAATCCTTGGTTTCTTTTGGAATACGGTAGCTTTCAATGGCCTTCTGGATTGCTTTGTTATGCGTCCAGGGGGCCAGCTTTTTCTCCCGGATATAAGGAATCGCCGCATCATACTGCTTCACCAGTGCCATGCTGAAATACCAGGCTGCTGCCATTTTAACGTAATAATCCTCTGACTTTACCTCAGCCACAAGCTGCAGCATTTCCGGTTCAAAGGCTTCATCCAGAAAATAACCCAGCAGCGTCACGATCCCGAATCTTACTGCATAAATGTGCTCACTTTTCAGCCATCTCTTCACTCTTTCATAAACAAGAGGGAGGTTCTTTTTAAAAGCCTTGGGAGACATGGTGTCACAGGTCGCCCAGTTATCCACATAGGGAAGAAACTCATCCAGCCTATCCAGAAGCTCTTCCGGTTCTTTATAAAGGATTGACAAAAGGAATCCATGAAGATTATTTTCCTCATAATAATAATGGGGAAGCTCCGAAAGAAATACTTTTGCCTCTTTACGCTTTCCTACTTCTTTTGCATATTTCCGAAGTACCGGAGTGCGCACGCCGATGATCCGCTCCGGCGGAATATTGGGAATCAGCTTTGTGTGAAAAGCCTGATATTCTTTATCCTGCAATTCAAAAAGTTCTTTTACGATCTGTTCCATTTTACACCTCTCTCTTCTTTTCTTTCCTGTAATTATAACTTTTTGCGGAAATCATGTCAAACTCTGCAAAAAATATCTTGATTTTCAAAATAAATTGATTAAAATAGAATGGTACTTTATTTTAACGAATCATTCAGGAGATTTTATTATGAACAAATTAAGAAAAGCATATTGCCGTTCCTTTCAGACCCTGTTCAAAATTGCCCTTCCCTTTCTGCCCTACAGAAAGCCGAAAATCCTATCCAGCGTAAAGGACATCCCGGACGTTCTGGAAAAACACCATTGCCAGCGGCCTCTGATTATCACGGATGCAGGAATCCGTTCCCACGGCCTCACGAAGCGCCTTGAAAAAGCCCTGACCCGGCATGGCCTTCCCTATTTTCTTTATGATGAAACCGTAGCCAATCCCACCACTGCCAATGTAGCAGATGGTGTGGAAATGTACCGTTCCAATTACTGCGATGCCATCATTGGTTTCGGCGGAGGCTCCAGCATGGACTGTGCCAAAGCCGTGGGCGCCCGAATCGCAAAACCTCATCAGCCCTTATCCAAAATGAAAGGAATTTTAAAGGTACATAAGAAACTTCCGCTGCTCATCGCCATTCCCACCACTGCAGGAACGGGAAGCGAAACCACCCTGGCGGCTGTCATTACCGATGCAGAAACAAGACACAAATACGCCATCAACGATTTTCCTCTGATTCCCAGATATGCTGTACTGGACCCCAAGGTTACCTTAAGCCTTCCGCCCTCTATCACAGCCACCACAGGAATGGATGCCCTTACCCATGCGGTGGAGGCGTATATCGGAAATTCTACCATGCCGGATACCAGGCGGGATGCCCTGCGCGCAGTAAAGCTCATCTTTGAAAATCTGGATACTGCCTATACAGACGGAAGCAACGTGGAAGCACGGAAAAATATGCTGAAAGCCTCTTTTTATGCAGGCTGCGCTTTTACAAAATCTTATGTAGGCTATGTACATGCAGTTGCCCATTCTCTTGGCGGGGAGTATAATGTACCCCATGGACTTGCCAATGCCATTCTCCTTCCGCATGTACTGGAAGCCTACGGTCCTTCCATTCATAAAAAGCTGTACCGCCTGGCAGTGGAGGCCGGTGTGGCCTCAGCAGATACGCCTTATGAAGCGGCAGCCGCAGAGTTTATCCTGGCCATTAAAGAGATGAAAAAACGCTTTGGAATCGGAGATACCGTAAAAGAGATGAAAGAGCAGGACATTCCCAAGCTTTCCCATTATGCGGATAAAGAGGCAAATCCCCTTTACCCTGTGCCGGTCCTGATGGACGCACAGGAACTGGAACAGTTTTACAGAGACCTTATGGAGGATAGCGACTATGAATAAAACAGAAATCCAAGAGATCATCTCACGCCAGAGAGCTTATTTTTACACAGGTGCAACCCTTGATATTTCTCACAGGCTGGATGCCCTGCGCAGGCTGAAAACCTGTATACAGGTTCACCAGGAGGATATCAGCCGCGCCATTCAGACAGACCTTGGCAAAAGCTCTTTTGAAAGCTATATGTGCGAAACAGGCCTTGTTCTAAATGAGATCACTTATATGCTCCGCCATGCAAAGGCCTTTTCCAAAGAAAAAACGGTTCTCACGCCCCTTGCCCAGTTTCACTCCAGAAGCTATAAAAAGCCCTCCCCCTACGGTGTTGTCCTAGTCATGAGTCCCTGGAACTATCCCTTCCTTCTGACAATGGAGCCCCTGGTGGACGCCCTGGCAGCAGGAAATACCGTAGTCCTGAAGCCCAGTGCCTATTCTCCTTATACCAGTGAGATTGTTGCCCATATTATCCAGGAATGCTTTCCTCCGGAATATGTTGCTGTGGTTACCGGGGGAAGAGCCGAAAACACCTGCCTTCTTGAGGAACATTTTGACTATATCTTCTTTACCGGAAGCCAGGCTGTGGGACGGGAAGTCATGAAAAAAGCCTCTGCCGGCCTCACTCCCGTCACGCTGGAGCTTGGAGGCAAAAGCCCCTGCATTGTAGACAAAACTGCAGACCTCCGCCTTGCAGCTAAACGAATCGTCTTCGGCAAATATTTAAATTGCGGCCAGACATGTGTTGCCCCGGATTATATTTTCTGCGACATTACCATAAAGGACGCTCTCCTCGCAGAACTGAAAAAACAGGTAGAAAAGCAATACGGCAGTTTGCCTCTTGCCAGTCAGGACTACGGAAAGATCATTAATCAAAAACACTTTGACCGGATCCTCGGCCTGATCGATCCCGCAAAAGTAGTGCTCGGCGGGAACAGCAGCCCAGATTCTCTGAAGATCGAACCCACCATCATGGATTCGGTTACATTTGAGGACAAAGTGATGCAGCAGGAGATTTTCGGGCCTGTACTTCCGATCCTCACTTACCAGAGTCTGGACGAGGCCATCCAAAAGATCAATTCCATGGCCCATCCCCTTGCTTTGTACCTTTTTACAAGAGATAAGGAAAATGCCCGCAAAGTTACTTCCCGCTGCGGCTTTGGAGGCGGATGCGTCAATGATACCATCATCCACCTGGCTACCACGGAAATGGGCTTCGGCGGATTCGGCGAAAGCGGCATGGGAAGCTATCACGGCAAAGAAGGCTTTCAGACCTTTTCCCACTCCAAAAGCATTGTGGATAAAAAATTATGGCTTGATCTGCCTATGCGCTATCAGCCGTACAAAAAGATCAATGACCGGCTGATTCATCTTTTCCTTAAATAATGATCTCTATTTGGGCGTTTTGGCATTTGGATAAATCTTATCCAGGGTTTCATCGTCAAAACGCTCATCCATTATTTTCTGCCACCCGCTTTTGGGTTCAACGCCTTTCTCCCTCTGTTCACTTCGCACCAAAGCCATACAGGACACCAGCATATTTAAGCACATAAAAATAATCAGGATCCAAGTAATAGCCTTTCCGGCTTTTACAGGCATTTTTTCAATCAGGCAGGACGCCCGGGGATACAGAAGCTTCATCCACACAACCGCCGCAATTCCCCAGAAAAAGCAGAACAAAAGATTGACACGTCCTCCAAGATTAAAAGGAAAATGGCTGTAATCCCAAAAGATCTTCCCAAAAATCAGCTCCGTGAATACACTGCAAAGATATTCATAAACGCCGCCAAGACAAGTCCCTACTGTAAAAAGAAAGAAGCTGGAACGATCCCTATACCTGTACAAAAGCAATGTCGCCGCTGCGATAGCAAGCCCCCAGACAATACTGAAGGGACCCCAGACCACACTGCTTCTGCTCATCCATCTGCCCATGGAAAATCTGCAGAAAACGGTTTCAATCAGATCTCCTAAAAATGCTCCGATCACAAAAAGCCATACGATCTTATCCGGACTGCATCCGTAAGCAAATACATCAGGAACCTTTTCCCTCTCCTTCGGAAGACGTTCCACAGAATATGCCTTTTGAATACGGGCATCCACACGGGTATAAATTTCTCTTCCAAGCCGGGAACTGACTCCTGTCAGCCACTGATCTACCGCTTCCCACTGCTCCATCCGCTTACTGCGGCCCTGCATAATGATCAGCGTAGCCGCAGCATCCAATCCAAGCACGATCAAAAGGCTCAAAAGAACAATCATCCGGGGAAGCTCCGGGATCAATCCAAAAATTCTTACCAGAAAAGGATTACCCCAATACATCATCACCAGAGCCAGTCCCCCCCATAAAGCAGAAGCCCGGACACAAATATAACCATCCAGATGATACCGGTTTCCGGAATAATCCCACCACCGCTCGTGATATAGCCGTTCAATCAAATGCCCCGCCGTCCATTCCAGAAGTGTTGTTACAATCACAGAGCAGGCAAACAGCCAGAAACCGGACAGTTCCTGAAAGAACACCGTAATGAGCCCGGCACCGATTCCATAGATTACACAAAGCGGTGCATTCACCAGGCCTCTGTTTACAAAACGTTTCCGCTTTACAGCCGCCGACACGGTTTCCAGAATCCATCCAAAGAATGAATATACAAAAAACAGCCACAGGATTTCATATCCGCTATATCCCATTTTCCTTCTCCTTTTATGTCACATTCCATCAAGTCCGGGCACTTTCATTCCGGCATGCATGAAACCAGATATAAAATGATTATAACAGGGTACCCTCCCTCCTGCAATGAATACTCCATAAATTTTGACAAATTTCGACATTTCATGAGCAAAACTGGCCGGGCAGACCTTCCTCATAGGGAAGCATCCGCCCGGCCATAAAAAAAATCCCCAAAATTCAATTATAGAAATAACGGCGTTGAATAATAGCGGTCACCGCTGTCCGGAAGGAGGGCCACAATAGTCTTTCCTTTGTTTTCTGGCTTTTTCGCATAAATAATGGCTGCATGAAGAACAGCTCCGGAAGAAATTCCTACCAGAACCCCTTCTTTTTTTGCCAGGAGCTTTGCTGCAGCAAAGGCATCCTCACTTTCTGCCAGGAAAATTTCATCATAAATTTCCGTATTTAATACTTCGGGTACAAAGTTTGCTCCAATTCCCTGAATTTTATGAGGACCACTCTTTCCTTCGGAAAGCACAGGAGAGTCTTTCGGCTCCAAAGCCACGATCTTAATATCCGGATTCCTGGATTTCAGATATTCCCCTGTACCGGTAAGGGTTCCGCCTGTTCCCACACCTGCAATAAAAATATCCACGTTTCCATCGGTGTCTTTCCAGATTTCCGGTCCGGTGGTACGTCTATGAGCCTCCGGATTTGCCGGGTTTACAAACTGCCCGGGAATAAATCCTCCCGGGATTTCCGCTGCAAGCTCTTCTGCCTTGTCAATGGCTCCCTGCATTCCCTTTGCACCCTCCGTGAGAACGATCTCTGCACCATAAGCCTTCAGAATATTCCTTCTCTCCACACTCATGGTATCCGGCATAGTCAAAATCATGCGGTATCCTTTGGATGCTGCAATAGATGCCAGCCCGATGCCGGTATTTCCGGACGTTGGCTCAATGATCACGGAGCCTTCTTTTAAAAGCCCCTTCTTTTCCGCATCCTCGATCATGAATCTGGCAACTCTGTCCTTCACACTTCCGGCAGGATTCAGATATTCCAGTTTCACCAGCACAGAAGCGCCAAGTCCCAGTTCTTTTTCAATATTGGTAATCTCCATCAGGGGAGTATTTCCGATAAGCTCCATGGCTCCTTTATAGATATTTGCCATTTTGATTTCCTCCTTTTTATTACCCCAATGCCACATCCAGCACCATCATAATCAAAAATCCCGCAGCAAACAGAATCGTACCTGTGTTGATTCTCTGCTCCTGCCCCATTTCCGGAATCAGTTCATCCACAACCACATACATCATAGCTCCTGCTGCAAAGCTCAGAAGATAAGGAAGCACCGGAACGATCATACCGGCAGCCCATATAGTAAGCAAAGCCCCCACAGGCTCCACTGTTCCTGAAAGCACTCCGCACAAAAATGCTCTTCCCTTTTTCATCCCCTCTGCTCGAAGGGGCAGGGAAATAATTGCTCCCTCAGGAAAATTCTGAATCGCAATGCCAATGGAAAGAGCCATGGCTCCCATCAGCGTAATCTTCTGATTTCCTGCCAAAAGTCCTGCATAAACAGCGCCCACAGCCATCCCCTCCGGAATATTGTGAAGTGTGACTGCAAGCACCAGCATGGTCGTTCGTTTCATTTTGCTTTTGGGGCCTTCCTCCCTCTTACTGTTTGCATTCAGATGGGGAATGACATGATCTAATACCAACAGGAATGCGATCCCGCCTGCAAAGCCTGCCGCAGCAGGCACAAACGCCCATTTTCCCATTGGCTCTGACTGCTCAATGGATGGAAGTAGAAGGCTCCAGACAGAAGCCGCCACCATCACTCCCGCAGCAAAACCGTTCATTGCTTTTTCCAATAACGGACTTAAAACACGCTTTAAAAACAGCACACAGGCAGCCCCGAGAGAAGTTCCCAGAAATGGAATCAGGATTCCCTGTGCAATGGCATATTTATCCATAATCCAATCCTTTCCAAATTGCTTCTCCCATTATATGCACTGAAGGGCGCTTCTATTCCTCTTATTTTTTATGGCTCCTCAGAATTATCCTGTCCTTTCAGGAATTCACCAGTTCTGTGCGCCGCTCTGTGTCACAGCCAGAACATCATAAAGTTCTGCCTTTGTGGCGTCAATATAGGGATTTACATAAAAAAGTCCTACAATGCCTCCTGTAATCCCGGATAAAATATGCCAGGGAATAAAGGACAGTTCCAGAATAAAGGTATCCATTTTGTTTCCATACATCATATCGCGGCTGCGGGAAGCTGCCTCCTTCCAGGTCATGTCCGGATATTCTGCCAGGAGATAGGGAACCATATAGTATTCATAAGCTTTGATGATACCGGGAATCACAAAAAGCAGCCCCCAGAGGAAAATGAACAGACCACGCAAAAACATCACCTTTACCACATTCGTATAATACCCGGAAGTAAATCCATAGGCAAGTCTGCCTGCCTTTGGCTTTGAATACAGATTTTCGATATAAAACTTCCGTCCTCCAACCTCCAGAACATTTCCGATAAAAGTTTTGAACGCCACGATCACGATTCCTGCAATCAGCGTAAATGCAGAGATCAGAAGTCCAAGTCCCCAGGCTGCAGGTGCGTCCAGAGAATCCAGAAATTCTTCTGTTTTCGAGTTTAAGTCATGGTCAAAATAATCTCCATGGATGATTCCATCATAAGAATCCTGCACGGTAGTATATGCTCTTCTCCCATTCCCTGCCCCGCCGCCGGATGTTACCAGGATTACGACCAGTGACACGATCACTGCCGCCCAGTAATTCTTTCGAAAAGCCTCTTTCGCTCTCATTTTTAAATCGATTCTTTGCCAGTTCTGATTCATTTTCATCCCTCCGTCTTTGTATTCTTCCCGGAACATTCTCTCCCTATTACGCTATTTCAAACACGCTTCGCCGCACAGGCGAAGTTCTTTCACACCCGCCTGCCATTTCCAAGGATCCAGCTCTACCAGATAGCCTCCGCCGTTTTTTACATGCCACTCATAAAAAGAACGCTTGGGAACTGCATATTGTTCCATAATATTCATGATCGTTCCCCCGTGGATGACCATTGCAGCAAAGGAAAGATTCCCACGGATGCAGTCTGTAACCGCAGTCTCAAAGCCTCTTAAGGAGCGTTCCAAAAATCCTTCTCTGCTTTCCCCTCCCGGAAAGGGAAGAAGTCCGTTGCTGTCAATCCATGCCTGATAATCTTCATTCTGAGACAATTCCTGATAATTTCTATTTTCAAAATCCCCGAAATCACATTCCCGAAGCTCCCGGATAACCTCCGGAAAAACTCCCGGAAACAGAAGTTCCGCAGTCTCCCTGCATCGCATCAAAGGACTTACATAGACTTTTTCCGGAAGAGGATAGGACATTTTCTGCAGGAAAGTCCTTCCTTCCGGGCAAAGAGGCTCATCTGTTATGCCAATATACCGTCCGTGGCGGTTTCCCTCCGTCATTCCATGGCGGAGCAGCCAAATCTTAAGCATCTTTTATCACCGTCCCGATTCCGCACACCACACGTATCACGCGGCTGCTGTAAGCAGCAAGTTCCGTGCACACACGGCCCACTGCTTCCCTATATGCCCTGTCAAAAGCATCTATGGGAACCACACCGCAGCCCACCTCATCAGAAACCAGAATGACTCCCGGGTTCTTTTGGATCAGTTCCCCGACAAGCTCTTTTACCTCGTTTCCTGCCTGCATTTCTCTTCTGATATATTGATGAAAGCCCAGAACCCCTTCCGCTTGAAAAAGCTCCTCTTTATTGATCTTTTCCCCGGATACCCATTGGACTCCGGGATAGTTTTGTTCTGCATAGGTACTTTTCCCCTGAAAAGCCCCTCCGATGATCATTTCCATTTTATGATACTCCTATAAAGTTCGATAAAACTGCAAGAACCAGTGCCATCCCTGCCTCACAGGTACACAGGAAAAAGCCGGCCAGATCCCCGGTCGTTCCGCCGAAATATTCCATGGCCATGCTGCGGTAATACAAAAATACCAAAATTCCGCAGGCAAATGCAGAAATTCCCAGAACCGGATGGATCCACACCATCAGTGCCAAAAGCAGAATCAAATAGACGATCAAAACATTTCTTACTGTCTTATCCTCCGCTTTTTTGGAAAATTCTGCCACAGTCCCGTCCTCTTTTGCTTTTGGAATCAGAATGACCCCCAGTGCAGAAAGACACCGGGACACCATAAAACCGGCACACATTACGCAGATTGCCAGAAAGTGGTCTTCCATCTGGCTGTATGCTCCATACCAGACCAGAAAATATACACAGGCCGTAATGACTGCAAATGCGCCTGCATTGGAATCCTTCAGAATCTCCAGACGCCTCTTTCTCTCCTGCCAGGAACTCATGGCATCCGCCGTATCCAAAAGTCCGTCCACATGGATACCTCCTGTGACCAGAACCGGAATCAGGACCAGGATCACTGCTACAAAATTCCGGTCAAACCCGAAACGCCTGCCTGCATGCGCAGCCAGAAGGGTGATTCCTGCAATCACGGCTCCAATAAACGGAAAGAAGCAAAACATATATTTCATATTATCCTTCGTCCACTCTGCCTGGGGCATAGGAATCTTAGAAAACATGGAAAATGCGATTTTAAAGCTGTTCCATAGACTTTTCATTTTAGGTGCTCCTCCTTGCTGATTGCTGTCTTTTTATGATAAATGGGAATTCCATAAACGACTTCCACAACCTCGTCCGCCGCTGCCCCGATTTTCTGGTTCAGTTCTCCCAGATATTTCTGATAAAGCCCGGTTTCCCCTTCATAAAACGCTGCTTCCGAAAAAATCTCATTTGTCACAATGACTACATGAGAGGCAGTCTCCTGCAAATGACGGATTCCCTTCAGGATTTCCTCCACTGTATGCTCCCCTGCCCCATTCTCCTGAAACATCTCATTGGCTGTAAGATTGGACATACATTCCAAAAGGACTACACAATCTTTTGGCAGCTCCTGATTTTTCAGTCCTGTATAGCATTCCACCGTTTCGAAGCCTTTTCCGGATCGCATCTTTCTGTGGCGATCAATCCTTTTGTGGCTTTCCTCGTCAAAGGGAAACATGGTTGCTATGTAAATTCTTTGATGTAAGCCAAGAGACAGCACCCTGTTCTCTGCAAATGCAGACTTGCCGCTCCCGCTTCCTCCGGTAACCAGCACAAGCATTTATTTCAACTCCTCATACTGATCCATATGGATGTCCTCAAACGTACTCTCCGTATGATAAATCTTTGCACCCAGATCAAGAAAAGGCACCAGAGTGATAGCACCGGTTCCCTCTCCAAGACACATGTCTGCGTGAAGCACAGCCTCCTTTCCCAGACGTTCCAGAATCATATGTGCTGCCGGCTCCTTGGAAACATGAGAGGCAATCATATAATCCAGAGCTCCCGGGCAAATACTTCCTGCCACAAGTGCAGATACACAGGAAATAAACCCATCCATCAGAACCGGCATCCCAAGGGCAGCTCCACCTAAGAATACTCCTGCCATTCCTCCAATATCAAAGCCTCCCACCTTAGCCAGCACATCGATTGCATCTGCCGGATCCGGCTTGTTGATCTCGATGGCTCTTTTTATGGCATTTATTTTCCGGACAAGTCCTTCGCTGGAAAGCCCTGCCCCTCTTCCTGTCATAGCTTCCACACTCTGGTTCAGAAGAACAGACGCAACGGCACTGCTGGTGGTAGTATTTCCGATTCCCATTTCACCGGTTGCAAGCATTCGATATCCTTTTTCTTTCAGCTCCACGGCCATGGCAATGCCTGATTCAATGGAGCTGACTGCCTGTTCCCTGGTCATGGCAGGTTCCTTTGCCATATTTTTTGTCCCATAGGCAACCTTCAGGTCTGTGCGGACTGTGGTATCCGTAACCATTCCCACATCCACGGGATGAACGTCCACCCCATATTCCTGGCACATGATGCAAACCGTGCTGATTCCCGCCTGGAAATTATTCGCCACAAGAGCCGTAATCTCCTGCCCTGTCTGGGTAACCCCCTCCTCCACAACGCCATTATCCGCGCACATGGCAACCAGGGCTTTTTTGCGGATATCAATATCGGGGGTTCCGGTAATTCCCGCGATCTGAACAATGATATCTTCCATTTTTCCTAAAGAATGCAGGGGCTTTGCAATACTGTCCCATCGTCTTTTCGCTGTCTCCATGGCATTTTGATCCAACGGTTTTATTTGTGCAACTGCTTCCTGTAATGTCATCTCTTTATCCTCCCGTCTGATTCTTCCGCAGCATCCTCCAGCATTTCCTCCAGAACAAAACATGCCTGGACATACCGTGACTGCCGGCAATCTTTAGAAATTTTATCACAATCAGAAATAAAGCGCAATAGATTCATCCATCACGCTTTCTTCCTGTAGTAAATACGAAAAATTTACTGAATATATAATTTAAAGCCATGACAACAAACTGTGTCAGGAATTTTCCTATCAGATCCTGTATTCCCAGGACCTGCACCAAAAGCCAGACACCGCCGATCTCAATGACCATGGTAATCATCCTTGCACTGATAAATTTGCAGAATGGCTGAATATGCGCCCTCAGGGATCCGCAGCGATCCTGAAATACATACAGGGAATTGACCACATACGCAAATAAAATGGAAAGAATAATGGAAATCACGTTGGCAGTATTCAATTCCACATGCAGAAGCTTTCTCAAAGCAGCAAAGCTGACCATATTCAATAGTGTGGTACATCCGCCAAAAAATACGTACCGTACCACAGAGCTTTCATACAACGATTTTATCAGTTTTTTCATGTGTTCCTTCCTCTTAATTTCCATCCTTTTTTGCCTCAGCAGAAACATCTTCCCCGCCCCGCATCATCTGGGAAATCAGATATCGCGGACGGCGTTTCACTTCTTCATAGATCTTGGAAATGTAATATCCGATCACGCCAAGGCTCATCATCACAGCGCTGCCGATAAACAGCAGCATAATCAAAATGGTGGTATATCCCTCCACTGCATGGCCTCTGAAATACTGCACCAGAGAATACACGGTCAATATCAGAGAAATCAAAAAACACGCCAGGCCTCCCAATGTGACAAACTGTAATGGGATAGTTGTAAAAGCTACAATATTGGTGAAGGCATATTTTACCAGCGACCAGGCAGACCACTTGGACTCTCCGGCCTGGCGCTCCTGCACCTCAAATTTTACAGAAGCAGTCCGAAAACCGACCCAGCCGGAAAGTGCCCGGAAAAACAGATTGCGCTCCGGCATAGAAAGAATACTGTCCACCGCTTTCCTGTCCAGCATCTTAAAATCGGAAGCATTCTGCATATCCACCCCTGTGGCTTTGGACATGATCTTATAGAAAAATCCTGCACTTTTTTTATGAAGAAGACTCTCCTGACCGCGGCTTTCCTTTACCCCTTCGATCACTTCATAGCCCTCTTCCCAAAGCCTGTACATTTCCAAAAGGGTTTCGGGCGGGTGCTGCAGATCGCAGTCCATAACAGCGACCACGTCTCCTCCTGCCTGGGCGATTCCTGCAAATACAGCCGATTCTTTTCCGAAATTTCTGGAAAAATGGACTCCCATAATGTGGGAATTTTTTCTGCCTGCATTTTTGATTTCTTCCCAGGTGTGATCCCCTGATCCGTCATCCACCAGAACCAATTCATAGGGAATCTTTGCATTTTCAAGCAATTCAGCCAATACGCGGCAGGATTTTCCGATCATAAGTTCTTCGTTATAAGCAGGCATAATAACCGATAACATCCCCATGTGCACTTCCTCTTGTTTTTCTTCTTTCCCAAAACTGCATCAGGCTATGATGAAAAGCCGCGGTACACAGGTACCGCGGCCTTGATCTATTCTGAATTATTCTTCCCCGTAAAGAGTGATGAGTTTATTCAGATATTCATATCTTGCCTTAGCTTCAGATTCGTTCTTTGCGAACAGTCTGGCTGCCTTTTCCGGATTCTGACGTTTCAGAGAGTTGTAACGAACTTCTCCGTCAAGGAATGCCTGGTAGTCATCCATGTTCGGAGCCTTGGAATCAAGGGTGAACTTGCTTCCTTCTGCTGCCGGGTTGAATCTGAAGTTGTGCCAGTATCCGCACTTCACTGCCAGTTCTTCCTCAGTCTGAGCCTTAGCCATACCTTTCTTAATACCATGGTTGATACATGGAGCATAAGCGATAATCAGGGATGGTCCCGGATATGCTTCCGCTTCTGCGATTGCTTTTACAGTCTGATTGAAGTCAGCACCCATGGAAATCTGAGCAACGTATACATAGCCGTAGCTCATTGCGATGGAAGCCATATCTTTCTTCTTCACTTCTTTACCGCCTGCAGCGAACTGAGCGATCGCACCGGTAGGTGTGGACTTGGAGGACTGTCCGCCTGTATTTGAGTAAACTTCTGTATCGAATACCATAACGTTGATGTCACGTCCGCTTGCGAGAACATGGTCAACACCGCCGAATCCGATATCGTATGCCCATCCGTCACCACCGAAGATCCACTGGGATTTCTTAGCCAGGAAGTCTTTCTGTACAAGGATTTCTTTTGCTTTATCGCATCCGCAAGCTTCAAGAGCAGCGATCAATTTGTCTGTAGCAGCGCCATTTGCAGCACCTACAGCAAATGTATCCAGCCATTCCTGGCCTGCAGCTTTTACATCTTCGTTTGTTCCATTTGCAACAACGTCTTCCACTTTTGCTTTCAGACCATCGCGGATTGCTTTCTGTGCAAGGAGCATACCATAACCGAACTCTGCATTATCTTCGAACAGAGAGTTTGCCCATGCAGGACCCTGTCCCTTAGCGTTTACAGTGTATGGTGTGGATGGTGAGGAGTTACCCCAGATGGAGGAACATCCTGTAGCGTTTGCAATATACATTCTGTCACCAAAAAGCTGAGTGATCAGTTTTGCATAAGGTGTTTCACCACAGCCTGCACAAGCTCCGGAGAACTCAAGGAGCGGCTGTTTGAACTGGCTTCCTTTTACAGTAGCTTCTTTATATTTTGCGATAACATCTGCTTTTTCAGGCAGAGTTACTGCATAATCGAAATATTTCTGAGTGCCTGCGTTAGCTTCCAGGTTTTCCATAGCAAGAGCTTTGGCACCTTTCTTGCCCGGGCAGACATTTGCACAGGAACCGCATCCTGTACAGTCAAGAGCGGATACTGTCATGGAGAATTTATAATCTTTCATTCCTGTCAGATCCAGAGTCTGCATTCCTTCCGGAGCAGCAGCCACTTCCTCTGCAGTCATAGCTACAGGACGGATAACAGCGTGCGGGCAGACGTATGCACAGCGGTTACACTGGATACAGTTTTCCGGCTGCCATACAGGGATATTCACAGCAATACCACGTTTTTCGTATGCGGAAGCACCGGATGGTGTAGTACCGTCTACATAATCCTTAAATGCGGATACAGGCAGGGAATTACCTTCCTGAGCATTTACTTTTGCCTGGATGTTGTTTACGAAATCAACAACGTCTTTTCTTCCGGTCTCAGCATGAGCCATGAACAGACCTTCGTCTGCTGCATCTTTCCAGTTTTCCGGAACTTCGATCTTAACAACCTGTTTTGCACCTTCGTCGATAGCTGCCCAGTTTTTCTGAACAACGTCATCGCCTTTACGTCCGTAAGTTGCTTTTGCAGCAGCCTTCATAAGGTCGATTGCCTGCTCCTCCGGAATGATGCCGGTAAGCTTGAAGAATGCGGACTGAAGGATAGTGTTGATACGGGTTGGTCCCATGCCGGTTTCAATACCGATCTTTACACCGTCAATGGTGTAGAATTTAATATCATGGTTGGCGATGAATGCTTTTACCTGGCCTGGCAAATGTTTCTCAAGGCCTTCCATATCCCATGCGCAGTTCAGAAGGAAGGTACCTCCGTCTACCAGTTCCTGTACCATGTTGTATTTGTTTACATAGGACGGGTTGTGGCAAGCAACGAAGTCTGCCTTATGAATCAGGTATGTGGATTTGATTGGCTTCTTACCAAAACGCAAATGGGACATGGTAACGCCGCCGGACTTCTTGGAGTCATAGTCAAAGTAAGCCTGAGCGTACATGTCTGTGTTGTCACCAATGATCTTGATGGAGTTCTTGTTAGCACCTACAGTACCGTCAGCACCAAGGCCCCAGAACTTGCAGTTTGTAGTTCCTTCCGGAGTTGTTACCAGAGGAGCGCCTGTTTCCAGAGAAAGGTTGGTAACGTCATCCACGATACCGATGGTGAATTTTTCTTTTTCCGTGTTCTCGTATACTGCTACGATCTGTGCAGGAGTTGTATCCTTGGAACCTAAACCGTAACGTCCGGAGAATACTTTTACATCTTTGAACTGGCTGTCTTTCAGAGCAGCTACTACGTCAAGGTACAGCGGCTCGCCAAGTGCGCCCGGCTCTTTGGTTCTGTCCATAACAGTGATCTGTTTTACAGAAGCAGGGATTGCATCAATCAGCGCCTGTGCACAGAATGGTCTGTACAGACGGACTTTGATAACACCTACTTTTTTGCCTGCAGCTACCAGGTAATCGATGGTCTCTTCAATCGTGTCGTTTACGGAGCCCATTGCTACGATGACATGTTCTGCATCTTCTGCACCATAGTAGTTGAACAATTTGTAATCTGTGCCGATCTTCTCATTTACTTTGTCCATGTATTCCTGTACAACTGCCGGAAGAGCATCATAGTACGGGTTGCATGCTTCTCTTGCCTGGAAGAAGATATCCGGGTTCTGTGCAGAACCTCTCTGGCACGGATGGTTCGGATTCAGGGCATGGTTACGGAACTCTGCGATTGCGTCCATATCAGCCATGTCTTTCAGGTCTTCATAATCCCATGTTTCGATTTTCTGGATTTCGTGGGATGTACGGAATCCGTCGAAGAAGTTGATGAATGGTACTTTGCCCTTGATAGCTGCCAGATGTGCAACCGGAGTTAAGTCCATAACTTCCTGTACGGAAGATTCGCACAGCATAGCGCATCCTGTCTGGCGACATGCCATAACGTCAGAATGGTCACCAAAGATAGAAAGTGCGTGAGATGCAAGCGCACGAGCGGATACGTTGATAACACCCGGCAGCTGCTCACCAGCGATTTTGTAAAGGTTCGGGATCATCAGAAGAAGACCCTGAGATGCAGTGTAGGTGGTTGTCAAAGCACCTGCTGCCAGAGAACCATGAACAGCACCTGCTGCACCTGCCTCAGACTGCATTTCAGTAACCTGTACTTCCTGTCCGAAGATGTTCTTTCTTCCCTGGGTAGCCCACTCGTCTGTAGCTTCTGCCATAACAGATGAAGGGGTAATCGGGTAAATTGCAGCGACATCAGAATAAGCGTAAGATGCATGAGCGGCTGCATGATTACCATCCATGGTTTTCATCTTTCTTGCCATAGTTTCTTTTCCTCCTTAAAGGTATGAAAATAATTATTTCTAGACAGCTGATCTGTCTAAAATTCCGCTTATGATTATAACACAAAAAAATAGTGTTGTCCAATCGGATTACAGTTTTTTTGTACCAAATCACATACAAGGAGAGCGGATGGGGAATGATGGGGACGCCGAAAGGGAAGGGGCGGGGAAGGGAGAGGTGTGGGGTACGGGGGAGTTTCGGAGCCTAAGGAGATGTAGGTTTGCTGCACTCTTGCTAAAGGCGTTTGGAAAATTTCTGAACTCGCCTGCGGCTCAGACAGCAGAAATTTTCCAAACAACGCAAGCGCACAGCGAACCAACATCTCCTAAGGCTCCTGCAAAAGCCCCCGTACCCCACACCTCTCCCTTCCCCGCCCCTTCCCTTTCGGCTGGTTACTGGCAATTGAACGGACAGACTGTCCGGAAATCCGCATAGTTAAGAAAAAAACTTCCTTTTAGTTTTTATTAACAGCTTCCCCCAAAAAGCACACCGCAGCCAACACCCAGCCGTGTGGAGAGGAAAGTACGGGAGCGCGGGAACCCTTCCGGGCACGTTGGATGTGGAGGGAGCTTAGCCGGACTTTGGCTGCGGATTTTTGCGTTGTGGGCCGGGTTTCTGCTGTCTGAGCCGCAGGCGAGTTCAGAAATCCGGTCCACGGTTTTAGCAAAAATACGGAGTCCTAGTCCGGCTTGGCCCCCGGAGTTCCAACGCGCCCGGAAGGGTTCCCGCGCTCCCGCACTTTCCTCTCCACGCGGCGTCCCCCCTACCCAAAAAAGGGAACCCGCCTAAGCAGATTCCCTAACTTTCTTTTTCCACCAATTGACTCAGCGGCTTCCTCCTTAACATTTCATACAATTCCTTCTGTACTTCGAACAGCTCACAATGAACCCTGCAGGGCACCCCGTCCTGCCCGTCGCGGATACAGTGGAACTCCGGATTCATGCACTCAATGATAAACATCTCCGGATCAATCGCAGAATAAACATCCATTAAAGTCAGCTCCTCAAGCTCCTTATTCAGGGAATAGCCGCCGTGCACCCCCCTATATCCACGGACGATCCCTGCCTTATGAAGCTTCTTTAAGATCTTATAAGCAAAGGGAGCAGTAATGGACTCCCTTTCACAAATATCGCTGACACTCACTCTCCCCTCTCCAGACAAAGCCCGGATAACTCTCACAGCATAATCGCATTCTCTTGTAATAAACATCTACACGCCCTCTCCTTTTTCTATTTGTAAATAATCCTCTCCAATAATACGCATATTCTCAAATTTCATATCCATCCGGGGGGCATCCCATTATAATCATCATTTTAGAGCGGGCGCTTCTCGGTATGATATGCACTTTCCCCAATACTTTTATAATTAAGAATTTTGTATTAAGCAAATTATACCAACACTTTTAAAATAATTCAACAATTCTTTAAAATAAGTTTTAAAAAAGTCAAAAAATTATAACAAAAACTATATGTTTGCAGACTAATTCTTGATTGTTTTTCTCCAATTATAGGTATTTACAATAAAAAAGGAGCCGTAAAAGCCCCCTGTGATATTCCTGTTTTAAAAATTTTAAAATTGTCTTATCTTTTCACAATATATTTCATAATTTCATCTGCAATTTCTCCGGCAGTCTTATGTTCTGTTTCCACTGTAAAGTCTGCGGCATCTTCATACCTTGCTCTTCTCTGTTCCATGAGGGAGCGGATATATTCCACATTCATATTCCCCTCCAGAAGGGGACGGTTATGGGAATTGCGCACCCTTTCATAAACCGTAGCAGGTTCGGCAGATAAAAGTACGATCTTCCCGTGCTTTTTCATTTCCAGTACATTGCATTCCCGCATGGCCGTTCCTCCCCCACAGGAAACTGCCAGATGTTCTCTCTCCGAAACCCCCTTCAAAAGTTTTGTCTCCATCTCCCTGAAATAATCTTCTCCTTTTTCTGAAAAAATTTCCGGGATAGTCATTCCTTCTTCTCTTTCAATCTGCTCATCCATCTCGATCCGCTCCATCCCGTACTTTTCGCACAGAGCGCGGGATACCGTACTTTTACCGCATCCCATAAATCCGATTAAAAATATATTTCCATTAAATTTCAATTCACTTCTGTCCATCGTTTTTCAAACCTTCTCTCTTTTGTCAATAAAAACTCTTCACGGAACATCAGAAATTATAGCAGGAACCTGTTTTTATTTCAAGAAAATCCCCTTTTTCTTTGAAAAATCAAAGGAAATCAAAAATACCTCTTGAAAAATCCCTGATTTACGGTACAATGGAAATCGGCTACCAAAGCCGCATATTATAATAGGAAATAAAGAAACCATAACCGCAGCAATCCTGAAGGCACTGCTGCGCAAAACCAGGAAAAGAGGTACCTTATGATTTCAGCAAATAATATTACACTGCGTGTAGGCAAAAAAGCCTTATTCGAAGACGTGAACATTAAATTTACCGAAGGCAATTGCTATGGTCTTATCGGCGCCAATGGTGCCGGAAAGTCTACTTTTTTGAAAATTCTTTCCGGCCAGCTTGAACCCACAAAAGGGGATGTCGTCATTACTCCGGGGCAGCGTCTTTCTTTCCTGCAACAGGATCATTTTAAATATGACGCATACACGGTTCTGGATGCTGTGATTATGGGAAATGCCAGACTCTACCAGATAATGAAAGAAAAAGAAGCGATCTATGCAAAGGAAGATTTTACAGATGAGGACGGTATCCGTGCCAGTGAGCTGGAAGGGGAATTTGCAGAGATGAACGGCTGGGAAGCAGAATCCGATGCTGCAACCCTGCTAAATGGTCTTGGTATTGAAACAGAATTTCACTATACCCTGATGGCGGACCTTACCGGAAGCCAGAAGGTCAAGGTTTTGCTTGCCCAGGCACTCTTCGGCAATCCGGACATCCTGCTTCTTGACGAGCCTACCAACCATCTGGATCTTCCTGCAATTGAATGGCTTGAGGAATTTTTGATCAACTTTGACAATACAGTGATCGTCGTTTCTCATGACCGTTACTTCTTAAATAAAGTCTGCACCCACACCGCAGATATTGATTACGGCAAAATTCAGCTTTATGCAGGAAACTATGATTTCTGGTTTGAATCCAGCCAGCTTCTTATCAAACAGATGAAAGAGGCCAATAAAAAGAAGGAAGAAAAAATCAAGGAGCTGCAGGAATTCATTTCCCGTTTCAGCGCCAATGCATCCAAATCCAAGCAGGCAACCTCCCGTAAACGTGCCTTGGAAAAGATCCAGTTGGACGACATGCGCCCCTCCAGCCGTAAATATCCGTACATTGATTTCCGTCCTAACCGTGAAATCGGCAATGAAGTTCTGATGGTAGAGAATCTTTCCAAAACCATTGACGGCGTGAAGGTTTTGGACAACCTTACCTTCACCCTTGGGCATGATGATAAGGTTGCTTTTGTAGGAGCCAACGAACAGGCGACCACTACTTTCTTTAAGATCCTCATGGGAGAAATGGAGCCGGACGAAGGAAATTATAAATGGGGTGTTACTACCTCCCGGGCCTATTTTCCAAAAGACAGTACACATGAGTTTGACAATGACCTGACCATTACGGACTGGCTGACTCAGTATTCAGAGATCAAGGATGCCACCTATGTCCGCGGTTTCCTTGGACGTATGCTTTTTCCGGGTGAAGACGGCATAAAGCGCGTAAAGGTCCTTTCCGGAGGGGAGAAGGTTCGCTGCCTTCTTTCTAAAATGATGATCTCCGGGGCGAATATCCTGCTTCTGGATGAGCCTACCAACCATCTGGACATGGAGTCCATTACCGCGCTGAACAACGGCCTGATCAAATTCCCGGGTGTCATATTGTTCACCTCTCATGATCATCAGTTTGTACAGACCACAGCCAATCGTATTATGGAAATCCTTCCAAACGGAACTCTGGTTGATAAGATCACCACTTACGATGAGTATCTGGCAAGCGATGAGATGGCTAAGAAACGCCACGTTTATACAATGAACGAGTCCGACCAGGACGATAACTAAATCCTGATATCAGAAAAAGGAATAAGGACACGGAAAACGCTTCCGCTCCTTATTCCTTTTTTATATTCAGCGCTTCATTCCCTGCATCATTTCATTGTAATATCCGCCAGCTTTCCGCCTGTCACCTTTAAAAGCCCCTCTAAGGGAACCTTCAGCGTAAGCCCGATTCTTCCTCCGCTTACATAAATTTCCCGGAAATTTCCTGCAGAACTGTCAAACACCGTAGGGTAATTTTTTTTCATTCCAACAGGGCTGCAGCCCCCTCTGACATAACCTGTAATTTTTAAGATATCCTTTACATGAATCATATCCACTGCCTTTTCATTTACTGCTTTTGCAGCAGCCTTACGGTCCACTTCTTTTTCGATGGGAACAACGAACACATAATAGCCTCCGCTCTTTCCCTCCATAACAAGGGTTTTAAAGGATTGCTCATACGGTGCGCCTGTCAAATCCGCACTATGTATTCCGTCAATAAATTCCTCGCATTCGTATGTCAGTGTCTCATAAGCAACCTTCTGTCTCTCCAAAAGGCGCATTGCATTGGTCTTTGCCTCTTTTGCCATCTTTGTTTCTGCTCCTATCTGTTCTGACTTTTTTTCTCTGATTTATCCAGTACCACATCCGGCACATTTCCTTTTCTGCGCTTCCTGCCAGTGCGTCCTGCTTCCTTCACAGCCTCCTGCACCAGATACTCCTCTTCATAATCATAGTCCTCTTCGTATTCATCATACTGCACTTTTTCTTTCTTCTTTTCCTTCTCCATGCCCGGAAGATCCTCTTCCTCATCCTCCTCATCAGACCGGTTGGTTGCGAACTGAACCAGCAGTCCCAGAAGGATAAAACCTGCACTTAAGGCAATCCCATATGGAACCTCCGCCATTCCTCCAAGCCTGGAAAAGGCAAATCCCGCAATCACGCCGCCAAGAAGGCTCGTTCCCACAATAATCACCTGTTTCGCATACCGCACCCCAAGGCTGCCTACCACGACACCGCAGAGGATGCATGCAAAGAAAACAGCAGAGGTCGTGGGATGCAGGATATAAATGCTCAATGTCCATGCAATCCCTGCGCCCAGGATAAAAACCCCCAGCTTGTAGACCAAAAAGGAAATAATGCCAAGTACGATTCCGATGCCAAGCATCACGCCCAGATATACTGTCTTATCCTCCACATCCATACTTTTTACAAGAAACAGTCCTGCAAAAGCACCTGCCCCAAATCCAAAAATCATAACCCAGAACCTGAGCAGCCGGTATCCCAGAACACAGTTTAAAATTCCAAATACAAGCAGGACGCCAAAAATCCCCTTCATCACTGTGCTAAGCATTTCCGCCTGCCCCACTCTTTGTACAATCTCCCAGATTCTGGTGAGTATTTCCGTAATTTCTGCCATAGCTTCCTCCTTATCTACTCCTTCTCTGTTGAAAACCAGCTAAAACATAAAATAGATGGTTTTCAGATTTTCAAGAACACCGTAATGGTATTCCACTTCATTCATGCCGTACAGATCCATATAATACCGTGCCGCTTCCTGGATCCCTTTTCCCTGCACCCAGTCAGAATAAGCAGCATCAAAGGCCTCCTGATTACTGAATTTAAACCGGACCACCGCAGCACCGTAATTCAGTCTCATCAGACAATACTCATAAATTGCCTGCCAGTCATAGCTGTCAAAGCATCCCTGATTCAGCACATAAAAATTCTTATCCGTAGCAGTACATTCCGGTACAGGAAATTCTGCTGACGGAGTGTAGCTTAGTTCATATTCCTGCGGAAAAGGACAAAGATAATCATAAATGGTTGTCTTGTGTTCCGCCATGGAAACAGCATCCCCCTCCAGAAACTGGGGCTGGTCTCCATTGGTAACATCCACATAATAGTACATTCCATCCATATTTACAATATTCCACGCATGTCCTTCCGTACTGCCTTCTGCACTTCCATCCACATAAATACAGGGAATCCCGAACCTTTCCAGCAAATACTGTACTGCCCCTGCATATCCCGCACAAACAGCCTGTTTTTTCCAGAAAACACCAGCAATGCTCTGGTCATCCTCAGACAGCTCATAATCAACGGAATCGATCAGATACGTATACACGATTTTGACTGTCTCATATACATTTGTCCCCTCCGGAACCAATGAAGAGACTTCCCGCCAGGCCTCCTCAAGTGCCTGGTCGATCTGCTGCATCTCTTCCTCTGTATAAGTATAACCGGGTGAAAAAAGGCAATAATCGCTTCCTACGTAAGTGGTTTTAAAGACCTGCTTACGATTATGCACCCAGTAGAGTTCCGGATGGTCCTTTAAAAGTGCATGATAAACTCTGTCTACTTCTTCGTCACGGAAAATCGTCAGATAAAATTCTTCCTCCCGGGCACGGATCCCGTTCAGCATTTCTCTGTATCCCCGCTGCTCTTCTTCTCCAAGGAGCTGAAAATAGTATTCCTGATGGCCTTCATCCGTCTTTGCCACTTCCTGTTCCCGAAGGTCCTGAATCTCCTTCGGTTCTCCTCGAAAAAGCCCTCTGGCAGCCTGAAGAAATTCTCCCACTCCTACAGCAGAAACGTCTATCTCTTCTGCATGGCTTCCTGCCACCAGAAAAGCCACGCCAATACAAAACAGGAGAACAAGACAGAATCCCCCAATATATTTTCTTTTATTCATTCTTTCTCCTTATTGCCCATAATTTCAAATCCGGTTTCGCAATCACTTATTTCAGCCGTATTTCTTATCTGACCATTATATATGATTCTCTCCTCATTTGCAAATGGTTCACTCTGTTCTCACCATGAAAATACGTTCCGGCTTAATAAGAAAATGATTGCCTTTTCCCGGTTTCCGAGTTAAACTAAAAAAGATCGTATGGCATATCTACAACATCATATGTCATTCTTGGAGGTAATTATGAGCGTAAAGATTCCTATTGAAACCTCAGCGAGACATATTCACGTTTCCAGAGAAGATTTTGAAAAATTATTCGGCGCAGATGCCCAGCTTCATTATGTAAAAGAGCTAAGCCAGCCTGGACAATATCTCTGTAAGGAGAGGCTTACAGTGAAAGGTCCTTACGGGCAGTTTGAAAACATGGCAATCCTTGGCCCTTTCCGTAAGGAGACCCAGGTGGAAGTATCCCTTACAGATACCAGGAGGCTGGGGCTTCCGGGCATCATCCGCCAGTCCGGAGACATTCAGGGAACCCCCGGGTGCACCCTGGCCGGTCCCCTTGGGGAACTTGAAATCTCAAAAGGTGTCATTGTTGCCAAGCGTCATATCCATATGACTCCGGAGGAAGCCTGGTCTCTTAGGGTACATGACAATGATGAGGTTTTTGTACTGACAAAAAGCTATGGCCGTGCCCTGATCTACGCAGACGTGGTTGTCCGCGTAAACCGCAGCTTTCACCTGGCCATGCATGTAGACACAGATGAAGCCAATGCTTTTTCAAGTGATGCAGACCCTTACGGCGTCATTGTCCGTCTCTTTGATGATAATTACAACACAGATAAATGGATTGAGGAAGTACTTTCCGGTATCCATCGCTAAAAGCCCATGCCGGTTCGCTCCCGAATCAGCATGGGCTTTTCTCTTATGATCATCCGCCAATAAAAACTTCCATATCATCGCTGTTGGAGGATATGATATCCATCAGTGAATCTTCTTTTTTCTCCCTGGAGGTAAACTGGTTCTGCTTGATCATATCCTGAAGCGTATTGCCTGCAACAGAATCTGCGCCGTCCGAAATAAATCCGGGAAGCTCTAAAGCATTACGTTCATCATCCCCAGGATAGAACGACGGCTTACGAATATAACGGAAGCTTGCACCATAGGCTTCTCCTACCGTAACGCCATTTTTGCCGGAAGAGCAATGCACTGCAATCCAATCTCCTGCATCCGTCTTACCGCAAAGGATCCCCACATGATTATCAGAGCCTGCTTCCGGTCCGCGCTGAAAAACAAGATCACCGGGCTGTGCATTCTGCTCGCTGACAACCCCTGCCTTCATCCACTGGTCCGAAGTCCCGTCGCCAACGGCTGCCTGCATTGATTTATCATGATATCCGTTCACAACTGCCCAGGTAACAAACCCGCTGCAGTCCAGTCCGTAAGCGCGGACCGTTCCTGTACTGTTGCTGCCTGCTGCAGTGACACGTTCTGCAGTTCCCCAGGACGGGTCATCTCCAAAAACAGTGGATTTACCTCCCCAGAAATACCCTACCTTGCCTACCAGGGAATAAGCTGCTGCAATTACATTGACGCGCTCCTCAGAAACCTCATCTCCCACACTCTGACGTACAAAGCCTTTGGAAGCCGTTACTGTGGCACAGAGCAGCTTACAGTCTGTCTCAACATATTTTTTCAGAATCTCCCTGTCCTCTTTGGCAATCTTATTTTTCTTTATGTAGTAATTGATGTGGCGGTTGCCGTAGCTTGCATGGGTAATGTTCTGCTTGTCCCTGACAACCGGATTCATTTCTTCAAAAATTACCGCCAGATCCTCTTTGCAGGAAGAATCCAAAATAAAGGACTTCCTGCCGTCCCTGCTTTGTTCATAAATGTAAACTGCGATAATATCCTGCCAGTTTCTTACAAGAAACATATCCTCTGAGGTTGTCACACCGTCCTCCCTCTCATCGCTTGGGTCAGACAGCTTGTTTTTCTTTTTATACTCCTTCTCTATGGAATCCATCACAGAACTGAAATCATCAGAAAACGTCAGGCTATATTCCTTCTTTAATGTATCCAGATAAAATTCCTTTCCTGCATGGATATTGGAAACCATATTCGTGAAATACACAGGTTCTCCGATCTTTACATTCTGGACTGTATCGTCTGTGAAAGCAGCAGGATCTTTATCGTCAAAAGACGCTTTGATTTCCATGATCTTTGTTTCGTAGCCAACAAGAAGCTGATAATTGCTTACCATGGTTTTTTCTTCATCGGTCAATGCCTCATAGAGCTCACGAAGCTTCACGATCTTGGCTTCATGCTTGATGGTGATCTCTGTGAGCGCCAGAGAATTGATTTTATCAATCAAATCCTTTACCTTTTCCGGCATTAAAATTTCTGTAGGCACCGGTACAGGTGAAAGTTCCGGTGTGGGGGTCAAATCCGTTCCCGGTGTAGGAGTGATCTCTCCTCCCGGGGTAGGTGTTACCTCACCTCCCGGAGTGGGTGTCACTTCTCCTCCCGGGGTGGGTGTCACTTCTCCCCCTGGCGTAGGCGTCACTCCTCCTCCCGGGGTGGGCGTTGGTTCCGCTCCCGGCGTGGGTGTGATTTCTCCTCCTGGCGTAGGCGTCACCTCTCCTCCTGGAGTGGGCATTGGTTCCGCCCCCGGCGTGGGCGTGATCTCCTCGCCTGGTGTGGGACTTGCCTCTGCTCCCGGCGCAGGGGCCGTATCCCCTCCCTGTACCGGATCCGTCCCGTCTTCCGGTCCGGAGGAAAAATCTCCCCCTGACTCCTGTGAAAAACTCTGATCCTCGTTCACCTGGTCAGTAAATGTGCTCTCTGACACAAATGCGTCCGTACCTTCTGCACCAAAAGCAGGCAGCGGGCCGGCTAAAACCATGGAAGATATTAAAGTTATGCAAAGACATTTTGTCAGATAATTATTTTTCATGTTGAATAAGATGCTCCCTTCTTTCCTTGGGCATCCCTTTACTCCCCATTATAAAGGTATGCAGTACAGCAGTATTACTTATCTCCATCATCCGATAACTGCCTGTTTCCTGCCAAAAAAACACTTCTGCTTAAGGTAACAGGCATCCGGATGTTACATCTCAACTTACATATTACCTGTTTTATTCTAGCACAATCTTTTTTTAAAATCAACCGCCGGAGTCAGAACTCCGGCGGAATCAAATAGAATTCATTTATTTTTCACACTTGTAAACACAGACTTTACCGCTTCAGACAAGAGAAACCCTATCAGAATGATATTCCGTACAGAGCTGAAAAATCCCGTGTACCACCTGCAGACATACAGACAAAATATACTGAATATCCTCAGAAATCGTCCTCTCTCTCTTCAAATAGCATTCATGCCGGGTCTGCACATATGCAATCAGATCCCCGAGATCCTGAAACCGGATCATCGTTTCCTCAACTGCATTTAAATAAGCATCGCCGCTCTTAATATACTGTTTCAGACGGTTCTTCAATTCCTTCTCATATTGATTATGGTCGCGAAAACCTCCTGTAAAAGTCTTATTGTGAGGGAAGGTAAAATAATCTGCAATATAATGCATCACCTCTCCAATCTTCCTCCAAAGGGCACTCTCACTAAAAACCTCTGTACCATTCAGTACCAGGAATCGAATCCTCTCCTGGATACTTCCGAAAGTACCGAAAAATTCATGTCTCGTAGTCAAAAAGGATGGTTTGCAGTCCGGAAGGATGTTTCCCAGGCAAAAGGCTTTTCTATGTAACTGAAGGCTGTCAGAGTCAATCAACTGATCAGCCAGATAACCTGCTAACAGGATATGGGATTTCTTTCTCAATGGTGTTTCCTCTCTATACACTGTATTTTTACAACCATAACCACTATAACAGATGCTGTCCCTTTTTTCAATGGAAGATTTTACAAAAGTTTCCCGGAGGGCAGAGTATAGATCTTCGCTTTCTCTTCTCCCTTTAAAAGGCACAGTCCTCCAAGAGCCAGGGCTTCCATCTCATTCTCACCTGCCATAACCACGATGGGAGCAATAAATTTCACATAATCGGCAATCCTGTCCGTAAGCCTTTGGGAATAAGCAAGTCCTCCCTGCCCGCAGCATTTCCGCTTAATCTCCGAATAGGAATATTCTCCGCTATAGCACATTTTCAGGATTTCCAGCAGCTGTGTTGCTCCTGCACGCTCCGGGGAAAAGGAGCCGTCATCATCTCCGATTGAATCAATGATCCTGCCGTTTTCGTGCACACTGAGGGAGATTCCCCCTCCCTTTTTAAGCGATTTTTTCCTTGTTTACAATCAAGCAGCATGCAAGCAGTGAGTAATATTTTTCTTCAAAAGACGCACTCCTGGAATTTAATGCAATCGGGCACTGTGCTCCCACCACACAGCCTGCCATCCTGGCATTGGCAAATTTCAGAAGAGCCTTCACCATCAGATTTCCGGAGTCAGTATCCGGTACGATCAGAATATCTGCATCACCTGCAACAGGGCTGTCGTATTTTTTGCTCTCTGCTCACTGCAAGATCCATAGAAATGGGGCCTTCCAAAATGCAGTCTGCAATTTCTTCTGACTGCGCCATTTTTTTCAGAATTTTGGTATCTACCGTTTCCGGCATTTTGGCGTTTTCCACTTCAACGGCGCAGATGGCGGCTGCCTTCGGCCTTTCATAGCCGAGACTGCGGAACATTTCTACCGCATTCACCGCCCATCAAGGGCTTTCATGCTGCAATGCAGTAAAGACTTCTTTTAATCTGAAGGAGACGGCAAAGCATAATGGAAGAAACAAAAGCGCAAATTCTTGACAATTTAATCGGATGGGCGGGTAATTAGCCCGCCCTCCACACCACCGTGCATACCGTTCGGTACACGGCGGTTCACAAGTTTTCACATACTTTCAGATACTGGTCATACATAGATGGATATC
>JAETNR010000190.1 GCA_021772055.1 Blautia sp. | reverse complement strand
TCAATTCCTATTGGGATCAATTCTTCTCCATTTTTAAGTACACAGTCCTCAGACACATATTGACCCACTTCTTCCAGCAGATGATTCGTCACCACAACTTCATAAAAATATTTCACGATTTCTTTTCTATCCATCACGACCTCCCAGGCTAAATTACTTTTTCTTTCTCAATTTTAACATAATACCCTGCTTATCTGCCGCCTTCTGAAACTGCCCGGTCACATAAGCAGCCTTTTCTTTTAATGATAGTTCTCCAAATGTTTCATCTGATTTTATCTGCTCCATCACGTTTCTCACATCTTCCAATTCCAGAAGATTCACAGCCACACAGAAAAATGTCTTTTTCCGCCCGTCATTACAGTTTTGCAGCAACCATTTTAAAATACGAATTTTTTCTTCTTGTTCCGCTCGATATGCTTTTACACCAATTTCCTGCTGTTTCTTCAAATCTCTTTTCTGATTCTGATGAGTGACAAACGAATCAAACGCATCAATGTCCTCATATTTTTCACATGGAAACTCCCGACATTGGCTGCAATATTCCGTCTTGCTATGCTGTAGGCTGCATCTCGCTATTTTGCAGGATTGGTTTCCGTCTCCGCCGCCGCATCCGGGACAATGCCCATCCAGGTGCATAGGACACAATCCGCAATTTAAACCACATAAAGAAAACAATAAATCTGATCTTGTAAAGTCCTTCAAAATGTCCCTCCTTATGTTCTCAGCTATCACCATACTTACAACCAAACCGCCCAATCTCCATAATCAAAAGTACCGCTGCCATGCTGTAGCTTTCCTTCTTCTTTCAGCCGTCTAAGGGCATTCCTCATTCTAATCAAAATCTCCGGCTGGATATCAAGGGAATGATGTCCCGGAAACACTCTTTCCACGGGAAGCTCAGAAATCTTTTCCAGCGATTTCAGATAGTCTTCCGGATTCGTAGAAGGATAATAAGCAAACAATGTACCTTTATATACTAAATCCCCTGTAAAAAGATATCCCTTTTCTTTCTCCCAAAAACACATATGTC
>JAETNR010000087.1 GCA_021772055.1 Blautia sp. | reverse complement strand
ATCTACCATGCCTATCATTACCGGTTGCAGTGCCTTTGCCAACTCATCCATGTTACTAATATGTTTTGCCATTATTCATCATCTCCGTTTTTAATTTCTGTAACCGCTGATATATATCCGCTTTTCTTCAAAATATCCATCTGCTGTCTGCTGAATGGTAATTTATCCAATCCATAGATGCCGCTTTCAATATTTTTAAGCAGATTCCTGTTCATAGTCTCACTTAAAAGGTGATTCCGAGTTATCTTTAATTTTGTATATGGTGGATTGCCGCCATCTTTATTACACATGGGGAGGTTAAAGTTTCCTTCATGGACTTTTACTTCCGGTATGATTGAACCGACCTTTGATATTTCTATTCTTTCTCCTTCGGCCAATGCTTTTCGGCATTCGTCCATATACATAAGCAGAATACTTGTAATCAACTGCTTTGTAATTACTTTCTTATCATAAACATTATCTTCCCTGTTGTATATACGTTTTGCAATTTGATTAGCCGTTAATCCTCTTATTCTTGCCATTGACTCTTTTTCTCCTTTCTGCCATTTGTCAATGAAATGTGCTTTTCATGTTATGTACATTTCTGTATCATATCAGCTTAATTGTTCTCTCATAAACTTCTTTCTACATTTATGTACTAATAAATTTGAACATAAAAATAGACACACATACTTATATTTCTATCAGCATATGTGCCTATGCAAATATTCAAATATCATACAAATTCCTCTTGTCTAATTGGTCTATTTTTGGTCTAAATTCTTTGATTGCTTTACCAAAAACCTTGTAAACATCACGCTTTCAGCAAAAACGGTCACTCCTGCCGTGGCAGACGAATAGTATTTTTATCATTGCTTGCATATCTCCTTATATATTGATTTTTCCCAGTATTTCCAAGGGTTTTCCAACGTTTGCCGGCCGCTTCCGGATTCCTGTTTTCTTTGTATAAACCAGCGGAAATCCGCATATTATGGCCGGCAAAAGTTGTAAAATAAGTTGTAAACCATCCCTCCGTACAACCCGCTTTTTTCAAAGGCTTGAGACCCTTTCCATCTCTTTTTCGGCATCCTCAAAGCCCAGATGGGTGTAAGTATTCAATGTCACCCCAATATCCGAATGCCCCATGATATACTGGAGCGTCTTTGGATTCATGCCTGATTTCGCCATATTGGAACAGAAGGTATGCCTGCACACATGGGGCGTGATTTTCGGGAGCTGCAGCCTGTAGATGCCATTATACTTCTGGCAGATGTGCTGGAAGTATTTCTCCCAGTGGAGGGCAACCATGGGCATCCCGTTTTTGTCAAGATACAGAAACCCCGTATACCCGTCTATCATGGGTTCTGCTTTCAGCGGCCTGCGGGCTGCAAGGATACGCCGGAAGCATTCATATACTTCCTCTGTCATGGGAATCTGGCGCACTCCCCCTGCAGTCTTGGTTTCCTCGATGACGTACTCCATATTGCGTTTCCGCTGCAGCTGGTGGTCAACGTTGATTTTCCGGTTCTCCATGTCTATATCGGATGCCGTCAGCCCTACAAATTCCGATATCCGCATTCCGGTATGGAACAAAATATATATCCCGTCATAGTATCTGCAGAAATGCCTGTCATTCCTTATGAATTCCAGAAAATCCCGTTCTTGTTTCCTTGTAATGGCCTCCCGCGTTACGCTGTCATTTACCACCACCGTGGCCATCTGGAAGTCAAACGGGTTCTTTCTGATCAGGTCATCATCCGCCGCCATCTGGAACGCCGGACGGACTACGCCGCGCACCGTTTTAATGCTGCTGTAACCCCTCCCGTCTTTCTGCAGTTTGATAAGCCATGCCTTGGCATCCGAAAGCTTTACTTTGTCTATCCTCCTTTTCCCGAATTCCTCCTGTTCCAGGATATGGATGACAAACTTATAGTTCGCTTCCGTATTATGCCTGATGCCGGTTTTCAAAGATACATATTTCCTTGCCAAATCCAGCACCGTCATATTGCCGCCCTGCGGCACAATCCGGTCAAACAAATCAGCTTCTATCTGCTTCTCCTTTTCCCGCAGCGACAAATCCCTTTGCCTCCCTGCCGGGGCGCGGTCATTCTTGTCCAGCCTCCAGCTGTATATGTATTTGGTCTCCCCATAGCAGTCAACATACTTAAACATATACCGGCCGTCGGAACGCTGGCTTTCGCCGTTGCGCAGAATCCGGTTGCGGTTGTCGCGTCTTTTTTCGCTCATAGTACCATGCTCCTTTCCTGAAAATAAAGAAGCCCTGATACGGCTGTCTTTATCTTACCATATACAGGGCTTCTTGTCATGCAGTGATTGTCTAAACTACCGTGGCCGCATCAATGTATTCTTCAAATAAATGTCTCTTAATCTGGATGCGGTTCCCGTTCATTAAGATAAATGGCGCGGTTTCATCCTCGGCTACCAGCTGGCGCAGCTTCTTCTCCCCGATGCGGAAATAGGCTGCCGCCTCTTCGATAGTAAGGGTATACCGTTCCCAGATAGGTACTTCTTTCATTGCCGTTGCCTCCTTTCCCTATTCCTTGTATAATGATTTACTGTTCATGAATGCTTTGCGGATTTTATATATTTCATCTTTGTCTATATACCGTTCCTTCCATTCCCACACATCCTCCAATATTGTTTCCGTCTCCTCGCTGTCCATTCTTTTTATCAGGCTCTTGATGCAGGGATGCTCTGTATTCATCTGTACTACCGACTCATAGTCTACATAACATACACTTATTTCCTCATCCACATACTCATCTAAATAGCGGTTATAGGATTCCCCTGTTTCGCTCCTGCATTGATATACCGGATAATTGATTGCCGTCCGTCCCCATTTGTCATCCGCGCGGTGCTGGCGATAAATAATCTGCATTTTTTTCAGATTTTTCGGCAAATTGCATAACACTTTATCCGCAACGGCAGAAACGGCTTTCCCTTCCTTCAGTAAATTTTTAATCTCATTCTCCAACAGATTCATCAGCAGTTCTTCCCTTACTATTAGACAAGGGGACTCATCATACTGTTCATCCCCATTATGGCTTGTTTTCAGCAAAGACTTCTTATAACTTTCTATCCAAACAAAACCCTCGCTTCTGTCAATCCAAAAATATTCCTGAAGATACCGGCATCCCCTGTTGCTTAATAAATTACTCTCGACAAAACATGCTTTCCTGATTTTACATTTGGAGAAAATCCGTTCCAAAGCCCCAAACAGAACCGCTTGTTCCCCACCCAGCAATTCAAAAGTGCTGTCACAAATTGCCCGTATGCTGCGCTTTGCATTGGAAGCAAATCGCTTCATAAAGTCCTCCGGCATGCCCATCTTATGGAAATGCATCTCTGCCAGCATCGCTGCCATTTCCATCATATGCTGGTTTTCATTCAGCCTTACTGCATTATTAATTCCAATATACCGCACCTGGCCATTCCTTAATTCCTTTAATTTCCCTTTCAGCATTTCCGGGAAGCTGCTTTCCTCCATCATTGCCAAAAGCCACTGAATATATCCTATGCACACCGTAGTCAGCCAAAACGGATTTTTCTGCAATTCATTTATCCCCTCCAGATTCCTTCTGTCGCCTATAAACTCCCGCATCCTTAAGCAGAGCATCCTGGCATTCTGGGATTCCTTGGTATCCATATATTCCCCGTTAATGATGGCACATGTATCCACTTCTTTCGGTTTGTTATTCACCTTTGCCGCATCTGTCATTCTGCCTTGAAAAACGCTCCTGATGAAATCATCCACAATATTCTTTATACTGTTTTTCCTCTCCCTCACATTTTCCTCCTTGACATCATCCAGAATACAGACTATGCCGGAAGACTGCTCCAAGCATTCCAAAGCACGACGTCTTCTCCCTGTTGCAGATACAAATTCCTTGTTTAGCTGCCCATCCCGGAACGTATATGTTCCGGCTCCCCTTATTAGGGACGTCTTACCTACCCCGCTCGGCCCATCCAGCCAGAGGGTAAGTTTCATGAAATACGGCTCTCCAAGCATATTAAAATATCCGTTTGTAATCGCCATTAGGTTCATAAGGAACAGCGGGTAGTATATTTCATAATTGGAATTATATATCCGGAACAGTTTATCCGCTGTCGCTTTCCATTTTTCCGGTTCTGCAAAAGCCGCTTCCGGCATATATGCCCCTTCAATACCAGAATAAATATCCTTGCGGAATCCGTTTTTATCTATGCTCCCATTGGTATATACATACATCCACTGCCCTTTTACCGTCTGTAGCCCGTTACGGTCTGTCCGGTATACTATTTCATCTTCCGAAAATCTTTTCTTTAAAACTGCAGTACGGAGTTCTTTATAAAAGCTTCTTTCATCCTCAATAAATACCGACAGGCTACGCAAAAATTTTTTCTCATTAAGCTGGTAAAGAGATACTGTGACCGTATGGGTTTCGCCATAAGTATATATGCGGAATTTGTATTCAGCAGAATCACCTCCTTCCGTAATGATTTTTATGGCATCTAAAGTAAAGTTTGTTACTTCTCTGCCATTTTGGACGTAGCATCCATTTTTTTCTTCAAAATTTTGAATTTGTAATTTTGTCATATAAAAAGCCTCCTTTTTTAATTTGTAAATATTGTATTAAATACAAATTTGGAATGAAATAACAGATATTTACGTACTTTCGACCAGTTTTCCTATTTTTTTGCCAAAGAATGTTAAAAACGAAGATGTCTTTTGGGACATCTCCGTTTTTACTTTTCTAATATTCATTAAATGCAATATTTCATATTATTCTAAATTTTTCTCTAGCTTTATCTGCCCTCTCTCTTATAGCATATAATTCGTCTAGTTCCTCCGGCTCTATCTCACCTATCTCCAGTCTGCATATTTCCTCGTGATTTTTTCTTTCCACTACCGAACGCATATCTTCTAATTCTTCAAACGCCCTTCCTTTCATATAATCAAAATCCGCTTCATCAAATTTCTTCTGTTGACTTTCCCAAAAATCTGTAACTATCTCTTTACATTTTTCAAGGCATTCTTCTTTCGACATTGTATTTGCTCCATAATCAGGCTCCTGAAATGGATATTTGGAACATAGATAATCACATAAAGTTGCACTATCTATCCATTTTTTTCTTTGACATAAATCCTCTAATTTTTTATCCCCACATGCCCCTTCCTCATAGAATTTTTGTCTAACCTCTTTTTCTAGCTTTAATCTATGACATATTTCATATCCATTATCAAACCTTTCCAGCTTTCTTATCTTCACTGCCTTATCCATTATTTTTTCCCATTTTATTTTCCAGTTTTCAACCCACTTATACTCATATCCATAAATTTTTCTCCGCGTATTTATGCTAACAAATTGCTTTGCGTCTACTTTAAAAAAAATTCTTTCTTCAAAAAACCCCCAAGTTCTACTCTCTAAATAAAATTCCTGCACTCCATCTTTTATATCCTGCTTCTCATAATAATCCCCCAAATCAGAGAATTCAAATTTCAGCTTGATTTCTTTTGCTATCTCATCATAATTATTTTCAGCATCTTTGAATTCTTTTACGGACTGATAAGTCGGCAAGAAACTGACTAGATAGCCATATATTTTTCTTTTCTCCTCTGCTGTAATATATTTATGCTTATCAAAAATATCTAAAAAACTTTTTAAATATAGAGGAACTTCATAGTTGCCAGCAAAAATATATTGCCCATTTACATTACCATTTGATCTGTATCCACTTATTTCTTCTTCACTCATCTTAAGCTTCTCCTTGAGAATCTTGAAAAAACTTCTTTCAATCTTTTCTGCTTCTTTTTCCTCATCCTCTATACAGCCAATTTCCTTCCACACTCTTGCTATTGTACTTATTTTCCAAACATATTGTTGCAAACTCTTCTGCGCCATAAGCATATCCTCCTGATTCATGTATATGGTTTTCTGGATGCCATTCATCCACGTAAACCATAAAATGTGTATTTTTTATCTGACATTTTTCCTATTTCAGATATGCTATAATATTACCTTTTTTTCCATACTTTGTCATTACCATGTATTACACAAACCATTTGGACTGTTCTTCCCCAAAATTCATAATTACCATTTCAGAAACTGACATAATCAAAGAAGATAATCTCCGATTATGCCAGTTCCTTGCTTTATTTAATTCTCCCCATCATCCTGCGACAGCGCCGTAACAATCACCGTCAGTATCCCAATCACAATCGCCTTTATTACTTTATCCATATAGCGCCCTTCCTTTGTCTGCCCGTAATATATAGAGAAACCCATCCATTCCTGTCTGCCATCATGCGCATATCCGGATTCCCCCTGTCTCCGCGTCATAATAATAGCTGTGGTCTGCAAGGCGTTCCTCCTCGTCTACGCACATTTTATTAATCTCGGCCACCATGTCATCCAATTCCTTCTGGTTCTGGCCAGCCGACACCGGAAGGAAAATAGTCTCATGGATAGATGATGGCAGGATGAAACAATCATGGCCTTTCGCTGTATTCTGCAGCAGCTTTCCGTGCAAGATGCCTGCCGCCCCATATAACCCGGATGGGTTGCGCAGGATATACATTTTCCCATGCTCCAGACTGTCCACATCCTTCCGCTCCTGTTCCTCCCCGCCGCTTATCATCCCCTGTATATATTTCCTGATTTCACAGAAACAGTAGCCGTCCCCTTCCAAGTTATTTATGGCCTGTTGATAAAGCTGCTCTTCGCTTATCCCGTAGGCTTCCATCATGCCACAGGTAATTTTTGTACTGCAGCTGTTCTCCCCGTCTGCCATATCACGAATGATATAAATAACCGACAGATCCAGCAGGCTCCTGGATGCAAGGTTTCCAAGCAGCTCCTTGTTTTCTTTTGTGGAAAGCAGCGCCGGGTATACTTTTCCCCGGACAAATTCCCAGTCAAGAAGTCTGCCGGCAAACCGTTTCGTCTGCACCGAACACACCCGTTCCTCCCTTAATTCCGCGATGCCTTTTACGCACCCTTCCATGTCCGTTTCCCCGATATCATACATCCTGAAAAACTCTTCAAGATAAATCACGGGAACCGTACCGCCGTCTTCACCATTGACACGGATACTGACGGCATCACGCTTTTTTCCATTATTCTTTAATGTACCCACCAGTTCCACATCTGCATTTCCTCCATAAAACTTCCTTAATGCTTTCACTGCCTCTGCCTTAAATTCTTCGTATTCCATATGCTTCCTCCTGTTCCATTCCGGCTGCTCCCCCGGCATCACCCGCCTTGAAAAGCAGCCCCTGTCTGCCCTGTATTTGTCATTTGTTCCCGCATCGTGTCGCCGGCCGCCAGTTTTTATGCCGCTGATTTCGTCCTTTCAAGGGCTTTCATTATCCTGCCGTATAATTCCTCCGTCATATCCCCCGGCCCATGGATGTGGTATCTTTCCATGACTTCCCCCATCCCAACGCCCGTGCGCTTCAATTCCGTTTCCAGCAGTTCCATTTTTTTATCCGGCATCCTGCATTCCTTCCCTTTCCCGGCCTCCATGCCGCCTGTTTTCAGTTCGTACACTTTCTGCCCTTTTTCATCGGCAATCACCAGCCCGTCTATCTCCCTCTCGCAGTTATAGGAAATAGAGCGGACAGAAAAACGGGAATTACAGAAGAACTTCTCCCCCTTTTTCTGTATGTCTGCCTTGGATGCCGGAATCCAGATAAAAGGGGCGCTGTACAGCTCGCGCCCGATCCCCCAGTTAAAACATGCCCGTTTAAAGGAATCGGATGCCTGCGATTTCTCTTTTTCCGCATAACCCATGGTTCCCACATCCTGCTTGGACACCCATTCCCCCTTCCCGCTGTCATAGACCTCCACGGTGCAGTACAGTTTTCCGTCTATGCACTGGTGGCTCCTTTTCCACCCGAAGAGACCGAAGGTCTCATCCAGTATCCTCTGGTCCACCCTCGCATCCTTGTACAGCAGAAGGGCAACCCCCTTTTCATTTACTGCCGCCGCCCGGCACTCGATTTCTTCTGCCCTGAGCAGCCGTATTACATTTTTTTCCATATTCAGGCTCACCTTTTCCCTTTTCATGTTTCTCTGTCTGTCGGCATGCTGCCGGCATATTCTTTTCCCTCCAAACAAAATCCGTCCCCACGCCTCTGCTATCACTGCCTCCTATGCCGCCTTCACCTGAAAACGGCGGGATGTGGATATTTGTGCATAGCTGCGGTATACCTCCGGCAGCTCCTGCCGTATCCGTTTTGCATCCAGCCGTGCCGACTCCACGTTCCCCCAGGAAACGCGGTACTTCCCGCTGAAAGCCCTCTCATTGTCTTTCATGTACAGCTTTACTTCCTGCTCTATCCGGCGCTGCTCCTTTTCCAGTTCCGCTATCTGCAGGAGGATTTCATCCCTTCTGGCCAGTTTTTCATCAAATCCCGCCAGTTCGATGGAACTGCCCTTTCTGGCTGTATGGAAATACTGCCCCAGCACTTCGCCGCA
>JAETNR010000021.1 GCA_021772055.1 Blautia sp. | reverse complement strand
TAAGGCAACGCCCTGAGCCCTCGGAGAGCTTATCTGAATAAATATCTGCAATTTTCAAGGTTCAAGTGAGCCTATTTTTTTGGCTCGTTTTTTTCATAACTTACTTGACACTACCTGGATTATAAGCTGAAAAAAAAAGTATTCTTATATAGAATAGCACACCTAAACCGTCATTTCAATGTTTCCTTTTCTGCTTTAGTCAATCAAATTGGGAACGCCGGTATCTTTGGTATCCCAATATGCTGACCAGAAGAAGCCCGGCCAGCCCCAGAATTACCGCCCAGGCCGCAGGGCTGCTGTCATCTGAAGTTTTGGGATGATCCAAAACCGCACTTGCATCTCCATTTTGTATCTCATTCTCTCCGTCTCCGCCTGAAGGCCAGGTTGGGAAAGGAGTGGGAGAAATCCCCAGAATCTTTACACCTGCTTCGGACTGAAGGCTTTTTTCTCCTGTTTCCTTTGTGCGCACAAGAACCTGGTTGATCAATTCTTTGCTGCTCAGATTCTCAGGAAGGGTTACTGTTGCCTCCAAGGAGAATACTTCCCCCGGCGGAATCTGGGAAATCAGCGCCTGTGTTTTGGTTTTGTTCAAAATAACTCCTTCTTTTTCCACAAATTGAGCAATGATATTTTCCGCCTGAAAGCGTTCTGTGCTTAAAACCGAATGCAGTGTCCGCTCTCCTGTATTGCGGATACAGATCTGGTAAGTAATGGTATCGCCCGGCGCTGCTGTCGTCCGATTTGCGGACTTGCTTACCGAAAAATCTGCTTTTAAGGCAGTAACCATTGTTTTTAAGGATGTGCCCCGTACCAGCATCTTACCGGGTTCCGCAACTGTCTGCGCCCGGGCTGTAATGGTGTTGATCACAGGCTCTGCCAGGCTTTCCGGCAGCTTTACCTGATAGCAAAACCGGCAGGTCTCCCCTGCTCCCAGGTTGGCGAAAATCGCTTCGCTGCCTGAGGCATCAATTTCTGCATTCTGATCCGGATACCATCTGCCGCTAAGGCCGGACGGGCTAAGGCTGCTCTTCAAGGCGATCATGGGAAGAGGCTGTTTTCCCGTGTTGGCAATAATGATATGGTAAGTCAGTATCTGTCCTGCCTTTGGAGTCTCCGGATCTGTTTTTACGGAAATCGTATAGTCTGCAGGCGTTGGGGGCTTATTCAGGGAAACCATCTCCTCTGTCTGTGCAAAGATTTCCTGTTCGCCATCCCTGACTATGGCAAGACAAGTTCCCTGATATCTTTTTTGTTCCTTCTCCTCTTCCTCCTGGTCCGGCTCGTCAGAAACAGGCGGAGCAAGCACCGGGAAAATGGCTTCACTTTCTGTGCAGCAAAATTCCTCTTTCAGTGTTATGGGGATTTTTATGATAAGCGGCTGCTCATCAACGGCATCTGAGGATATGGGATATTTTATCTCCGTACCTGGTTCCGGCTGTCCGTTTTGTCCCGGAAATACCAGTTCCTGTATCTCACAGGTATCCGGAAGCAGCTCTTTATCCACCTGAAAGTATTGGGAAATACGGGTAACAAGCAGCATATTTTTTATCTCATCGGCATTGTCTTCCGGGCTGTCTGACTGCTTTTCAGTATATAGCTGACGATCCTGGTTATAGCATCGGCCTTCCAGAGCATCCGACCGGCTTTCCCACACCAGGCAGGAAGCAGGCAGACCATGTTTCTGTCTCGACGCCATAAAATCTGTTTCCCCTTCTTCTGTACTTTCTTTCTCCGGATATTCCTCATTTTCCGGTTCTTCTTCTAAATTTTCCGGATTCTCCGCTTCATTATCATCTATGGTTATCTCTTCTCCTGTTTTCTCCGTTTCCTCTGTATTCTCTCCTATATCTTCGAAATTCTCCGACGTCCCTTCTGGTTTTGTCTCTGATTCCTCTGGCATCTCTACTGAGTCCTCTGTATGCTCCTTTGCTTCTGTTTTCTCCGGAGTTTCCTCATCCGTTTCTTCCTGCTGCTGTTCCGATGGATCCGCTACAGACTCAGCAATTTCTTCTTTTGCTTCCTCCTCTTCCGGCTTCTGTTCCTGTGCTTTCAGCCATTCCGAAAGTCCGGAAATCTCCACTGAAAGTTCTCCTTTAAATTGCTCTTCTTCTGTCCAGGCAGCATTCTGTTTTATCGTAATTTCCGGTTCTTCCATTTCCAAAACGGCTCCGTAAACCGGCGTCTGAAGGCAAAAGATTTTCTGGCCTCCCCCGACCATACTGCCTGCTGCAAAAAGGGCTGCTGTGCTCAGACTGACAAGTCTGCTTAATATTCTATTCCTCATATACCTCTCCTATTTCCCACACAGTCCCCGAATTCTGTGCATTCCAAGCAATTGTTATTTTAGTGCTCCTGTATTTTCTCTGCAGTCATAGGCATCCCTCCCTCTATAAAAATCGTCTCTGAAAAATGGGAATTTCCGCCGAACCGGCGGGTAAGAATTCAGCATTCCCCTGAGATGCGGAAATGCTTCCTCTAAACCATACCATCTTTTCCCCAAAAGCACAAGGCCGGAAGAAATTCTTTATTTTCTTTTATAGTTTCTTTAGAAAGTTTCGATTCCTTTTAGAAACAATACACACTTTGCACACATTTCTTCTCTATAATAGATTTTGGATAGATGAAAACCACTCTCTATCTCCCCCCTCAAAAAAGTAACGGAAACCGGGCATCTGCATTTTGCAGAGGCCCGGTTCTGTGTTTACGGCAACATTTTTTATTGCAATTCTTTTGGCTGTCTTTTATAATAAAAAAATACAGTACAGACTATATCAGATAGAAATGAGGTATTCCCTATGAGCGAAAAAATCGTAGTAGTTGCATTAGGCCACAGAGCTTTAGGTACTACCCTTCCTGAACAGCAGATTGCTGCAAAAGCGGCTGCCAAGGCCATTGCAGACCTTGTTGAAGAAGGTACCCGTGTTGTAATTTCCCACAGTAATGGCCCCCAGGTGGGGATGATCCATACAGCGATGAATGAATTCGGTAAAGCACATCCTGACTATACATTCGCCCCCATGTCCGTCTGCTCCGCAATGAGTCAGGGCTATATTGGCTATGACCTGCAGAATGCCATCCGCACAGAGCTGATTTCCCGCGGTATTTACAAACCGGTTGCCACCATTCTTACCCAGGTAGTCATTGACCCCTATGATGACGCTTTTGCAGAACCGGAAAAAATCATTGGACGAATTCTTACGGAAGAAGAGGCAGAAGCAGAAGAAGAAAAAGGAAATTTTGTCACAAAAGTTTCAGAAACCGGCTACAGAAGAATCGTAGCAGCGCCGAAACCGCATAAAATCATAGAAATGGAAACCATACGCACCCTTGTGGATGCAGGCCAGGTCGTCATCGCCGCAGGCGGCGGCGGAATCCCGGTAATGGAGCAGGGCGTACGTCTTCAGGGTGCCAGTGCCATCATTGAAAAGGATCTTGCCAGCGGGCTTCTTGCAGAGGAACTGGATGCAGATACGCTGATGATTCTTACCAGCGTAGAAAAAGTCAGCCTGAATCTTGGCACACAGAATGAAGAATTTCTGGATGAGATCAGCGTCCCGGTGGCAAAAATGCACATGAACGACAATCAGTTCACCCCGGGCTCCATGCTTCCCAAATTTGAAGCAGGAATCTCCTTTGTGGAAAAGGGGCAGGGACGCCGCACCATTATCACAGACATTACCCACGCCAGAGACGGCTACAGGGGCAAAACAGGAACCATTATTAAATAAAAACATTTCACAGTTTTTTCTTTATCACAGGCAAATGCCCGGCAGCCGAAAATTATTTTCCGGCTGCCGGGCATTTTTTCTGTTTACATGGATTTCCTCTCTGCAATTTCCGCCATCTTCGCTTCATTCAAACGTGTATCCCCATGCACACGGCTGTAGGAAAGGTAGCCGTTCATACGGTCGATCTTGGTCAGGTTCTTGGAACCGCATACAGGGCATACATCCATTTCCAGTTCTTCATGTCCGCAGTCATCGCAGTAAGCCAGAGACAGATTCACCCCTTCATAATAGCCCAGATCCATAGCCCTGCGGATCAGGGTACGGATTGCTTCTTTATTGTATCCGATAGGATAACGCACATACTGGATCTTGCCTCCATTGCAAAGCTCCCAGAAACGTCCCTCCAAATTCTGCTTCTCAATAGGAGTGACATCCTCCGTAACATGGCAGTGGAAACTGTTGCTTACATACGGGCGGTCGGAAACACCCTCCACAATCCCGTACATCTTGCGGAACTGTTCCACCTGAAGACCGCACAGGCTCTCTGCAGGCGTCCCGTAGATGGCATAAAGATTTCCGTCCTCTTCTTTAAATTTGTTGACCTTGTCATTAATATATTTCAAAACATCCAGAGCAAACTGGCCGTCCTCGGCAATGGACTTGCCGTTATAAAGCTCCTGCAGTTCATTCAAAGCCGTAATCCCAAAAGAAGCTGTCATAGGCTTCAAAATCTTGCCGATCTTCTCATGAGGGTCCAGATGTCCGCCGTAGAAACCGCCCTCGCAGTAAGCCAGCGGATTGGTAGAGGCCCTCATCTGCCCCAGATACTCGTAAGTACGGATATGCAGGCTTCGGATCATTTCCAGATAGAAGTCCAGCACTTCATAAAAATCTCTGCTCTCCGCACGGGCTTTTGCAAGAATCATAGGAAGATGCAGGCTCACTGCACCAACATTAAATCTTCCCACAAATACAGGGGAATCCTGGTCATCTGCCGGATGCATCCCGCCGCGCTCATACCAGGGACTCAGAAACGCCCGGCATCCCATAGGGCTGATTACTTTACCGTAACGTTTATACATACTGGCAATATAACCTTTTCCCGACATGGACAGCCAGTCCGGATACATGGTCTTGGACGAACATTCCACACCGACTTCAAATACATCCTCGCAGCATTTGCCTTTGCCATGGATATTTTCATCATACAGAAATACAATCTTCGGGAAAAGAACCGGTTTTTTATGGCCCTTCTTTCCCTGCCCGCCCATGTGAACTTCCAGAAGGGAAATATTGCACATCTTCTCAAACTGCTCTGTTCCAAGGCCAATGGTCACTGTCACAAAGGGATAGTCTCCTCTTGAAGAACCGACGGTATTCAGTTTATATTCAATTCCCTGCCAGCCCTGGTCAAAATCCCTGCGCACCTTATCCAGTGCATACTCTACCGCCTTTTCTTCCCTTCCGTTCCAGCTCTCGTCAGCGTATTTCAGAAACTCCTGAATATATTTATCATAGCTCTTCCGGGCATAAGGAGCCAGGATCTTATCCACCTCCGGCACAGTGAAGCCGCCGTACTGCTGTGCTGCTGTGCTCAAAATAATGTCTCCCATGACATCAAATGCCGTATCCAGGGTCTTTGGCTCATTGTACCAGACATTTCCCATCTCAAATCCGTCCTTCAGGACAGAAGCCACGTCAAAAAGACAGCAGTTCATGGTATCCAGGCGGGCAGACTGGTCATGAATATAAATATAACCATCCTTGCATGCCTGCAGTTCATTGCGGTTCATAAAAAACTTCCGGTACAGTTCTTTATTCAATTCATTAAAGATCAGGCTTCTCTTTGTAGCAACCAGAGCACTGTCCGTATTGGCATTGCTCTTATCCCCAATATAACGGATGGCCTGACTCTTGGTATAAACATCGTCCATCATGTGAATGAAATCCAGCTTATAATTGCGGTAATCACGGTAGCTCTTGGCTACTGCCGGATTTACCCGCTCCAGTGCACCTTCCACAATGTTATGCATTTCCTGGATCTGAATTTCATTTTTTCCAAGGGAATCTGCATGTTCCTGTGCAAAACGGCAGATAAAATCCTTCTCCTCCTGGGAAAATGTATACAAAATACGAGCGGCAGACTTATTCACTGCTGCCACAATCTTCTGCGGATTAAACTCTTCTCTGGTTCCGTCTTTCTTAATTACATAAATCATACCTTGTCTCTCCTATACACTATATCTGGTGGGTTCTCCCCTTATTTTCCCCATTTTCATTCCATATCTGGTAATGTATGTCCAAGTATAGCACATCCCCGCACAAAAAGGAAGGGGGAATTCTCATATTATCGGATTTCGTAATTCATCTGATTATGTCAAAAGAATTCAGAAAAATGCCGTTTCAGGATCCGTAATTTCTATTTTCTGTTTACAAATCAGCAGCCTGCTGATTGCAGGGTGCACATGAAAAAAGGCTGCCATGCCGGCCGAAAATCAGCCGGCATGCAGCCCTGTATGCCAATTTAATCACTTAACTTCGCAAGCACCACCTGCTCTGCCAGGGCTCCCGCTTCCACATAGACGATATCGCCGTCCTGAAGTATCAGTACTTTAGAACCTCTACCTGCGTCAAAATCATAACTGCGGGTCTTTTGGTGATCGTACACCACTACCGTTGCTGTTCCCCGCCCAATCGAAGCCTCATATACGCCCGTATCCAGGTCAATGCCTGCGGTGACTTCTCCGTTTTCCGGCATCAGGTAATACTCCTTCACACCGCCGTTCACAGCCCACTCCAAAATCTCCACTGGCTGAATAGTCTCTCTCACGCTCTCCGTTCTCCTGTCATGGTAAGCCCATTCACCGATTCCCTGCAAAACCGCGCATAATACAATAATAACCGCTATGATAATCCCAAAACGGGATTTTTTATTGCCTGCCGTATTGGATCGGCCGGCTTTCCCCAGCGTCTTCGGTTTTTCCTGTGCCTTAGGCTGCGTTGAATCCATACGCTTCACTGCTTCTTCCCGCACCTTTTGATGGTGCGCCTTGATTTCCTCCCTGGAAGAGGTACGTCCAAGAGACTCTTTTCTATCTCCTAATGGGACAGCCTGCTGCGCCATAATTTTCTTCGCCTCAGACGTTGCATGCCGGTAATGATCTGACCTGCTCTCATTGAGATGATACAGTACCACATCATTCCTATAGGGCATCCCACAATATTTACATCTCCCATTTACAATAGGGCCATCACAAACCTGGCATTTATTCATCATATTTCCGTCCCCCTTACTCCTCTTTTTGTGCAAAAATAACCTTCTCTTTCTTCTATTCTAGCGATTTTCTGCATATCTTTCAAGATGAAAATTGCATTACACGATTTTTCCTGTTATAATAAACACCAGTAAACGCTTTAAACAATGAGGAGGATTATTATGGAACAGATTAAAATTCCTGCCGGATATCAGTCAGATCTGAATCTGCATGATACCCAGGTGGCCATCAAAACAGTGAAAGACTTCTTCCAACAGACACTGGCCCAGAAGCTGAACCTGTTGAGAGTATCCGCTCCCATTTTTGTAGCACCGTCCACAGGGCTGAACGATAACTTAAACGGCGTGGAACGCCCTGTCAGCTTTGACATCAGAGGACAGGAAGAAAATGCAGAGATCGTGCACTCTCTTGCCAAATGGAAACGCTATGCACTGAAAAAATACGGATTTTCCCATGGAGAAGGGCTTTATACAGACATGATTGCCATCCGCAGAGATGAAGACGTGGACAATATCCATTCTGTTTACGTAGACCAGTGGGACTGGGAAAAAATCATTTCCAAAGAAGAACGTACCATGGAAACCCTGATCAATACCGTCCGTTCTATCTACAGTGTTCTTCGTAAAACAGAAAAGTACATGGCAGTGCAGTATGACTACATAGAGGAAATCCTGCCAAGAGAAATTGCATTTGTTTCCACCCAGGAATTGGTGGATATGTATCCGGATTGCACTCCCAAGGAACGAGAGTATAAGATCGTCAAAGAAAAAGGCGCCGTTTTCCTTATGCAGGTAGGGAAGACCTTAAGCAACGGAGAACGCCACGACGGGCGCGCACCGGATTATGATGACTGGGAATTAAACGGAGACATTCTGGTTTACTATCCGGTACTGGATATTGCACTGGAGCTTTCCTCCATGGGAATCCGTGTTGACGAGGAAGCACTGGATTGCCAGCTTACCATCGCAGGCTGCGATGACCGCAGAGAGCTGGATTTCCAGAAAGCGATTTTCCGGAAAGAACTTCCTTACACCATTGGCGGCGGAATCGGTCAGTCACGTATCTGTATGTTCTTCCTCCGCAAAGCACACATTGGTGAGGTTCACGCTTCCCTCTGGCCCAAAGCCGTTATGGAAGAAGCCCGGGCAAAAGGAGTATCCCTTTTGTAAAACCATTTTTCGAAAAATTTAATATTTCATCGTATTGAAATAAAGATACCCCCGTGCTATCATAAAAACAGCGAAATACAGAATGAGGTACAATACATGAATATATTGTTTTTTTTAACACCGAAAAGTGAAATAGCATATATATTTGAAGATGAAACCTTAAGGCAGACTATCGAAAAAATGGAGCACCGGAAGTTTTCCTGCATTCCCATCTTAAGCATAGACGGCAAATACACAGGCACCATCTCCGAGGGTGACCTGCTGTGGGGACTGAAGCGACTGGGACTCAGTGATGTAAAAGCAATGGAAAATGTTCCGATCATGGCAATCCCCCGCAGAGCTACCTACAAACCAGTCCATGTGAATTCCAAGATGGAAGACCTCTTGGACCGGGCGATCAACCAGAACTATGTCCCTGTTGTAGATGACAACGGCTATTTTATCGGAATCATCACCCGTAAGGAGATTATCAAATATTGCTATAAGGAATTAAAGAAGCTTTCTTCCCCGGACAGTTCGGAAGAATAAGCATCCTACAAATGACTGCACCCCTGGACACCGCCTCCCGGGATGCAGTCATTTTTTACTGTATTTTTGTCCCTTCCTCCCTACGGCGGGCAAGTTCCTCTGCATTTTGCTCTACCTGCTTTTTATTCAGCGGATAAAGAAAGATCAGGGCAAGGGAAACTGCGACAAAGCCAATGGTAGGAATAATACAGGAAATTTCAAAAATTCCTTTCGTTACGTCAGGATCAAATGCCGTTGCCTGGGTATATCCGATCAAAGACAAAAGCCCTCCCACCATACCCGAAGAAAGCGCCTGCCCCACCTTCCGTGCAAAGGAATACACCGCATAAATAGTCCCATCCTCCCGAACTCCATTTCTCACTTCCGCATCATCGATCACATCCGTGATCATTGCCCAGATCACCGTATTAAAAAAGCCTATCCCCACAAATGCCAGCGTATAAAACAGTACATACACATAGGCGCTTTTTGGTCTTACTATCAGACAGATGATATAAACCACCGCCCCAAAGAGGCAGGATACTGCAGAAAGCTCTTTCTTTCCGTATCGGGCGGCCAGTTTTGCCGCAAAGGGCGCACATAGAATGAGGATGGCAGCACTGCTTACAATAGAGGACATAGACTGGGCACCTGCAGAGCCATAATAGTTTGGAAATACATATCCTGAGATTCCCTGCATACCGAGCTGTGCAAGAAGGAGCAGGATGGCAGATACAATAATCCCCAGAAGAGCACGGTTTGTCCCAAGGTTCTTTAAAAGCCTGCCCGTATCCATTCTCCGGTTATTTGCTTCAATCCGGACGCGCTCACGAACCAGGTTGAAACAAAGCAGATAACAAATAACAGCAAATACAGAAAATATTCCTGCAATGACAGTCATCCGAAAGCCGGAAAGAACGGTATTTCCATTTACAGTCACATAGGCAAACAAAGGCGTGCCTGCACCGATCACAAGACCTGCCAGCGTAGCACCGATATTTCTCCAGGTAGAAAGCTGGGCTCTGTCCTCAGGTTCCGAAGAAATGGCAGAAGCCATGGAGCCGTAGGGAATATTGATGGCAGTATAAAAAACAGAGCCCCACAAAAGATAAGTCACTACCATCCACCCCACCCGGAATCCGTAAGGCATATTGACAAAAGCGGACTGATAGATCAGAAAAGAGGAAATGGCAACAGGTCCGCACATCCTTTTGATCCATGGCTTAAATTTCCCATCCCCTGTGGGCCTGGACCGGTCTACCAGCTGCCCCATGGTAACATCCGTAACCGCATCGGCAAACCTGGCAGCCATCATCAAAGTTCCCACCACACTTGCCGGAATCTCCATAACATCTGTATAAAACTTCATCATAAACATAGAGGACAACAGAAAGGTGAAATCATTAGCAAAATCACCGAACATGTACCCTACCTTATCCTTCATGCCGAATGGCTGAACGGAAGTATTTTGTTTTGCCATTGTTGTTTCCCTTTCAGATTTTCTCAATTTTGATCAATTTTCCGTTGACGCTCTCTGCAAAGCCCTCCGGCACCATGGAGCCTGCCATCAAAAACATGTTTTCCAGAGACATGGATTTCATCATATCCCACATTCCTTCTCCCGGAGCAATCTTCATGTTCGTGGAAAGGCGGACCGCTTCCGACGCGATGGAGAGAGCATCGGGAGATTTTGCGATTTCCTCCATAGAATCCTTAATACTGTATTTTCCTTCCGGAAATTCCATCGGGGCCTTCAGATCCAGGTCTCCGGAAAGCCTGAACCAGTTGGCTACGCCCTCTGCCCTCTCATTCACCTCAGGAAGCACATAAATGGAAGGCGCCTTATCTACCTTTTCCAGAGTCATGCTGTCTTTCCATTCTCCTGCACAAGCCACAACGCTGTTCCATCCATCCTTCAATGCAGCAGTAAACACAAACACCTTTTCCGCCCTTTTTTCCTCCAGAAGTGTTCCGTTAAGGTAAAGCGCCACAGACGGCTGATTAGAATAAACACGAATCTCTGTTGTTTCTCCCGAACGCATGGCATAGCGTTTTCCGCAAAGATGCACCATGGGCTTTTTGCTCCAGTAGGCCTGGTAGATATAGTAGCTGTCCTTTTTTGTCTTACGATCCATGGTCACAAGACCCTTGTTATTTCTTCCAGCCACGCCGCCTTCATCCCGGGCTGCACAGCCAAAATCAAACATGTTCCAGACATAACTGCACCAAAGCCATGGGCGCTCGCTGATCACTTTCGCCATATGCTCGTGATACAGTGCCTGGTACTCTTCGCTGTAATCCTTGCAGGCCGGATCAGGTCCGTGATAGGTAAGAATGCCTTCGCATCCATACTCGGAAATTCCCAGGCAAATATCCGGATGCTCTTTATGAAAATGATCCAGCCAGGGACCGTTATCCTCCATTTTCCCTCCATACCAGCCAAAATAATGATTATAGCTTTCTACATCCGTAATTTTGTGGATAGGACTGTCAAGGGGCGTCATGGATACATGTGCAATAGCAGTAAGCCTGTTCGGATCCAGTTTTTTACAAAGGTCATGCAGTTCCTTATGATTTTCTATCAGCTTGTCAGAAATCCCTCCAATCAGAATTTCATTGGAGATTCCCCAAAAGCAGATAGACGGATGATTGTAATTTTGAATAATGAGTTCCTTCATCTGGCTGATACAGTTTTCATGGGCCTTTGGTTCCTCTTGAAATACACTGATAAAAGGGATCTCTGCCCATACCACAAACCCCATTTCATCACATGCATCATAGAAATCCTGGGAATGCTGGTAATGAGCCAGGCGGATGGTATTGGCTCCCAGCTCTTTGATCATAGCGGCATCTTCGTAGTGTTCTTCCTTTGTCAGGGCGTTTCCCTGATAAAGTCTGTCCTGATGGCGGCTGACACCGCGCAGGGGTACTTCCGCGCCATTGAGCAGGAATCCTCTCCCAGGGTCACAGGAAAAACTTCTGACTCCCACTCTCACGGATACTTCATCGTATGCTTCATTACGCCTCTGCAAAATGGCAGTTACTGTGTAAAGATACGGATTGTCAATTTCCCAGAGAACCGCATCAGGAACCGATACACTGACCTCCGCATCCGAGGCGGGGCGGACAGCATAAGCCGCTTCCCTGCCATCGGCATCTTTGATAGAATACAGAACCGTAAAGTTTTCATCTGTATTGACAGTTGAGGCGGCAATCTCAAATACAGCACTGTCCCTGCCGCATACTTTCGGCGTCACCCAAAGTCCGGGGCCTCCGTAATAGTCCAGATCAAAATGAGTCTCCGGAACGCTGATCAGGTTCACTCCTCTGTACAGCCCGCCGTAAAAAGTAAAGTCCGCAGACTGCGGATAGATTCCTTTTTTCTCCTCATTGCTGCAGGCGATCACCAGAAGATTTTCTTCCTTTTCATGGCACAGTGAGGTAATATCTGCCCGAAACAGGGAATATCCTCCTTCATGGCTGATTGCTTTTTTTCCATTCACATAGACTTCTGCCTGCTGCCCTGCTGCAGGAATTTCAATATAAACTCTCCCGCCCTCCAATGGCTGCTTTGGTGTGCGAAAGTTCTTTGCATAATAGTAGGTTCCACGTTCATAACCGCCCTTTCCGTCATGTCCGTCCACTGCATTCCAGGTATGGGGCAGGTCGATCTGCTCCCAGTCTTTGGGAAGAATCTCCGGCACCCCCCCGTTTTTCCGGCTAAAACGCCAGTCTTTGTTCAGATTTATAGTCTTTCGCATAGTGCTCCTCCTTGCTTTTTCTATAAAATTCCATCCTCTTCTCCGTAAGCAGAGGCCGGCTTTTTTCCAGTCAGTTTATTTTGCACCTTTCTGTGCCAAATTATTCATTGCAAAAAAGCAGCCCTGCCAGCCGATTTCTCAGCTAACAGGGCTGCTTGTGTCATCAAGTCCCGTTTTTTATAATACTTTTGATAAAAATTCTCTTAGTCTTACATTCTTCGGGTTTGCGAAAAATTCCTTTGGATTATTCTCTTCCTGGATTTTTCCCTCATCAATGAACAGAACTCTTGTGGCTACCTCTCTTGCAAATCCCATTTCATGGGTTACCACCACCATGGTCATGCCGGATTCTGCCAGTTCCTTCATTAATTCCAGAACCTCGCCTACCATTTCCGGGTCAAGGGCAGAAGTGGGTTCGTCAAAAAGCATCACATCCGGATTCATAGCCAATGCCCTGGCAATGGCAATTCGCTGCTTCTGTCCGCCGGAAAGCATGTCCGGGTACTCATTGGCTTTTTCCGGAAGGCCTACACGCTCCAGAAGCTCTTGTGCTCTCTTGTCTGCCTCCGCCTCGCTCATGAGCTTTAATTTCACCGGGGCAAGCATGATATTTTTCTTGATGGTCATATGGGGAAACAGATTAAACTGCTGGAACACCATTCCGATCTTCTGACGCATCTGATCCACATTCACATTTTTATCCGTGATATCCACACCCTCGAAGGTAATGGTACCTCCCGTAGGCATCTCCAGAAGATTCAGAGACCGGAGAAATGTGGATTTTCCGCATCCGGACGGTCCGATGATTGCTACCACCTCGCCCTTCCTGATTTCCGTATGAATTCCATTTAAAACCTTCAGGTCGCCAAAGCTTTTCTGAAGATTGTCAACTTTGATCAGAACTTCATTTGCGCTCATTATTTCTCAGCCTCCTTTCCAGTCTGCCAACGCCTGCAGTCAGGATCATAACGATTGCCAGGTAGATTAGTGCCACTGCAATCAGCGGCAAAAATGCTTCATAGGTAGTGCTTCGGATAATATCTCCCCCTCGCGTGAGATCCATGGTTCCAATGTAGCCGCTGACAGAGGTTTCCTTGATCAGTACGATAAACTCATTTGCTAAAGCAGGCAGAATATTTTTAAACGCCTGCGGAGCTATGATATAAAGCATGGTCATTCCATAGCTCATGCCGAGGCTTCGTCCCGCTTCCATCTGGCCATTGTCAATAGACATAATTCCGGAACGGATGATCTCCGCCACATAAGCTGCGGAGTTCAGGCCAAATGCCAGAGAAGCAATCACCAGCTTATCCAAACGGGAGGATCCGAATACCACATAAAAGATGATCAATAACTGAATCATCACGGGCGTCCCCCGGATCACGGTAAGATATACCCTGCAAAGTACATTCAAAAGCTTCATCTTGCCGGTCCTGTCGTATGTGGTACGGATCACTGCAATCAAAAAGCCTAAAACAACACCGATCAGCAGTGCAACTGCCGTCATGATCAGCGTATTGCCAAGGCCTTTGACAAGATACATGTACCTGTCATCTTTTATAAAGTTCTGGTATATTTTTTCGCGAAAAGTATTCACGTGAAACTCCTTTCTCATTGCGCTTCCAACACATAGTTGAGGGGATGATGCCTCTCACCCGAGTCAACATCCCCTGAAACCTGCCGATTATTTTTTAACGATGATCACCTGTTTTGCACTTGTGTAAGTGTCTGTGAAATCGATATTCTTCAGACGGTCTTCTGTAATCGTCATACCTGCAACACCGATATCTGCTTTACCGGACTGGATAGCGGTAATAATGGAATCAAATTCAATATCATCAATCTGCAGTTCCATTCCAAGCTTATCGCTGATTGCCTGTGCAAGGTCTGCATCGATTCCCACGATCTCTTCCGATTCATAATATTCATATGGAGGGAAGGTTGCATTGGTAGCCATCACTAAAGTTCCGTTGGAACGGTCAACGTCTTCCGGAGATTCATAGGGCGTTTTTCCTTTCGTGTCATCGCCGATGTAGTTATTGATAATGGAATCAATGGTTCCCTCTTCCTTCAGTTCTTTCAAAGCTGCGTTGATCTTATCCTTCAGCTCTGTATTATCTTTGGATATGGCAATTGCATATTCTTCCAGTGCAAAATCCTCTTCCAGAATGGTCAGATCGTCATTCTTCTCTACAAAAGCCTTCGCCGGCTGCTCGTCAATGATCACACAGTCAATCTTGCCCTGTTTTAATGCCATTACTGCATCATTTCCCTTATTATAACGCTCAATAACAGTCCCTGCCTCGTCGCCTTCATAATCTGATGCAAAGATATCGCCTGTTGTTCCAAGCTGCACACCGATAATCTTACCTTCCAGATCGTCAATGGTTGCAATCGTTCCCTCTGCCCAAACCGGAGCTGCAAAAGCGGCTGTCATTGCTGCTGCAAGGGTAACAGCCAAAAATTTCTTTGTGTTTTTCATAACTTTTATTCCTCCTGATGATAAAATATGCTGTTTTCATTTATGTTTATGCAACTACTTGCATATTTTTACTTTCTGGATTATATTCTATCATGTTTTTCTTAAAATGCAATAGGCTACTTGAATAATATGCAGAAATTTTTTATAATGATGTTACATTTCACGGGGCGGGGAAGGGCTCCCGTGAAACGCAGCATCATAAAATTGGATAGTTTTGTTAAATCGGACACATCTGGGAGGACTATTATGAAATTTACAAAAATGCATGGCATTGGAAACGATTATGTATATGTGAATTGTTTTAAAGAAACTGTAAAAGATCCAGCTGCCGTTTCCAGATTTGTAAGTGACCGCCATTTCGGCATTGGGTCGGACGGTTTGATTCTAATCAAGCCATCTGAAATCGCTGACTGCGAAATGGATATGTACAATCTGGACGGTTCCCGGGGAGCAATGTGCGGAAACGGAATCCGCTGTGTTGCAAAATATGCCTACGACTACGGCATTGTGAATAAAACCAGCATCACGGTAGCCACAGGAAGCGGTATCAAACATCTTGACCTTACTGTCGAAAACGGTAAAGTTTCCATGGTAAAGGTGAACATGGGATCTCCCATCCTGGATGCAGCACAAATTCCGGTAATTTCAGATACCAGCCAGGTCATCAACGCCCCTGTGGAAGTAAACGGAGCCCTGTATCACATGACTGCAGTCTCTATGGGAAATCCCCACGCAGTGATCTTCCTGGATGAAATAGCGAACCTGGATCTGGAAAAAACCGGGCCCTCCTTTGAAAATCATCCTGCTTTCCCGGACAGGGTAAACACCGAATTCGTCAAGGTTCTTGACCGCCATACTGTACAAATGCGCGTTTGGGAACGTGGTTCCGGCGAAACCCTTGCCTGCGGTACAGGCGCCTGTGCAGTCGCCGTTGCCTCCATTCTAAACGATCGCGTAGACGGCGATACTCCGGTTACCGTCAGGCTTCTCGGCGGCGACCTTCAGATTTTCTGGGATCGCCCCGCCAACCTTATTTACATGACCGGCCCGGCCGCTACTGTATTTGATGGCGAGATCGACCTCTCCTTCCTGGGAGAATAACAAACGTTACAAAGCAATCTCCATAACCCTCTCCACCACAAATACGGCTGCACAGGCACATAAAGCCACCGTCAGCAGGCTCTTTTCTTTGTATGCTGCAAACAGCGCTACGGCAAAGCCTGTCACAGCCGAAACCACGCTTGCCGTAGAGAACAATATGGCAGGAAAGGTCATTGCCGCCAGGCAGGCATAAGGAACATAATACAAAAACGACTTTACAAAGGGGCTGGTAATCTCCCTGCGGACCAGTGCCAGGGGAAGCATTCGGATCAGGTAAGTCACTCCTGCCATTACCAGAATATAAAGATACACATTATGACTCATGAGCGTTTTCCTCCTTTTCTTCCACCGGACAAATATAAGCCGCAATACCAGCCACCAGTACCGTCGTAATAATGATCACAAATCCGGAAGACACTTTCTTCAGTACCGGAACTGCTGCAAACAGGCTGCTCACAGCCATAGCACCGATCACCACGCCAAGTACCGCCTTATTCTTCTTCGCAGGCGGAATGACCACTGCCAGAAACATTCCATAAATCGCCACACTCAGCGCACTCACCATAAAGTCCGGAAGCAGGTTCCCGGAGATTCCACCGGCCAGGGTTCCAAGGGTCCATCCCGGAATCGCCACACACATTGCGCCATAATTATAGAAGGGACTTACCTTCCCCTCCTGGCTTGCACTTACCCCGAAAATCTCATCCGTCACTCCGAAGGCCACCAAAAAGCGGTGCCCCCAGGGAACATCCCTCCGAAGCTTCTGTGCCAGTGAAAACGACATAAGGCAATATCTCAGATTAATAATCAGCTGTGTCAGCGCCATCTCCCAATAAGACCCGCCCGCCAGAATGATATCCAGCCCGGCAAACTGTCCTGCGGAAGTCAGATTCGTTAAAGAGATCAGAACTGCCTGCATTGTGCTTAGTCCACCTGATACAGCCATCATGCCAAATGTAAACGAAACTGCAAAATATCCCAGGCCAATCGGCACACCATCTTTTAATCCGCGCCTGAAACTCAAGCCATCCATAAAGAAACGTCCTCCTTTAAAGCAAAAATGCAACGAACATTTCCTATTCTATCATTCCCACACCCTACTTTCAACTATCCATCCGCAGAAAAGTACAATTTTTTCTTGGCATTTTTTCCTGGTAGGACGTTACTTTGTATGGGGCGGGGAAGGACGCCTGTCTGCCACTGCACAGCCCAAGAAGCGAACCGTCCTGCGGCCGGGTGCTCCTGCCTCTTGTGTGCTGCATTTGCAGGAGTCTTAGTAACAGTTGGCGCCCTGGACTGCTGCGTTGTTAAGAAAATTTGTGCTGTCTGAGCCGACAGGCGAGTTCACAAATTTTCTTAACGCATTTAGCAGCAATCCAGGGCGCTTACTGTTACTTAGGCTCCGAAACCGCAGTACACAAGAGGCAGGAGCACCTGGCCGCAGGACGGTTCGCTTCTTGGGCGTCCGCCCCCTCACCTACTCCGCCTTCTCCAGTATTTTATAGTAGGACCTTGCCGTTACCCAGTAGATCCCCCCATAAATCAAAGCAAACACCAATATGGTCACCAGGGTGCAGATCACATATACCTTTGTGTTCATCATCCCCAACAGCATCAGCAGCCTCTTGACCATGGGAAATGCCATGGAGATATGCACCACAGCCATCAAAAGCGGCAAAAAGAACACCATCAGGATCTGTCTGCGAATGGACGATTTTACTTCGCGTCTGCTCATTCCCACCTTCCGCATAATCTCAAACCGTTCTTTATCCTCATATCCTTCGGACATCTGCTTATAATAAATGATCATGGCCGTCCCCATCAGGAACATTCCTCCCAGGAAAATACCAAGGAACAAAAGTCCTCCATTCAGAGAATAAAACATATCATAATTCTCCATTCTTGTCTCATTCAGCACCCAGGCATCCTCTGAGATTCTGCCGGTCTCCTGCAATTCATCTAAATACTTATCCAGCCGGATCCTGCAGTCAGCAGCTGTTTCCCTGTTTGCCTTCCCCTCCAGGTCAATTCCGATCCTTACATTCGTTTTACTCGGAGCTTCATAGGCAGCTTTCTGCATTTCGTCAATCTTTTCATAATCCGCATCTGTCACAACCACAGCCCGTATTTCTCCATAGATGGCGTAAGAACCAGCCAGGGGCCATTTCTTCATCCATTCCTTAACCCGGAAGTCCACTCCCTGAATCCGCAGGGTATCTCCTGATGTCTGGCCATAAGAAATCACCTGCCCGTCTTCCAGTTCCACTTTTTCGCCCACAAGACTTTCATATTCCTCTGCTGCAATCACAGTCAAAACTCCCACGGAATCCATGGACGCATTTTCCGGTTGCTGAAATTTAAGCTCACCGTCCTCCAGGTAATACGTAACATCCAAAGTGATCATATGCTCCAGATTTTTTAAAGGAATCTGTTCTTTTTCCACAGCATCTGCCACGAAATCTACTGCGGAACGCGCCTCTTTTAAAGTAACATTTCTGATTTCGATATTCACATCATTGGGATATCTGTTCTGCATGATGTCTTCAATGCCAAAGTTCAGGCTTACCGTACTGGACAGCATCAAAAGCACGCCTGTGCTTAAAATACAAATGCTGGCAAGTCCCATGGCATTCTGCTTCATTCTGTAGATCATGCCGGAAACACTGGTAAAATTCTTCATTTTATAATAGAAGCTTTTTTTCCACCGAAGTATTTTTAAAACCGCGATGCTTCCTGCAGTAAACACCAGATAAGTTCCTGCCATGACCAGGAGCACAGCTACGAAAAAGAGTCCCAGAGCCTGAAGGGGAGACTCCGTTGTAATGGCAATGTAATAACCGCCTCCCAGACATACAAACCCGATCAGCGCCATAAGCCATTTCGCCTTTGGTTCACGCTCTCCCACATTACTTCCCCGAAGAAGCTCAATAGGTTTGCTTAAGTGCACTCTTCGGAGGTTGAAAAAAAGAGTCAGAAGAAAAATTCCCCCAAAAACAAAAATGCAGATCACGATTCCTTCCCAGCAGATATAAAATCCAAATTGCGCAGGAATGTGGATCAGTTTTAGAAAGAGCAGCAAAGCCAGCTTACTTCCCAGAATTCCCAGAAGGATTCCCAAAGCCAGACTGATCACAGAAGAAAAAACAGTCTCCAAAAACAGCATTTTACTGATGTGGGCCTTTTCCATACCAAGAATATTATAAAGACCGATTTCCTTCTGCCTGCGCTTCATAAGAAAGCTGTTGCTGTACAAAAGAAAAATACAGGAAAATAACCCCACAACGATAATTCCCAAAGCTACGATCGCCTGTGCATCTCTTCCGCCGTGCATGTTATCCATATCAGGATTGGCTTTAATAAACAGCATCAGATACAGCATAGTAATACAGCCGATACAGGTAATGATATAGGGAATGTATGTCCCTCTGTTCTTTTTCATATTATTTACGGCAAGCCGCACAAACATTCCACTACGCATAAGTCTCACCGCCTGTCGTAAGGATCGTAAGCGTATCCGAAATCATCTGATACATCTCCTGACGTGTTTTTCCTCCCTTGTAAATCTGATGGAAAACTTCACCATCCTTGATAAACAGGACTCTGGATGCATGGCTTGCAGCCTGGGCACTGTGTGTAACCATCAGAATGGTCTGCCCGTTTCCGTTAATTTCCCCAAACATCTCCAGAAGCGCCGAAGCCGCCCTGGAATCCATCGCTCCCGTGGGCTCATCAGCCAGAATGATCCTTGGATCCGTGATCAGCGCCCTTGCAACTGCAGCTCTCTGTTTCTGTCCGCCGGATACTTCATAAGGAAACTTTTCCAGAATTTCCGTAATCTTCAGAGCCTGCGCAATGGGCCGGATTTTCTGCGCCATTTCATGGTGGTCTTCTCCTGCCAGCACAAGTGGCAGATAAATATTGTCCCGCAAGCTGAAGGTATCCAGAAGATTAAAGTCCTGGAATACAAATCCCAGATTTTTTCTTCGGAATGCAGAAATCTCTTTCTCCGTGAGATGTACAATACTTTTTCCCTCCAGAAAGACCTCTCCTTCTGTAGGACGGTCCAGGGATGCAAGAATATTCAGAAGGGTCGTTTTCCCGCTTCCGCTCTCCCCCATAATAGCTACAAATTCTCCTTTTTCTACAGAAAATGTCACATTAGACAACGCCTGCACCTTATTCCCGCCAAAACGGGTACTATAAATCTTTTTCACATTCGTTACTTCCAATAATGCCATATGTTCTCCTCTTTTCTCTTTCTTAATGATCATAACCAGAGTATAAAAAAAAATGAAAATCCCTGCCATAACTCCGGCTTACAATTTTCCTTTCTATGTGACATTTTCGTAAGGTTATCTTTAAATTATATTGTAAAATATCAGCTTAAATGTTAGAATAACAGTAGATAGAAAGCATTACAATAGTAAAAACAAAACTCACTCATGAAAACAAACAGGTTATATAATTAGAAAGGAAAGCGATGACGATCATGAAAGATATCCGCCATACCAGTCATCATCATAACATCATCCGGAAAATGTGTGGTATACTGCTCAGTATATGCGTTCTTACATGCGGCTTTTCCCACAATGTATATGCCGGTTTTGCCAGGAACTATCCTTTGCCGAAGCTGACGGGCAATTATCAGAAGGATATTCTCGCTGTGGCAGAGTCCCAGTTCGGATATCATGAATCCAGAACAGGAGAGACCATCTTTTCGGCATGGGCAGGGCAGCCCGGGCTTCCCTGGTGCTCCGAATTCGTTGCATGGTGCGCCAATAAAGCCGGAATCCCCAAATCCATCATTCCTGTGGGAACCTGTGCAGGCGATTACCGCAAATTCTTTTCCGCACAGGGAAGATATTGCATTGTAAACAACGGTCAGGATCATAATGCCTGCGGATGCAAGAGGGCAGCTTCCAAAACCATCTCCTTTTCCAGTATTAAACCCGGAGACATTCTCCTGGTTTCTTCTGAAAAGAATTTTGCCAAGGGTCCCAGCCATACCTGTATGGTCATATCCACAAACAGAAACACAGTCGTTACCATTGACGGAAATGTAAAGGACCGGGTAAATTACTGTATCCGGACAGCATCCCAGATTCACGGAGTCTGCCGACCCCTGTATCATTTATCCCAGGTTACCGGAAAAGTAAAGGCCATTTCCGGAAAACGTGCACAGCTTACCTGGAAAAAGCTCTCCGGAGTCAGCGGTTTCCAGATTTACCGCTCCACTCACAAAACCAATGGCTACCAGCTTGTGAAAACCGTCCGGGGCACCACCACCGCTTATACAGACGGAAACCTTCGGAAAAACAGTTATTACTATTACAAAATACGCCCTTACCAGATATGCAATGGCAAACGGGTTTACGGCCCATTCAGCAATGTAATGGCAGTTAAAATCAAATAAGAGTAAAGCAGACCCGGGAGAATCCGTTCCTCCCGGGTCTGTTTTAATACATATCCATTTCTTTCCGTCCAAGGAAAAGCCTCGCCTCAGTTCCTTTTCCGAATTCGGATTCGATAGAAATTTTATGCCCCAGACGCTTCATGATTTTTGCAGACAGATAAAGACCAATCCCTGTGGAACGGGATTCCTCTCTTCCATTCCATCCTGTAAAGCCCTTTTCAAAAACTCTGGGAAGATCTTCTTTTCTTATTCCGATTCCCGTATCCCTGATCACAAGGGTATGGGGTATGGACTCTGACCAGAAAATGGAGATTTTTCCTTTTTTCGTATATTTTAGCGAATTCGAAAGAATCTGTCCGATCACAAATCCCAGCCATTTGGGGTCGGTAAGAACCTCCTGATGGGTTTCTTCAAAATCCAGAGTCAGCTTCTTTCCGATAAAAATCCTTGCAAATTTATGTATCTGCTCTTTCAGGATCTTATCCAGGCTGCATTTCTGAAATTTCATATCCGCGGACATATCTTCTGTGCGAAGATAGCCTAAAACCATCTCCACATACTGTTCGATCTTAAACAATTCGTATGAGGTAGCTTTGCTTTTCGTCCCGTCTTCCGCCAGAATCAGCCGCAAGGCAGAGATCGGGGTTTTGATCTGATGTGCCCACATACTATAATAGTCTGTCAATTCCGTATAAAACCGCTGTTTGCCAGCCTCCGCATCCATGCGCATCAGATTCACACATCTGAGCATTTCCTGGTATTTTCCTTCATTCCCATCCTTGGGAGGCGGAAGCTTATCCAGATCCAGAGGCAGGGTCTTCCGGATTTTCTCCAGCTCTTCCCCCCGCTTTCTGTAAGAATGATATCCATAAAAAAATGAAACAAGGCCTGCCGCCGCACACAGGGTTCCTCCGTAAAGCACAGACTCCACAGGCAGATCATACAGCCAGAATACGTTTATCATGATCACAGCAAACAGCAGAAACAGCGCAGGAACCTTCCAGATCTTCCTTAAATACTCTTTCAGATATTCCATAATTTCCTACCCCATCAGGCAAGCATATAGCCCATTCCTTTTTTGGTAACAATAAACCCGGACAGCCCGATTCCCTCCAGCTTCTTCCGAAGCCGTGTCATATTCACAGTCAGGGTATTGTCATCAATAAAGCTATCATTTTCCCACAATTTGATCATAATGGCATCCCTGGAAACCGTCCGGCCCGCATTTTCAAAAAGGATCTGTAAGATTCGAAGTTCGTTTCTTGTCAGTTCCGCCTGCTCCCCCTGCCAGGAAATAGAACCGTTCCCTGGATTTAAGATCGCACCGCCATGCTCCAGGATATCGCCGGCTTTCCCAAAGGAATAGCTCCTGCGGAGCACAGCCTGCACCTTCGCAGCAAGCACATTGAGATCAAATGGCTTGGCAATAAAATCATCTGCACCTCTGCTCATGGCCATGACCATATTCATATTATCCGCTGCAGAGGACAAAAACAGAATAGGCACCTGGGAAACCTTCCGGATTTCCTCACACCAGTGAAATCCGTTATAAAAAGGAAGCTTCAGGTCCAGAAGCACAAGCTGTGGATTTCGCTTTGCAAACTCTCCAAGAACATTGGAAAAATCCACCGCGCAGTCCACCTGATATCCCCAGGAATTCAGGTGCTTCTTTACCATTTCTGCAATTACTTCATCATCTTCCACAATTAAAATCCGATACATTCCTTTCCTCCCGGTTTCTATCAGTTCCCTTAAGCATCCCGCCTGCGGATCACTCCTCCTGCGATTCTTAGTCCTGCAGTTCCTCCACGCTCTCCAAAGCCTTAAATCCATTATTCTTCAAAACGCTTTCTGTCAAAAAAATCTCGTCTGAATGCAGGATCACCACCGGTGTCTGGCGTCCACGGTGATAGGAGGTGTAAATATAGTCCAGGCTGATATTGCTCTCTCCCACAACACTTAAAATTTCATCCAGTCCGCCAACCTCGTCCTTCAGGTCCAGGGCGATCACGTCTGTCACACGATTGATATACCCATTCTCCGTCAGAACTTCACAAGCCTTCTCTGCATTGCTGGATACCATTCGAAAGAGAGCAAATTCCGGTGCATCAAAGCATGCAAATCCATAGATATCTATCTTCTCCCTTTTCAGGATCTCCGTCACTTTTCTCAGGCTTCCTGCCCTGTTTTCCACAAATACAATATTTTGTTTAATCATCGTCATTTCTCCCCTATCATTTTTATTGAAACAGTTTATCATGTTACAGCAGATTTCGCAACCTTCCCTGCCTGGGAAATGTAACGGCATTGCAATCTTTCCTTATTTTAGTTATACTATACTACAAATTTGGATTACATCAGGAGGAATTATCATGATCATTGATTTTCATACACATATCTTCCCTGACAAGATTGCTGCCAGGGCTATTCCTAATCTGGCTTCTGTGATCCACCTTGAACCAAGCATGAACGGGACCATAGAAGGATTAAAATCGTCTATGATCTGCAGCAATGTAGATTTAAGCGTGGTTCTTCCCATTGTCACAAAGCCCCATCAATTTGATTCCATTCTGCAGTTTGCAGTTCATATTAATGAAACCTACGCAGAAGGACCTGGTCCGCGGCTGATCTCCTTTGCCAGCATCCATCCCCTTTCCGAAGATTACAAAGCCCAGCTTCAGCTCATTAAGCGGGAGGGATTTACAGGCATTAAGATTCATCCCAATTATCAGGGACTCCATTTTGATGATATCCGCTACATGCGCATTATAGACAAAGCATCTGAGCTTGGACTTTGCGTCCTCACCCATGCCGGATACGATCCCTATACCCCAGATGAGGAATTCTGCACCCCGGACATGGCGCTTCGTGTCCTCAATGAAGTGACACCTCCCCGGATGATTCTTGCCCATATGGGCAGCAACCAGAACTATGAAGAAGCAGAGGAAAAGCTTTGCGGCAGACCTGTTTACCTTGATACTGCCTATTCCATTATGCACATGACCCAGGAGCAGTTTGAACGGATGGTCCATCTCCACGGTGCCGGCCGCATTCTCTTCGGAACGGACGCTCCCTGGACCTACCAGAAAGGCTGCGCAGAAAGACTGCAGTCTTATACAGGTATTTCCCAAAAGGAGAAAGACCTGATCTTTTACGAAAATGCCAAACTGCTCCTCGGTCTATGACCCGACAGAAAAAGGATTCAGGAAAGCTCCATCTCTCCTGAATCCTTTTTCATACCATGTGAAAGATAATCTTATTTCTCTTTTTCCGGCAAGGCCACTTTCCGTTTTACATAAACCTCTTCGTCATAGCAGGAGAACAGTTCATCCACCTGCTGCCTCTTCATCTTCGGCGTGAGCAGGCTCACTGCCGGAACGATGATCAGGCCTGTAATCATTGCCACAGCACCTGCATTAATAGGCGATGCAATAAATTTGATAAACATGTTGGCCACGGTAATTCCTACACCTGCGATAAAGCTTGCCCATACAGCCAGTTTTGTAGTTCCTTTCCAGAAAAGCCCGTACAAAAACGGTGCCAGAAAAGCTCCTGCCAGTGCGCCCCAGGAGATGCCCATAAGCTGTGCAATAAAGGTCGGCGGATCCAGAGCCAGTACAACAGAAATCACAATAAAGAACACGATCAGCACCCGCATGATCAGAAGCTGCTTTTTCTCATCCAGATCCTTCACCAGGTTTCCTTTGATGAAGTCCAGGGTCAGGGTGGAGCTGGACGTCAGCACCAGGGAGGAAAGTGTGGACATGGATGCGGAAAGCACCAGGATCACCACCACGCCGATCAGTACATCCGGCAGGGTAGAAAGCATCGCCGGAATGACTGCATCATAAGCCATACTTCCATCTGCATTATAAACGGAAGGGCCGTCAAAAAGCCTTCCGAATCCTCCAAGGAAATAGCATCCTCCGGAAATGATCACTGCAAAGAAGGTGGAAATGATCGTTCCGGTTTTTACTGCTTTCTCATTCTTAATGGTATAAAACTTATGTACCATCTGAGGCAGTCCCCAGGTTCCCAGGGAAGTCAGAATGATTACACCCAGAAGGTTCAGAGGATCCGGTCCAAAGAAGGAAGCAAAGGCTCCCGGCTGTCCCGCGGTTACGGAAACATCGCTCTTCAGCTCCGCCAGCTTTCCTACAGCCTCCATAAAGCCTCCCTGCCCGTTCAATACAGCACCAATGACTGCAATAATACCGCCAAGCATAATAATTCCCTGAATAAAATCATTAATGGCTGTTGCCATATATCCTCCCAGGATTACATAAATACCCGTAAGCGTAGCCATCAAAACAACGCAGACTGTATAAGGAATATCAAAAGCCATCCCAAACAGCCTGGAAAGCCCATTATACAGAGATGCGGTATACGGAATCAAAAATACAAAAACAATTCCCGAAGCAGCGATCCGAAGAGCATTGCTGTCAAATCTTTTTCCGAAAAAGTCCGGCATGGTAGCTGCCTGAAGATGGTGGGTCATGATCCTTGTGCGCCTTCCCAGAACAACCCATGCCAGAAGGCTGCCGAGAATCGCATTGCCAAGCCCGATCCAGGTGGATGCCAGGCCGTATTTCCACCCGAACTGCCCCGCATAACCTACAAATACCACTGCCGAAAAATAAGAAGTTCCATAAGCAAATGCCGTGAGCCACGGACCAACGCTTCTTCCTCCAAGTACAAATCCATCCACGCTGGACGCGTGCTTACGGGACACAACTCCCACGCCGATCATAATCAGAAAAAATGCGATCAGCAGAATCAGTTTTACAGCCATAATAAAAACCTCCGTTTATTTTCTCACATTAAAGCGCAACGCTTTTAATCGTTGAAGTACTTGTTTTAGTATACCATTTCCTTTTTTCTTGTCAAGACATTTTCTACAATTTCTTCTCATTTCTTTTTACCGCAAAATAACAGTTGACAATTCCCTCAAAATCCAGTAATATTTACTTTAATAGTTAATCGCGTTAAAGCACGAATAATGTAAAAATGCCAAAGAGGGCGCCATTCTGCAGTTCCCGTAATTGCAGAATTTTTTCTGTTGTCCGTCAAACATCATGAAACGGATTTCCAGCGCTCCCTTTTGCATAAAAGAAAGGGGATTCCAATGCCTATTACAGAAATTCTGGAAAAAAACTGCCGTCTCTACGGCGACGATGTCTGTCTTGTTGAAATTAATCCGGAGATGCCGGAAACACGGCGTGTCACCTGGAAGGAATATGAACTGATCGAACCTGTACGTGCATCCTACTACAGGCGTGAAATTACCTGGAATGTTTTTAATGAAAAAGCCAACCGTTTTGCCAACCTTCTTCTGGAGAGAGGCGTAAAGAAAGGCGATAAGGTTGCCATTCTCCTTATGAACTGTCTGGAATGGCTTCCAATTTATTTCGGAATCTTAAAGACCGGCGCACTGGCCGTTCCCCTGAATTTCCGCTATTCTGCCGAGGAAATCCAGTACTGCCTGGATCTTGCAGAAGTAGATATCCTTGTTTTCGGACCGGAGTTCATCGGCCGTGTGGAAGAAGTGGCTGACGAAATCGGCAAGCACCGTCTTCTCTACTATGTAGGGGATGGCTGTCCCGGTTTTGCAGAAGATTACACCATGCATACAGCTAACTGCTCCAGCCGTTCTCCAAAGATCGATATTACAGATGAAGATTATGCTGCCATTTATTTTTCCTCAGGAACCACCGGTTTCCCCAAGGCGATTCTTCATACACACCGTGCACTGCTTCATGCTGCCCAGACAGAACAGCATCATCACGGCCAGACAAAGGATGATGTGTTCCTGTGTATCCCGCCTCTCTATCACACAGGCGCCAAGATGCACTGGTTCGGAAGCTTTCTGGTGGGGGGCAAAGCAGTCCTTCTCAAAGGAACCAATCCGGAGTTCATCCTCCGGGCCGTTTCCGAAGAAAAGTGCACCATTGTATGGCTTCTTGTTCCCTGGGCGCAGGATCTGCTTCTGGCACTGGATAATGGTACCGTCAAGCTTGACATGTATCAGCTTGATCAGTGGCGTCTGATGCACATCGGCGCGCAGCCGGTTCCTCAGAGTCTCATTAAGCACTGGAAGGAATACTTCCCGCACCACCAGTATGACACCAACTACGGTCTCAGTGAATCCATAGGACCGGGCTGCGTACATCTTGGCGTGGAAAACATTCATAAAGTAGGCGCCATCGGCAAAGCCGGCTATGGCTGGGAAACAAAAATTATTGATGAAAAGGGCAATCCTGTAAAGCAGGGTGAACCGGGCGAGCTTGCGGTAAAGGGCCCGGGAGTTATGGTCTGCTATTACAATGACCCCAAATCCACAAAAGAAGTTCTTCACGACGGATGGCTCTACACAGGGGATATGGCCCAGGAAGACGAAGACGGCTTTATTTTCCTGGTAGACAGAAAGAAGGACGTGATTATCAGCGGCGGTGAAAATATCTACCCTGTACAGATTGAAGATTTTCTCCGGACCAATGATGCCATCCTGGATGTTGCAGTGATCGGCCTTCCAGACCCCCGCCTCGGCGAAATCGCCGCAGCCATCATCTCCCTGAAACCTGGTATGTGCACCACAGAGGAGGACATTAATACCTTCTGCAAAAAACTGCCCCGTTACAAACGTCCCCGCAAGATTATTTTTGCCGACGTTCCGAGAAATGCAACCGGCAAGATCGAGAAGCCGAAGCTTCGTGAAATGTATGGCGCTTCCCACCTGGTAGCAGCTCAGAACCAGGGATAAGCAAAGATATCTTCACATACAAACTCCCTGTCCATAAGGCTTTGCAGGCAGAAAGCCAAAGGACAGGGAGTTTTTTACGACAATGTTCAATTACAGGATTTCATTTCCCGGAAACCTGGGGATTCCGTCAAACCCAACCTTCAGATCTTCATCCGTAGGAATGTAATCTGTCATTTCTCCGTCATTATATTTTCCATAAGCATACATATCAAAATATCCGGTTCCTGTAAGCCCGAAAACGATCGTCTTTTCTTCACCGGTTTCCCTGCATTTTATTGCTTCGTCAATGGCAACCCGGATTGCATGGGAGCTTTCCGGCGCAGGGAGGATTCCCTCTACTCTTGCAAACATTTCCGCTGCCTCAAATACAGAGGTCTGCTCTACGGAACGCGCCTCCATCAGACCGTCTGCATAAAGCTGTGACAGAACAGAACTCATGCCATGATAGCGAAGGCCTCCTGCATGGCTTGCAGAGGGGATAAATCCGCTTCCTAACGTATACATCTTGGCAAGGGGTGTTACCATGCCTGTGTCGCAGTAATCGTATACATACTTTCCTCTTGTCAGGCTCGGACAGGATGCAGGCTCTACAGCGATAAATTGGTAGTCTCTTTCTCCCCGGAGCATTTCTCCCATGAACGGGGAGATCAGTCCGCCAAGATTGGAGCCGCCTCCTGCACAGCCGATAATCATATCTGCCTTCACTCCGTATTTATCCAGAGCTGCCTTTGTCTCCAGGCCGATCACGGACTGATGAAGCAGCACCTGGTTTAAAACACTTCCCAGTACATAACGGTAACCCTCATGGCCTACTGCACATTCCACTGCTTCCGAAATGGCACATCCAAGGCTTCCTGTCGTTCCAGGATGCTCTGCCAGGATCTTCCTTCCCACTTCGGTCGTGTCCGAAGGAGAGGGGGTTACCTGTGCCCCATAGGTTCTCATAACCTCCCTGCGGAAGGGCTTCTGCTCATAGGAGCATTTTACCATATAAACCCTGCAGTCCAGTCCCAGGTAAGCGCAGGCCATAGAAAGGGCTGTGCCCCACTGTCCTGCTCCTGTTTCTGTGGTAACACCCTTTAAGCCCTGTTTCTTCGCATAATATGCCTGCGCAATGGCGGAATTCAGTTTATGGCTTCCGCTGGTGTTATTTCCTTCAAATTTATAGTAGATCTTCGCAGGCGTCTGAAGCTTCTCCTCCAGGCAGTATGCTCTTACCAGAGGAGACGGGCGGTACATCTTATAGAAATTCCGGATTTCCTCCGGAATGGGAATATAGGCATTGTCATTATCAAGTTCCTGCTTTACCAGCTCATCGCAAAATACCACGCCCAGTTCTTCTGCTGTCATCGGTTTCAGGGTGGCAGGATTTAATAGCGGAGCAGGTTTATTTTTCATATCTGCACGTACGTTATACCATTCTTTCGGCATTTCCTGCTCTTCCAGATAAATTTTATAGGGGATGTTTTTATTCTCGCTCATTTTCCTTTTCCTCTGCTTCCTTACATTTCTGAATCATAACTGTTCAGTACCTTCACAGTTACTCTGAATCTACATATCTTTGTATATTAGATGCATTCACATATTTTGTCAAATGTTCTCCGTCCGTGATCACCAGCGTAGGCGCCTGCATAACCCCGAACTGCTTTGCCATCTCCGGATTCTTCTCCGCATCGATGATCTCCAGTTCTTCTCCCTCCAGCATCTTCTTCGCCATCCTGCAATTCGGACAGGTACTGGTGGTAAACAAATACTTATGCGTTTCCACAGGATTGATCTTCACATCATCCTCTGTAAGAGTCATAACACTGGTATGAACCTTTTTCAGGGTGGAAGACGTAATGTCATACAAAGTTCTGTTCTTGTACTCCTGGGTCTTTCCGTCATTCCAGTTCTGTACAGGACGGTAATATCCTGTAATACGGCTGTAGACTTCTGCCTTTTTCCCGCATTTCGGACAGGTGAAATGTTCCCCGCTTAAGTATCCGTGTTCCTGGCACACAGAATAGGTTGGCGAAATAGTATAATAGGGCAGTTTATAATTCTCTGCGATCTTTCTCACAAGAGAAGCGGCTGCCTTCCAGTCCGGAAGTTTCTCCCCGATAAATCCGTGGAATACCGTACCGGATGTATAAAGCGTCTGGAGTTCATCCTGAATATCCAGCGCATCAAAAATATCAGAGCTGAATTCTACAGGCAGGTGAGAGCTGTTGGTATAATACGGGGTATCTCCCTTGCTTCCCGCAGTGCGGATATCCGGCCAGCGGTTTCTGTCATGCTTTGCAAGACGGTAAGCAGTAGACTCCGCAGGAGTTGCCTCCAGATTAAAGAGCTCGCCCTCATACATTTCCTGATAATCGGAAAGGCGGCTGCGCATATGCTCCAGAACTTCTTTGGTAAACTGCTGTGTACGGGGATCCGTCATGTCACAGCCCAGCCAGCATGCATTCAGGCCGGCCTCATTCATTCCCAGAAGACCAATGGTGGAAAAATGGTTTCCAAAACTTCCAAGGTATCTCTTGGTATACGGATATAATCCTTCCTCAAGAAGCCTGCTGATCACCTCTCTCTTAATATGCAGAGACCTGGCTGCAATATCCATCATGTGATCCAGCCTGCGGTAAAACTCTTCCGGTGTCTTGGAAAGATAGGCAATTCTCGGCATGTTGATCGTAACCACGCCTACAGAACCTGTGCTCTCGCCGGAACCAAAGAACCCGCCGCTCTTCTTGCGCAGTTCCCGGAGATCCAGGCGGAGACGGCAGCACATACTGCGGATATCGCTGGGCTTCATATCGCTGTTAATGTAATTGGAGAAATAGGGTGTGCCATATTTCGCAGTCATTTCAAACAGCAGGCGGTTATTCTCTGTGTCAGACCAGTCAAATTCTTTTGTGATCGAATAGGTAGGAATCGGATACTGGAATCCTCGCCCATTGGCATCTCCCTCAATCATGGTCTCAATAAACGCCTTATTGATCATATCCATTTCTTTCTTACAGTCTTTATATTTAAAATCCATTTCCCTGCCGCCAACGATAGCCGGAAGCTCTGCAAGGTCATCCGGAACTGTCCAGTCCAGGGTAATATTGGAAAACGGCGCCTGGGTACCCCAACGGCTGGGGGTATTCACTCCATAAATAAAAGATTCGATACATTTCTTTACTTCCGGATAAGTAAGATGATCCGCCTTCACAAAAGGTGCCAGATAGGTGTCAAAGGAAGAAAATGCCTGTGCACCCGCCCATTCGTTCTGCATGATTCCCAAAAAGTTTACCATCTGATTGCAAAGCACGCTTAAATGCCTGGCCGGAGAAGACGTAATCTTCCCTTCAATCCCTCCAAGTCCTTCCTGGATCAGCTGCTTTAAAGACCATCCTGCACAATATCCGGTAAGCATGGAAAGGTCATGAATATGGATATCCGCATTTCTGTGAGCATCTGCAATCTCATTATCATAAATCTCGGACAGCCAGTAATTCGCCGTAACCGCTCCGGAATTGCTCAAAATAAGACCGCCAACAGAATAGGTAACTGTGGAATTCTCTTTTACACGCCAGTCCTCCACCTTCACATAGCTATTGACGATTTCTTTATAATCCAGAATGGTAGACTTCATATTACGCACCTTCTCGCGCTGTTTGCGGTAAAGGATGTACGCCTTGGCCACATCTGCGTATCCGGCCTGGATCAGTACGTTCTCCACGCTGTCCTGAATATCTTCCACTGTAATCCGGTTATCCCTGATCTTATTTTGAAAGTCTGCTGTTACCCGAAGTCCCAGAAGATCTACCATATCCTTACTGTAACACTTATCTTTTGCAACAAAGGCTTTATCAATTGCTGCTGTAATTTTCCCCATAGAAAAATCAGCGATCTCTCCATCACGCTTTACTACCTGAAACATGAAATGCCTCCCTCTACTTCCTTGTACTTTTAAAGCTGTAGACCCATTGTACCAAACTCTCTCTGTTCCGTCAATAGCAAAAAACACCATATCTTGTGCTGTTTTTCTTCTATAGCACATAATATAGTGTTTGTCAAGACTAAAATAATAAAACTAATAAACTCTTGGATAAATCTCCATGGGAACCCTTGCTTTCACTGCGATTCCGTTCTCCGTATACTCTTCCGAAAGAAGCTGTCCGTATTCCCGGATCAGCTGGATTTTTCCGGCTTCCTGATAAGGAAACAGGCGCTCAATATAGATCTGGTCCTCACTTAAAAGCCTGGAGAGAAGGTTTCCAAGCTCATCCAGCCCTTCTCCCGTTCTGGCAGAAATTTTTATGGTATAATCCCCACGGAAGTCCCGGATCGACTCTCCGGAAACCAGATCCTGCTTATTCAGAAGAGTAATCACTTTCTTTCCCGCTGCACCCAGCTGCTGCAGGGTTTCATACACCACATGCATCTGCATCTCTGCCTGTGGATTGGACGCATCCACCACGTGAATGATATAATCCGCATATTTTGCTTCTTCCAGGGTACTTTTAAACGCCTCCACCAGATGATGGGGAAGCTTGCGGATAAAACCAACGGTATCCGTCAGCAGTATCTGCTGCCCGTCAGGAAGATTCATCAATCGTGTGGTAGGATCCAGCGTTGCAAACAGCTTGTCCTCAGAAAGCACATCGGCACCCGTGAGGGTATTCAGCAAAGTGGACTTCCCTGCATTGGTGTATCCCACAATAGCGGCTGTCTTTACGTTTCCTGCCGCTCTCCTTGAACGGATCAGGTCACGGTGCTTCTCCACCTGAACAAGCTCCTCTTTCAGGCTGGTGATCCGGCTTCTGATGAGGCGCCTGTCAGTCTCCAGCTTCTTCTCCCCGGGCCCTCTGGTTCCGATTCCGCCTCCGAGACGTGACAGGGACTCCCGAAGCCCCACCAGGCGGGCAGAACGGTAGCGAAGCTGTGCAAGCTCCACCTGAATCTTGCCTTCACTTGTCACTGCCCTTTTTGCAAAGATGTCCAGGATCAGAAGCGTCCTGTCCATCACCTTGCATTCCAGTTCCCGTTCCAGATTGTTCATCTGTGCAGGAGACAGCTCATCATCGCAGATGACTCCATTGGCGTCCAACGCAAGAGCAAGAGCACGCACCTCTTCGATCTTTCCTTTGCCAATATAGGTTCCGGGATGTACAGCTTCCCGATTCTGTATGATTTTTCCCACAGTAACAGCTCCGGCTGTCCGGGCAAGCTCTTCAAGCTCCAGAAGGGATTCGAAGGTGTCCTCATTGTCATCTGCCTGTACCCCTACCAGGATCACCCGTTCCTCTATTTCTTTAAAATCATAAAACTGCATAAACACATCCTTACCCGATCCGGGTCTGTAAAAATTTTACTTCTTTCAAAGCAGCCTCATCCTCCGGAAACATTTCCAGATACTTCTTCGCTTTTTCAAGCGCTTTGGCAAAATCAAGCTGCTTCTCATAAACTACTATTTCATTAAACAGCAGATCCTGCATTTCCTCCGTTGTGGAAGTTGGCAGGCCATTGTTAATGTTTGCCAGCGCATCCTCATATTTCCCCTCTGCAATGTCACAAAGGGCAAGACCGTTATACCCGGCCGCAGAAGCTTCCTCTTTAGAGACATACTCCTGATACATAGAGCGGGCATTGGAAATATCGCCCTGCGCCTGATAGACCCTTCCCAAAAGCAGCAGCGCTTCCAGGCTTCCCCTGTTGGAGGCTTCAATAAGCTCCTTCTGGGCGCTAGTATAGTCTGCCATATAGTAATAGGCACGTCCTCTGTCGCAATAATCCTCTGCCTTTTTCGGCTCACCGGTAAGAGCAGTCTCCAGGTATCTGGTACCGTCTGCTTCCATTCCCCGTTCCTGATAAGCCTCATAAATCCGGATTGCCATGTCAAAGGTAGGATCCTCGCCATACGCCTGCTCAAAATTATTAGAAGCCTCCCCATAGGAATCCATGGAAAGGGCTGTTTTTCCGGTAAGATAATAAGTATCTGCATCCATGCTGTACTCTTCTGCCAATGTCTGGCAGTCTGCCATGGCATCCGCATAAAGTCCCAGATTCCACCGGGCAGTAGCGCGGTAGGATAAAATATCCTTCTTAAGAGCTTTATCCACCTTTTCACAATTTAGAGCGCTGGTAAAATTCTCAACCGCAGCTTCATCATTTCCAAGGCGCATATTACAGACTCCTGCGCCCCTATAGGACGCGGCATCCTTCCATCCGTTTGCAGCAGAAGCTTCATAGCCTGCAAGAGCATACTCATAGCTTCCCTGTGAGAAATCCTTCTCAGCCTGCTCAAATATTTTCTGTTTTTCCCCTCCGCAGCCTGCAAGGAAAATCATTCCCGCACAGGCTGCCAAAATCCATGATATTCTTCTGTTTTTCATGTGTTCCCTTATGCTGATTACTGTTCACTCCACAGTAACCGATTATTCTACGATCAGACCTTCGGCTTCCATTACCTTGATTACACGTTCCACTTCTTCGCGGCAGATATCATCTGTGCCGGCTTCTACCATCACACGGATCACAGGCTCCGTACCGCTTTCTCTTACCAGGATACGTCCATCATCTCCAAGAGACTCTGCTGCAGCCTGAACTGCTGCCACAACAGCCGGATTCTCTCTGGCTTCTTTTTTGTCTGCTACCCTTACATTGCGCAGAAGCTGAGGATAAGCCTTCATTTCCTTGGCAAGATCGCAGAGGGTTGCCTTTTTCTCCACGCAGGCCTCCATCAGCATCAGAGAGGTAAGGATTCCATCACCGGTAGCTGCATAGCGGCTGAAGATAATATGTCCCGACTGTTCTCCGCCGATACTGTAATTATTTTCCAGCATATTCTCAGCCACGTATTTATCCCCTACCGCAGTCTGCTCATAGCGCATACCTTCCCTCTCCAGTGCTTTATAAAGCCCCAGATTGGACATGACGGTAGTTACTACAGTATCACGGTTTAATTGGCCCTTTTCTCTCAGATATTTGCCGCAGACATACATGATCTTATCACCGTCAATGATGTTTCCTTTATGATCTACCGCAATACAGCGGTCTGCATCACCGTCATAGGCAAATCCCACATCCAGCCCGTTATCCACCACATATTTCTGAAGGACCTCAATATGGGTAGAACCACAGTTGGTATTGATATTGGTTCCGTCCGGCGAATTATTAATTACATAGGTCTTGGCTCTTAACGCATCGAAAACACTCTTCGCAATCGCGGAGGAGCTTCCGTTTGCACAATCAAGGCCAACCCTGATATTTTTAAAGTCACGGCTTGGGATCGAAATCAGGTAGCCGATATAACGGTTCCGTCCGGAAGCAAAATCAATAGTACGTCCCACATCCTCTCTGGTAGCCAGAGGAAGTTCTTCGATCTCTCCGTCCAGATAAGCTTCGATCCGCTCCTCAATCGCTGCTTCCACCTTCTGTCCGTTTCCGTTCAAAAGCTTGATTCCATTGTCATAGAAAGGGTTATGGCTTGCAGAGATCATGATACCACAGTCAAAATCTTCTGTTCTTACGGCATAAGATACACTTGGTGTTGTAGTTACATGAAGCAGATACGCATCCGCACCTGATGCGGTCAGACCGGCTACCAGGGCATATTCAAACATATAGCTGCTTCTTCTGGTATCCTTGCCGATAACGATCTTCGCCTTATGATCGCGTCCATAGTACCAGCCTACATAACGTCCCACCTTAAAGGCATGATCTACCGTCAGTTTCACATTTGCTTCCCCGCGAAAGCCATCTGTTCCAAAATATTTTCCCATAATAATCTCCTCATTTCTTTAAACAGAATCTCATGAACGGTTGCCATTTCTTTATATAATCTATGCATAAAGATTCGAAGGATAAACGCCTTTCTCCACTAGATCACGGAATGCCTCCGTGACCGCCTCCTTATCCGCTGCATAGGTTACACCAAACCAGGTATCCAGGGTCTCAAGTACATCGACCCTGGCTGTTCCGGCCTTGATCAGACGGTCAATCATCTCAGGAAGCAGATATTCCTTCTTCAATTCTCCCGGATTCAGACTGCCTAAAAAGTCTGCAAAGCCTTTTTCCAGAGTATCCATAAATTCCGGTGTCAGTCCCCACATATTCATAGAAACCAGATTGTCTGTATCCAATTCCGTGACAGAACCGTCTTCGCTGCGGGTCTCTGCCCCTTTGGCCGTCTTAAAAATATCATGTGTCTCTGTGACTCCTGTAAGAACGCCTTCCTCTATATGGCAGATGCCTCTGGTGACACTGCCGTTGTCGCTTAAGGTATTTCCCAGCCGGAAGCCTGCCATACAGATATGAAGCACACCATCTGACGGCTGATCTGAAACCAGATAATCATGCACTTTTACATAGGCTTCTTTTCCGTAGTAGTCATCTGCATTGATAACTGCGAATGGCTCATCAAGAACCTTTTTTGCCGCAAGAACAGCCTGTCCGGTTCCCCATGGCTTTGTACGTTCTTCCGGTCTTATAAATCCATCCGGAATATCCTCCAAAGACTGAAATGCATAAGCCACTTCCGTGATCTTTTCAATTCTGTCTCCGATCACCTGGCGGAATTCCTCTTCAATATCCTTACGGATAATGAATACAACTTTATTAAATCCTGCCTCCAAAGCATCATGAATGGAATAATCCATAATGATCTCACCGTTCGGCCCTACAGGCGCAAGCTGCTTGATTCCTTTTCCAAAGCGGCTTCCGATTCCGGCTGCCATGATTACCAGTGCTGTTTTTTTCATGTTTCCTTCCTCTTTCTTTCTTAATAGTACTAAGCCTCATTCTGAAGATTGCTCAGTTTCGCAGCCTGATCCGCTGCAATAAGGCTGTCAATGATCTCATTGAGATCTCCGTTCAGAACATTTTCCAGACGGTGCAATGTCAGTTTGATCCTGTGATCCGTCACGCGTCCCTGGGGGAAATTATAAGTCCTGATTTTCTCGGAACGATCGCCTGTACCGATCTGGCTTCTTCTGGCCTCCGCCTCCGCATCATGCTGTTTGGCAAGCTCCATCTCATAAAGACGGGAGCGCAGTACCTTCAAAGCCTTGTCTTTATTTTTCAGCTGGGACTTCTCGTCCTGGCAGGAAATAACGATTCCCGTAGGAATATGGGTCAGACGGACTGCGGAGTCTGTGGTATTGACACACTGGCCGCCGTTTCCGGAAGCACGGAATACATCAAATTTGCAGTCATTCATATCAAGCTGGAAATCGATCTCCTCTGCCTCAGGCATGATTGCCACCGTACAGGTAGAGGTATGGATCCTTCCGCCGGATTCTGTCTCCGGAACACGTTGTACACGATGTACACCGCTTTCGTATTTCAGCCGGGAATAAGCTCCAATCCCCTGGATCATGAATGTTACTTCCTTAAATCCGCCGATTCCATTCTCATTGAGACTCAGCATATCTGTTTTCCAGCGGAGAGACTCCGCATACTTTACATACATACGATAAACTTCCGCAGCAAACAGGGCAGCTTCGTCCCCCCCTGCACCTGCACGGATCTCCACGATAACATTCTTGCTGTCATTGGGGTCTTTGGGAAGAAGCAGGATCTTGATCTCATGCTCCAGCTCTTCTGCGCGCTTCTTTGCATCGGAAAGCTCTTCCTTCAACATTTCGCGCATCTCCTCATCCTTCTCCTCTTCCAGCATGGAAAGACTGTCCGCTATGGTTTCTTTACTCTTTTTATATTCTTTATATGCATCCACAATAGGCTGCAGTTCGCTCTGCTCCTTCATCAGCTTCTGGAAGCGTTCCGGGTTGCCGGTAACTCCCGGTTCTCCCAGTTCATTTAGTACTTCATCGAAGCGAAGCAGCAGATCTTCCAATTTATCAAACATGATCGTCCTCCTGACGTACGATATCTATCGGCGGAACCATTCCAAGAACCACACGGTCAAGTCCTGCCATATCCTTCTTAACCTCTATTGATACAAAGCCGGCCTGTGCCATCATAGATTCCACTGCACATCCCTGGCTGCACCCGATCTCATACAAAAGCCAGCCCCCAGGTTTCAAATACTTCCGGGCCCCGGCTGTGATTTCCCGGTAAAAATATAATCCATCCTCACGTCCGTCCAACGCAAGAAGCGGATCATGGGAGCGCACCTCCTCCTGAAGTCCCCGGATTTCCCCTGTTGGGATATAAGGTGGATTGGAAATAAGCATATCATATTTTTCAGGTACTTTTCCATCTTTTTCCTGAAAAAAATCATCCGAAAATGTATCGCTTTGTACAAAAAATGCCTTCTTGCCCACGCCAATGATTTCTGCGTTTCTTTTTGCCACTGCAAGGGCCTCTGGAGAAATATCCGCCCCCACTCCGGTACAGTCTTCCTTATGAGCCAAAAGGCTTATGAGAATGCATCCGGATCCGGTACACATATCCAGAATCCTCGGGTTTTCCCTATTTTTTAAAATTTCCCGTGCTGTTTCTGCCAGGATCTCCGTATCCTGGCGGGGAATCAATACGTTTTCATCCACATAAAATTCGTATTCCATAAAATATGCCCTATGAACAAGATGCTGCAGCGGAATATGCTCTGCCCGCATAGTACAAAGCTTCAAATAAGCTTTTTCCTTTTCTGTGGGTATCTCATCTGTATCATGGGCATAATAATAAGCACGGCTGATCCCCGCAGTGTATTCCAGAAGGAGCCAGGCATCCAGCCCGGCTTCCTCAATCTCTGCATTCTTCAGGATCTCCGTTCCCTCTTTCAAAAGGGATTTAAGGTTCTTCATATCCAAACTCTTCCTTCAGATAAGCCTTCCAGTCAAATACTGCTTCCACAGCCGCAATGGCAACCTCCACCATATCCGGCGTAGGTTCAATGGTCGTCAGCTTCTGCATGGCAAGTCCCGGTTTGCTCATGAGATCCGCAAGCTTACTGTCCGTTCTTCCTGCCCACTGGATGATCTCAAAGGAGATTCCGGAAACCACAGGAACCATCAAAAGTCTGCCGAACAGGCGCACCCAGTAAAACGGCACCAGTACAAAGACAAAATGCAGCACAATGCTTACCAGCATTACCAGGAACAGAAAACTGGTTCCGCAGCGCTTATGCTGCCTGGAACTCTTCATTACATTCTCCACTGTAAGGGGAAGTCCGTGCTCCACACAGTTAATGCACTTATGCTCTGCCCCATGGTACATGAATGTGCGCTGAATATCCTTCATTCTGGATATCAGCAGCATATATCCCATAAACAGTGCAAGCTTCACAAATGCTTCCACAATAGTAACCACAAACTCGGACGCTCCTACCTTTCTGCAAAGGCTTGCCAGTGCGTAGGGAAGAAGCATAAATGCTGCAATCGAAACCACAATGGAAACAGCCACCGTCACATATAAGAGCCATTGAAACTGCTTCTCTTCCTTTGCTTTGCGCGCAGCCTTCTCTTCTTCCGTAAGATGGGCCGTCTTCGCTGCATCCTCCTCATCCTCTTCGTCTCCCGCAATCTCTGCAGAATACATCAGGCATTTCGTCCCCATCACCAGGGAATCCACAAAACTTACCACTCCGCGGATCACCGGTTTGCGCCAGAGCTGTGCCTTGCCGAAAATGCACTTATAATCTTCTACCTTTAACTCAATTTCCTTATCAGGACGACGGACAGCAATGGAGTACTTCTCCTTATGCCGCATCATGATTCCTTCCATAACTGCCTGACCGCCAATATTTGATGATTTCATATGTCTCTCCCATATCTACGGTAAAAGAAAGGTTGAGATTTCCCAACCTCAACCTTCACAATACTTCCTATTAGTCTGATTATTTATTCAAGCCGTATTTCTTGTTGAACTTATCAATACGTCCGCGAGCCTGAGCTGCCTTCTGCTGTCCTGTGTAGAACGGATGGCATTTAGAGCAGATTTCAACGTGGATATCGGACTTTGTGGAGCCGGTTACAAATGTATTTCCACAGTTGCAGGTTACAGTAGCCTGATGATAATTCGGATGGATTCCTTCTCTCATGATTTTCACCTCTCTATATTTATTATATTTCTATTCGTAATTCTCAGACGAATTCACTATTAAACAGCTTTCTGATTATAACATAATCATACTGCAAATGCAAGCCGTTTATCAAAATTTCTGTTTTTTCGCCATCTGCACAAATTCCGCATTATTCTTGGTTCTGGAGAACATATTCAGGATCTGTTCCACAGCCTCATCCGCCTTCATGCTGTTCAGGGCCTTGCGCATATTGTATACTGCCTCCTGCTCTTCCCGGCTGAGAAGAAGATCCTCTCTTCTGGTACCGGATTTCTGAATATCAATGGCAGGAAATACGCGTTTCTCCTGCAGCTTCCGGTCAAGCACAAGTTCCATGTTTCCGGTTCCCTTAAATTCTTCGTAGATTACGTCATCCATCTTGCTTCCCGTATCCACAAGGGCTGTTGCAAGGATCGTCAGGCTTCCTCCCTCACGCATATTTCTGGCAGCACCAAAGAAGCGTTTCGGCATATGTAATGCTGCCGGATCAAGACCACCGGACAAAGTTCTGCCGCTTGGAGGAATAATCAGGTTATAGGCTCTTGCAAGCCTTGTAATGGAATCCAGGAGAATGGTAACGTCCTTTTTGTGCTCTACCAGACGGCGTGCACGTTCCACTACCATTTCGGATACTCTTTTGTGGTGTTCCGGAAGCTCATCAAAAGTAGAATAAATAACCTCCACATTCGTTCCCTGAATGGCTTCCTTGATATCGGTGACCTCCTCAGGCCGCTCATCGATCAGCAGAATAATGAGGTGCATGCCGGGATTATTCCGCAGAATGGATTTTGCAATATCCTTCAGGAGGGTTGTCTTACCTGCTTTTGGCGGTGAAACAATCATGCCTCGCTGGCCCTTGCCAATAGGGCTTATCAAATCTACGATTCTCATAGCCGTCGTTCCACCGGCACGCTCCAGTACCAGACGCTGATTCGGGAAGATGGGGGTCATGTCCTCAAAATTATACCTTCTCTGTCCCTCGCTTGGATGGAATCCATTGATGGAAGTCACATATAGCAAAGCGCTGAACTTCTCTCCCTGGGTTCTGATACGGATATTTCCCTGGATGATATCCCCGGTTTTAAGATTAAATCTGCGAATCTGGGACGGGGAAACGTATACATCGTTTTCTCCAGGCAAATAATTCTCACAGCGGATAAATCCAAAACCATCCGGCATAACCTCCAGAATTCCGTTGGCCTTCTCCCCGCTGTCCAGCTGAACTGTTTCTGCTGGAATACGGTATGCGGAATTTCTTTTGGTCTCTTCCTGGCTTTCTGTCTCTGTCTTTTCAACAAAAGGCCTTTCATTGGATTTCTCAGCATGTTCACGGGATATTTTCTCCGCATATCGCTCAGCTCCGGAATTCTCAGATACTTTTTTCTCCGCAGTTTTCTCAAAAACTGTTCTCTCTGTACGTGACTTCTCAGATGCAGGCTTGTCTCCCGCACTGTGCTCAGCAGATGGCTGCTCCGTCTTTTCTGCCTTCTCCGGCCTTTCTTCTTTCTCTGATTTTTCTGTTTTCTCCGGACTATCCTTCTGTTTTTCTTCTTTTTCGTCTTCCTGGAGCATGCGTTCGATCAGCTCCGTTTTCCTTAACGTTGAAACTCCTTTTAGTCCTCTGGCCTTTGCAAGACTTTTTAAAACTGTAAGCGACAATGATTCATATTTTTCTCTCATAAAATTACCTCAGCCTTCTATAACATCTTTTTTCCACACAATTTACGGGATACTCTGTCTGACTAGACATGAACATCAGAATCCATGCGGATCCGTCTTTTTCTCATCCGCTGCATAAGAAATCGCGGCATAATTGTATTATTGGAATGTATTCTAACATATTTTTTTTATTCTGTCCACACACGATATGTTCTGCGATAAAAAAACTGCCGCACTGATCTCGTACGGCAGTTTTTTCTGTGATTGATTTTATTTCCAAAGAGGAGCATACAGCTTCTGAAGTTTGGTTACCTGTGCGGTCGTTACTTTATTCAGAGCAGAAGTCACGGATGCATAAGTATTGGGGCGGGAATTCCGCAGAACACCTGTGTTTAAGGTGTAGTCTCTGAAAGACTCTGCAAAATACTCAGACGAATTCTGGGTTACATATACCTTATTTACACCTGTATATTTTGCTTTCTCACTGTTGTAAACATTGGTGAAGTCTGCTGACTTATCTACGTTTCCTGCTATAAATGCCAGGAAATGTCCAAGTTCATGGTAGATGGTATCGTCTTCATACTTCAAAGTAATGCTTCTGGTTTTTGCATCAAAATATCCCGAATAAGATACTGTGGAGTCTACATATACTTTGAATCCCAATGTATTGTAAGCGGAAATTACTCTTGCATCTGCTTTCGGAGCAATTTTGCTGATGCTGACTTCATATTTTCCTTTTGCAGTTGTAGTTGTTGTTTTTGGCTTTGCTGTGGTTGCAGTACTTGCGGCAAGCTTGGTTGTCGTTGTTGTAACGGTTGTGGTTACTGTTGTGGTAACTACTTTTGTTTTGGATTTCTTGGTATATTTTTCGCTTGTTGCTGTGGAAACAACAGTCTTTGTTACAACCTTCTGAGTCTTGCTTGTAGATGTCTTGCTTGTTGTTTTTTTCTTAGTCGGAAGCTTCTTTGTATATGTTTTCGCAGATGCTTTGGAAAGTTTTACTTTTTTCTTGGATGTTTTCTTTGTTGTTTTGGTTTTTACGGTTGGTTTTGCAGCTAAAGGGGTTTCCTCTTCTTCAAGAGATACTTCCATAACCGGATCCTCAAATGTCGGAAGTTCCGGAATTGTTGCCGGCTGCTGCATAATTGCTGCTCCGCCTACGATGACTGCTAATGCGATCGCTGCGCATCCTCCTGCAATTTTCTTGTTTTTAAATAAGTCCGCAATTCTCTTTTTCATATTCTTTACACACCTTTCTGATTTTTTTGACGATTTGGCGTATTCCGGAGTATATTTTATGGCATAATAAAAACCGTTTATATAAATAAACGGTCGCCACAAAACAAAGAATATAATCATATCCTTCTACATCTATTCCAAAATAACGTCACTAAATCGGAATTTAATGCGGCAACCGGCTGTCATAGTGTATCACACCTTAGACCCTTGGCTTTGCGTCCCTGCTTTTCAACAGGTTTGCCTTTTATGTTTTTACATTCTTAGTATACTCAAGGCATTCCTATTTGTCAACCATTTTTTTCTAATTTTTCCAATTTTATTAGCCCTGTTTTTCTTTCTTTTTTTTATAAATCTGCTATACTAATGCTATGGTTTTTTATACTACTCATTATAGGAAGGATCGGTAAAATGAAACAATTTCCATTGATCCGTCCGCTTTTTCTTTTCATTTTTATTCTGCTCTTTATTTCCGGATGTGGTTCTTCCCGGGGAAATGATTCAAAGGAGCCGCCCGTTTTCTCGTCTCTTCAGGTTCTGGTACCGGAGGCTGACGGGAGGGAGGTTCTTGGTGCTTTCCCTGTCACACTGGATATTTCCAATAAAGAACAGGGATATATGACAGCCCAGGCAGATGCTTCTGCAGCCCGTATAAACGTTCAGATGACCGGACCGGATGGAATAGTATATTCCTATTTTATAGACTCATCGGAATCTGCAGTCATTCCTTTCACAGGCGGTGAAGGCAGTTATCAGATACTCTGCTACCAGCAGATAAACGGGGATATGTTTGCAGCTGTTTTCAGTGATACTGTGGAAGTCACTTTTGATAATATATTTCTTCCGTTTCTATACCCTAATCAGTATGTAAACTTTACGCCGGAAACAGAAGCGTGTGTTCTCGCACAGACCATGATGCCGGAAGATACCCGGGATATAGAGGCGCTTAAGATCATTTATGATTATGTCACTTCACATGTCACTTATGATGAGGAAAAAGCGCAGACCGTTGAGGCAGGATATCTGCCCGATATTGACGAAACCCTTAGTACAGGCAAGGGGATCTGTTTCGATTATGCAGCACTCACCACAGCCATGCTCCGGGCAAGGGGCATTCCCTGCAAACTGCAGATCGGATATACCAGTGATATCAAACATGCCTGGATCGATGTTTATATCCGTTCCAAAGGATGGATCAATCAGGCCATTTCCTTTGACGGAGAAAGCTGGGGGCTTTTAGATCCCACCTTCGAGTCCAATGCGGAGGATGCAGAAGCTATTCAGTCTTATATTGGCGACGGAGACAATTATACCACACAGTTTACCCGCTGACATTCAGCGAAAGGAGTTTTTATTCATGAGCCAGATGCTTACCAACCAGGAATTGTTCCATTTCTGTGAACAATTATCCATTATCCTGCGTTCAGGAATTTCCAGTATAGAAGGACTTCAGATTTTACATGATGGCAGTAAGTCCCAGAGAAGCAGGGAAATCTTTGAAGCTTTGCTCAAAAGCCAGGAGGAAACAGGAAGCCTTTCCCAGGCTTTGGAAGATGCAGGAATATTCCCTTCCTCCATGGCGGCATACGTAAAAACAGGGGAGGAAACCGGCTGTCTCGATGAAGTTATGCAAAGCCTGGCAGTTCATTATGAACAGGAGGCAGAAATCTCCCGCAGCATCCGAAGCGCAGTTACTTATCCGCTGATCATGCTCGGCATGATGGGCGCTGTGATCGTGATCCTGCTGGTAAAGGTTCTTCCTGTTTTTCAGCAGGTTTTCCGGCAGATGGGGCTGGAAATGAACGGACTTTCTTCCGGCCTTCTTAAGACAGGCTCTGTCATGAGCCGCTACTGTGCTGTTTTTCTTACCATTTTGGCAGTTTTGATCCTCTGCACCATTTTTCTCTGCTGCAGTGCGAAGGGAAGGAGCATGCTGGGCAAATTTGCAGCCCGCCTTCCCCTTGTAAAAGAGATTCCTGTCGCAATGGACTATGGACGCCTGACTCAGGCCATATCCATGGGAATCCGAAGCGGTCTGGATCCGGAATCCAGCCTGGAACTTGCGGATAACCTGCTTTCCCACCCTTTGATAAAGGAACGACTGAAAAAGGCTCAAAAGCTTTTGAATGAAGGAGCACCTTTTCCCGAGGCCATGACGGAATCCGAACTCTTCCAGGGAATGGATGCAAGGCTCATTTCCATCGGAATCCGTGCAGGAGCTACAGATGAAGTAATGCAAAAGCTCTCTGAACATTACCGTGAAGAGTCTGTTTCGATTGTAGAGCGGGTCATTTCTGTTGTTGAGCCAACCATTGTCATCCTTCTCTCCATTCTGGTGGGACTGGTATTGCTTTCCGTAATGATGCCCCTTCTTGGCATTCTTTCGGACATGATCATATGAGGTGAATCCTATGGATGATATTTTTGAACCCGGAAGAAGGCGTACCATACGGGTTGTCCGTCTCCTTCTGCCTGCAGTACTTCCTGTTCTTTTGTGCGGCGTATTTCTCATGGCAATCAGCCGAACCTCAGAGGATATCCTTGCCAAGGAACAGGCAACACTCACCCAGGCTCTGGAAAATGGTGCAGTTTATACCTATTCCCTTACAGGCAGTTATCCGGAAAGTCTTTCCAGGCTTTTGGAAGAATACCATATCACTTATGACAAAGAGAAATTTGTCATCGAATATGTGCCAAACGGTTCCAATCTTTTTCCCATGATCTCTGTTCTTCCCAGAAAAGGCGGGAAAGGAGGCCTGACATGAATCGTTCCGCAAGAAAGGATCACTCGGTTGATCTTCTTTTTTCCATTTTCCTTTTCGGAATGTATGTTCTTTTTCTCCTGCTGATGCTTCTGTTTTCTGCCAGGGCCTATCAGCAGGCAGTGAAAGGCACAGAGGAAAACTATAATCTTCGTACTGCCATGTCTTATCTTACCGTCAAGATCCGGCAGCATGACAATGGACAGGATGTTTCCCTCACGGATTTACACGATACAGAGGCACTCTGCCTGATGGACGAGATTGAGGGAACGGAATATGCTGCCTATATTTATCTTTATGACGGACAGTTAAAGGAGCTTTTTACCACGGCCGGGAGTACGGCTTCTCTTTCCATGGGGACGAATATTGCTTCTCTGGATTCCTTTATAATAGAAGAAACTCCGGAAGGGTTTTACCGGATTTCCATGGAAGATACCAGCGGCGCAGCAGCAAGCTTTCTGATACATCCCGGTGCCCCTGCTGCCTGATGCCCAAAGGAGATTTGTGATGAAAAAAATTACTACCCATTCCAGATCAGGACTCTTTTTAACGGAAATGATTCTGTCCCTGCTGATTTTGTCTCTGACTGCAGCAGCCTGTGTGCAGGTTTTCTCTGCAGCGCGTACCTGTCACAGAGAGGCAAGGGAATGGAATCATATTCAGGAACTGACTACATCTGCCGGAGAAATTCTGGAGGGCAGCGACGGCAGCCGGGAAGCATTTCTTTCCCTGCTGCCAGGCGGAACCATCTCCGACGGCCACCTGCTTTATTCCTATGACAGCAGGTGGCAGGCATGTTCTTCTCAGGATGCAGTCTACCGTTTTATTGTAACCCTTACTGTCTCCGGGCAGGAAAAACAGGCGGCATTGGAATTTTTAAATCGCCGGGGGGAAACCCTCTATCAGCAGACAATCCGCTTTCCTGTTCTTTTATCCGGAAAGGAGGGAGCCTGATTGAAAAAGAAACACAATTCCATGGTCACCCTTGGAATCACTTCCCTGTTTTTAATATTTGCCGTACTTTGTATGGTGATTCTCTCGTTGCTCACCCTTGGAAGTGCGCGCTCAGATCTGCGCATGAGCAGACGTTCCATGGAGCAGACTACCGCTTACTATGATGCCTGTTCCAAAGCAACAGAACTTTGCCTTCAGGCCGAGGAGTTTTTAGAGACTGCCTATCAGGAAGCAGCCGATGAAAAAGACTATTACCGCACTGTCTCAGAACTCCGCACGCAGGGCTTTCTCTGGGAGGAAAATACCGGAAGCCTCTCTTTCGAAGTTCCTTATACAGATACGCAAATCCTTCGTGCCGAAGCCACGGTACTTTATCCCGCCGATCCGCAGGGGCCGTTTCTGGAGCTGAACACATGGCAGACATACTCTTTTGGAACCTGGAATCCGGACACTAAACAACCTGTTTACACAAAGGAGAATATAAAATGACTGATGATTTTGTACTGGAATTTCTAACAAGCGCAGCCAAACAGCATGCCTCTGACATTTTTATCATTGCCGGGCTTCCTCTGTCCAGCAAGATCGACGGACAGCTTACCTCTTCCGGGGAGCGGCTGATGCCTGAGGATACAGACCACATTATTCATAAGATTTATGAGATTGCAGGCAATCGTAATATCAAGCCTTTTTTAGAGTCCGGGGATGACGACTTTTCCTTTTCTATTCCCGGTTTATCACGATTTCGTGTCAATACCTACAGACAGAGGGGCTCTCTTGCGGCTGTGATCCGTGTCATTGCGTTTGAACTGCCGGATCCTTCCCAGCTTCATATTCCCCAGGAGGTTATGGACGCTGCGGATTTTACCAAGGGGATGGTTCTTGTGACCGGCCCTGCGGGAAGCGGCAAATCGACTACCATGGCCTGTCTGGTAGACCGTATTAACAATACCAGGGAGGGACACATCATTACCCTGGAGGATCCCCTGGAATATCTGCACAGACATAAAAAATGTATTATCAGCCAGCGTGAGATCTGCACAGATACAGAGAGTTATCTGGTTTCCCTGAGAGCAACTCTTCGCCAGAGTCCGGATGTGATCCTTCTCGGGGAAATGCGTGATTATGAGACGATTCAGACTGCCATGACTGCAGCCGAGACAGGGCATTTGGTGCTATCCAGCCTGCATACCATCGGGGCGGCAAGCACGATTGAACGTATTATGGATGTATTTGAGCCCAATCAGCAGCACCAGATCGCCATCCAGCTTTCTATGGTGCTTCAGGCTGTGATTTCCCAGCAATTGATCCCGGATGTGGATGGACATACCATTCCGGCATTTGAGGTGATGAAACTGACACCTGCAATACGGAATATGATTCGGGAGAATAAGGTGCATCAGATCGATGGAGTCATCTACTCTTCTTCTCAGTATCAGATGAGGTCTATGGATCAGAGTCTGCTGGAATTGTATCGGCAGGGAAGGATTACCAAAGAAACGGCATTGACTTATGCCACAAATGGTGAGATGCTGAAGCGGAAATTAATGTAAGTAGAATAGGTCCCATAACCTGAAGAAGCAGCCCCAAGGGCTGCTTCTTTTAGCTGACGATATTCCCTACCAGAACATAGGAAACGATATACATGATGATGGTGGCTATCATAATTCCCAGAAGAATCGCCAGAGAGGATTTTTTAATGTCAATGTCCAGAAGGGATGCAATGAGTGCTCCTGTCCAGGCACCGGTTCCGGGAAGAGGGATTCCTACAAAAAGAACCAGACCCCAGAATTCATATTTCTTGATCTGGTCGCTTTTTCCCATGGCACGGTTTTCCATTTTAATAATCAATCCCCGGAAAAGTTTTGTTTTTTTCAGCAGTTTGAATATCTGACGGATAAAAAGCAGGATAAACGGGATGGGAATAATGTTTCCGATCACGCAGAGGGGAATGGAAACCGTCTCTGGAATTTTTAACAGGGAGGCTGCAAGGAGGCCGCCTCGTAATTCCAGAAGCGGGATCATTGAAATGAGAAATACCACTGCTTCCGGTGAAATAAACTGTGCCAGATTTGCTGCAAACCATTGTACCAGTGCTTCCATAATACCTCCTAACGATTACTCAGATATTTTTTTACAAATGCAAGGAAGGTTTTCATTTCTTCCCGGGTTCCGATGGTGATGCGAAGATGATTGGATGTACGTCCTTTTGGGAAATAACGGACATATATATGCTGTTCCCGAAGAGCCCGGAACAATTCTTCCGCAGGACAGGTCTCATGGGCTGCAAAAATAAAATTCGCCCTGGAATCTCCGAAAGAGAAGCCAAGCTTCTTCAGTTCTTCTTTGGTCCATTCCCTTGTCTCTATTATCTTACTGCAGGTTTCCCGGAAATATGCTTCATCCCGCACTGCTTCCACACCTGCTGCCAGGGCAGTTCTGTCCATCGTATAGGAATTGAAGGAATATTTCACATCGTTCAGATATTTGATCAGAACAGGACTTCCCATGGCAAGGCCGATACGCATTCCTGCAAGGGAACGGGATTTGGAAAACGTCTGCACTACCAGCAGGTTATCATATTTCCCGATCAGGGGCAGGGCCGATACAGCGCCGAAATCCACATAGGCCTCATCTATAATCACTATGGAATCCTGATTTGCTTTTACAATTTCCTCAATATCCTTAAGGGGCATCTCCACGCCTGTGGGGGCATTGGGGTTCGGAAAGATGATACCGCCGTTTTCTCTCAGATAGTCGTCCTTCCGAATGCGGAAATCTTCATCCAGAAGAGGACGCTCATAAGGGATGCGGAACAAATCTGCCCATACATCGTAAAAAGAATAGGTAATGTCCGGAAACAGGATCGGTTTCTTTCCGTTAAAAAAGGTAAGAAAACACATTGCAAGAACATCATCGGAACCTACGCCCACAAATACCTGACTTTCGTCCAGGTGATAATAAGACGCAATCGCCCGTACAAGGTCTCCTGCTGCAGGATCCGGATAAAGGCGCAGCGTGTCTGTGTTCATCTCGTGCAGGATCCGCCTGACTCCCGGAGCAGGGGGATAAGGATTCTCATTTGTATTTAATTTGATCATATCCGGCTGATTTGGCTGTTCTCCAGGGGTATAGGGAACTACTCTGCGGACATTTTCCTCCCAGTTTTTCATATCGTCTCCTTTTCTCCATGTGCAGTCATTTCTGCACCTGGATTTCTATCATATCTATTCACGGGTTTTATCCCTCGCAGCAAGCTGCGAGGGATTTGACATTTCACTTAATCACAGTATAAGCAATGCACATATGATATTGTAACCATTGAGGATGTATTTGTCAAAAGTTTTATTTCAATATCTCTGCCAAATCCTGCTCCGGTGTTGTAATGGGATGAATCTTATAATTTTTCACCAGAAAATCCGCTACATTCGGAGAGAGAAATGCAGGCAGGGTAGGCCCGAGATAAATGTTCCTGATTCCAAGATGAAGCAATGTCAGCAAAATGCAGACTGCTTTCTGCTCATACCAGGACAGTACCAGGGTCAGCGGCAGTTCGTTGATTCCGCATTCAAATGCTTCTGCCAGCGCAGAGGCTACTTTGATCGCACTGTAAGCATCATTGCACTGTCCCATGTCCATGATTCTCGGCAATCCTCCGATTGTTCCAAGATCCAGGTCATTAAAGCGGTACTTGCCGCAGGCCAGAGTAAGTACTGCAGTATCCGCAGGTGTCTGCTTTACAAACTCTGTATAATAATTCCTTCCCACACGGGCTCCGTCACAGCCCCCTACAAGGAAAATGTGTTTCAGGGCTCCGGCTTTTACTGCATCAATCACCGTTCCTGCCACAGACAGGACTGTATGATGCCCGAATCCGGTGGTCACTGTTTTTCCTCCATTTATCCCTGTAAATTCCCGGTCTGTATCGTAACCTCCCAGTTCCAGCGCCTTTTCTATAACAGGAGTAAAATCTTTTTTCTCTCCGATATGAATCAGCTCAGGATATGACACTACTTCTGTAGTAAACACTCTGTCCCTGTAGCTATCCTTAGGCGGCATCAGGCAGTTTGTCGTAAAAAGAACAGGTGCCGGAAGATCTGCAAATTCTTTCTGCTGATTCTGCCATGCAGTGCCGAAGTTTCCCTTAAGATGGGAATACTTCTTAAGTTCCGGATAGGCATGTGCAGGAAGCATTTCTCCATGTGTATAGATATTAATTCCTTTTCCTTCCGTCTGTTCCAGCAATTGCTGAAGATCTCTCAGATCATGTCCGGAAATGACAATAAAAGGACCTTTTTCTACTGTTAAGGGCACCTCTGTGGGAACCGGATGTCCATAAGTTTCTGTATTCGCTTTATCAAGAAGTGCCATACACTTAAGATTTATCTCTCCAACTTTCATCACGACCGGAAGAAGCATTTCCATATCCCGGTCTTCTCCCACAGCAGACAATCCCTCATAGAAAAAATTGTTCACTTCCTCATCGGAATACCCCAGCACCATGGCATGATAAGCATAGGCTGCCACACCTTTAAGCCCAAACAAAATCAGAGATTTCAGAGAGCGGATATCCTCATCATCCGTCCAGAGTCTGGTCATATCGTATTCCTCGTTTTTTCCGCAGCCACTGCCTCCGGGTATAAGTTTCGTCCTTTCCCGTCTCACTTTCTCAATTTGATCCAAAATCGTTTTCTCATTAAAGTTCACATTCGTCAGAGTTGTAAACAATCCTTCAATCATCACCTTATGAACAGGTTCTGACATCTGACGGCCATCGGCAACTCCAGCAAGGCCAATTAAAGCCCCGGTAAGTTCATCCTGCAATATAGCAACATCCGCATTCTTGCCACATACACCGGCTTTCCCGGTACAACCGCTGCATCCTGCGGTCTGTTCACATTGAAAACAAAACATCTGTTGATTCATCTCGTTCCCTCCTGATATTTGATCTCCTTGACTGTACGCCCTTATTCTATTATAGTAAATGGAGAATGTCTGTTGGAAATCCAACATGGGAGGATTTTTATGAAAGATTTTTTTGAAATTTTATCCCGGTGTCTGTTATTTAAGGGAATGGAACGATCAGATTTGAATTCTATGCTGACATGTCTGGATGGCAAAACCATTAAGATTTCAAAAGGAAGTCCTGTATTTCTCGAAGGTACCCCTGCCAGGTTTGTTGGCATTGTTCTTTCCGGTACAGTGCAGGTGATGCGGGAAGATTATTACGGCAACCGAAGCATCATGACCATCCTGCAGCCCGGAGAATTATTTGCAGAAGCATTTTCTTTTGCAGGGCTCGAGACTATGCCTGTAAGCGCGATTGCCATTAAGGACAGCGAAGTGCTCCTCCTGGATTGCAGACGTGTCCTGACCACGTGCTCCAATTCCTGCCATTTTCACAATCTTTTGCTGAAGAATCTGCTGCAGGGAATGGCGCAGAAGAATTTGGCGCTTTCTCAGAAAATCCGGTATATGTCGCAGAAATCCACAAAAGAAAAGCTGATGGCCTATCTTTTCGACCAGGCCAAACAACACAAAAGCACGGAGTTTGTAATCCCCTATGACCGGCAGGCACTGGCGGATTATCTGGGTGTGGAACGCAGTGCCATGTCAGCAGAAATCGGAAAACTGAAAAGCTCCGGGCAGATTGATACAAAAGGGGCATGGTTTTGTATAAAGCATGCGGAAAACATGAAATAAAGGAGAAAACCATTGATCATCAGACAAGAACACCCCCACGATTACGACACCGTATACCAAATTGTAAAAGCTGCCTTTTCAAGTGCCGATCATAGAGATGGAAATGAACAGGATCTTGTTTCCGTCCTTCGAGACAGTAAAGCCTTTGTACCGGAATTATCTCTGGTTGCAGTATGCGACGGAAACATTGCAGGTCATATTCTTTTTACGAAAGTAACTGTCGGTACGAAAACTGCCCTTGCCCTGGCTCCTTTATCCGTTTTGCCGGAATATCAGCGCCAGGGCATAGGACAGGCATTGTTAGCAGAAGGACACAGAATTGCACGGGAAACAGGCTTCGAATATTCCATTGTACTTGGTCATCCGAAATACTATCCGAAAGCAGGCTACCGTCCTGCAAGCCTGTACGGAATTAAGGCTCCTTTTGATGTGCCGGATGAGAACTTTATGGCAATTAAGCTAAATCCCACGGCTAAGCCTCTCAATGGCACTGTAGAATATGATCCTGCATTTGGGATCTGACTGACAATGAGACTATGATCGTTCCCAATTATAGTCTCATTCAGCTTCTCTGTTACCAGGAAACAACATTTGCCGTTACGGTTCCTGCCCAGCTATTATATTCGCCATGTTTCTGACGGAATTTCTCACCATCTCCGCAGAAATCCAGTTGCTTCTCCTCCAGTTCTTCTATCACGGATATTTCATTGTCATACAGTGCCTGTAAACGCTCTGCGCAGCTTCTCACACGCATGATAAGCCCTCCAAGACGAATATCCTGAACATCAAAGCCATGGGGCTTATTCTCCATGAACCACTGTTTTTTATATGCTTTATAGAAAGCTTCCAACTTCTTTTGCAGCTTCCTGTAATCTTTGATCAAGCTCTCCAGTGCTTCCTTCTTTTTGCTTGCATAAACCTGCCGGGTCCTGACTCCCAGCTCCGCCTTGATGCTCAGCACTTCGCACAAGGCCTGTTCCGCAGCAAAAAGGTAGCCCCATTCCGGCACATTTTTTAAAAGACCCAAACGTCTTGCACATTTCGCGTACTGTTCGTTTTCGCCGCCCACTAAGGCGGAGTCCAAAAGCCCGGTAAAACAGTCATTGTACAGCAGGTACTTCTCCGGATTTTGAATCTTGTCAGATATCCCCCCTGGTGTCTCAGGAAGATCCAGGAGCATAAAACGGTCAAAAGCAATTCCAAACTTCTCTTTAAATTTCGTTTTTATATTTTCTTTATCATGATTTCCCTTAGCAATCTCAGATGCAAAAAACAAAGACGGTAACAGAGCAAATTTGGAGCATTCTCCACCATCATCTCCCCACATGGTAAGAAATACATCCTGTACATCATGTTCACAACAACTTTTCAGTGCTGCTTCCGTCGCCTTCATACTGTAACCATTATGAGGGGCAAATCCCGCCCAGGTCCACAATCCCCCTGCAAACCATGTGTTTTCTTTGATTTTTTCATGGGCAGAAAGCATTTTGTCGTAATGTTTTCTGTCTGTGGAATAATAATCCCAATAAATCAGCTCTACATTATCCGGTATCTGCTTTTTTATTTCTTCATTGATCTGTGCATGATTAACATAATAGTCACCAGCTGCCAGGCGAAAAAACATGTCAGACCACATAGTAAGGGTAAATCCATATTTTCTGCCGATTTCCGATACTTTTTTTAAGTGATCAAGCAATATCTGGGTACGGTCGGAATCCCCATGAAGATCATAATACTTTCCTCTTCCTATCATATGTGCTTCATCCATGCCGATATTTATCACACGGCTTGTAAAACATTGAGAAATGGATGCGAACATTTGATCAATAAGCTCATATACTCTTTTTTCTCCGGCCAGCAGAATATCCGCTGTATCAACATGGACTTTATATTCCGGCCATCTTACAATGGCGTTCAGATGTGCCAGAGTCTGAATACAGGGGATCAGTTCCATCCCCTTTAACAGAGCATAATCATTTACTTCCTTTAATTCTTTTTTGGTATAACGCCCACGCATATATCCAAAATATGGATTATCATCCACCTCATAAGTATCTTCTGTATACAGCATGAGGGTGTTATACCCCAAATCCGCAGTAATATCAATCCATTTTTTAAGACTCTCAACTGTCATGACCGCATTTCTTGAGCAGTCCAGCATGAGCCCGAATCTTCGGAAATGAGTAGCTGTTTTCATCTCATATCTCCTCGCTATATTTTTTTAATGCCCTATCATTTTCTGCCAAGAAGAACCAGAACCCAGTCCGAGTGTCCCTCTTTCCTTTCCATTGGTACAAACCGGACGTCTTTATCAGCAGATACTGTTCCAAAATAGCTTCGTCCTCCTGTTACCGGATCCATCCAGTATGCGTCAAAGCATCCCTGATATCCTGATAGATTCAAAGAAAATGGATGATGATTATAATCATAGCAGAACACAAAATCTTCTCCTGCAAACACGGCAATGCGGTCATATTTCTCTCCCTGTCCCTCTGTTACAAGCTCCTGGGCCGGATATCCGTTCTGATAATCCACGCTTTCCATCAGGCTTTTCAGGTGAGTCATCGCCATGCCTCCGGTGTTGTGAAGCGCCTCCTGCCAGTCCTGCCATGCGCCAAAGGCACCTTTTCCGTCACGTTCTCTCACGTAGAACTGCATGATGGCATTATCTCCGAACGTATGGCCAAAAGCTCCTGCAAATACAGACCAGTAAGCATATCTCCTGGTATCCCAGGCCTGCCAGTAAGGCTGTGTCTCATCATGCAGGCCCTGCAGGATCTGTTCATAAGAAGGTTCCCCGTCTATGGCAGGCCGTTTCGGGGAAAAGCTGAAATCCCTTTCTACATATTTCCAGTTATCTTCTCCGAAACTATCCGGATTCTTTCCATTATCATCCCAGGCTCCCAGAGTCACCTGATCATACCTTCTGTGGCCGGACTGGAACATATGAAAATCAAGCCACTCTTCCCCGTTAAACCACCTTGAGGAAGAAGTCCTTCCAAAGGGGTGGAAACCTACGAGTTTATCCGGGCAGTCTGCTTTCAGTTTCTTTCCCATATGGCAGAAAAGTTCAAAGGCAGCGTCGCCCTTCACATCTCCGCCCAAAAGCCAAATGATATTAGGACGTTTTCCATAGCGTTCTATCAGAAAATCCAAATATGCATCTGCATTTTTCATATTCAGATAACCACTGGCCGCATTCGAGCCCCAGGTGGGAAGAAGCGCCATATAAAGCCCCAATTCTTCCGCCATGGAAACCATGGCATCGACTCTCTCCCAATATCCTCCCTCTAAATCCGGTCTGGCAAAATCCTGATCTTTCAAAGCAAACGCTCCCTCAATATTCTTCTGAGGCCACTCGTGAATGAGCGTTGCCTGAATCACGTTATACCCTTTTTCCTTACGATTACGCAAATATGTATACGCTTCTTCCGGCGTAAGCCTGGAAAATATCAGCCAGGCAGTATCTCCCAGCCAGAAGAAGGGAGTATCTCCGTTTTGAAGATACCGATGATTGTCAGTGACTTTTAAAATTCCATTTTCCCATGATTTCATTTTTTCATACCTCTTCTGCTATTATATTTCATATTGCTATCTTTGTCCTTTTTCCCTGCATCAGGACGATTTTCTTTTCTGTTCCATTATAGCGGATCCATATCTCCCATGGTATCCACCGCTCTATCCTTAGCCATCATAGTGATCCCCGTAAAATAGGAAATTCCGTCCGGACCGCAGACACCATAATTGCAAATGGTATCTTTCCCCACCGCCTCTGTATTTTCTTCAAAAGGCTTCCAGATCATATTCACGGAAAGTGTCATTCCTTCCGGATCATCCGTAGTCAACCGTGTTGCAAAAACCTGATATTTATGGCTTACAAAATAATCTCTTTGATAGGAATGACCATTTATCTGAAAAGATACCTTTGCCAGAGCATGATCCAGATCCAGGCGCCGCTCATAATTTTCCGGTTTCCCATGAAGTCCTTTCAGACAAAGACGCATGTCTCCGGCAGGCTGATAGGGATTCATGTACTTTGGTGTGGAAGTCATAGCTAATTTTGCCAGGAACTGTGCCTCCTCCATCTTTCCCTCAAAAAGCAGGTGCGAATTTCCTCCAGGTGTTTCCGCGTATCCGGATTCTTTCTGTCCCTGTCCTTTCCGTACCAGATGGATTCCTCATTGATAAAAATCGTTTCCTCCCTAAAATCCACCATTCTGATACGCTCTGGCAATTACATAGGATGGTTCGTAATACGCACTGCAATTATAATTATCAATTACATTACAAATGTCATCATTATAAACCCGGATAATCCCTTCCACTTCAGATTCTCCCGGCTGCATCGTATCGTAAATCAGTCTCTGATAAACCTTCCCCATCTGGATTGCACTGGGAATCGTCGTTACCAAATCAAAATCTACCGCTGCAACATCAAACTCCCCTTCTTCAAGACCATATTCTTCAATCCATCTGTCCTCCACTGCTAAAGGATTCTCCGCATGGAGCACATTGGCTACGCTGATCAAATGATTCAGGTTTTCCTTGCCCATACATTGACACCTCCTCCCTGTTGCGGGTATCGGTGAGCAACATAGAAATTATAACATATTCTTTGATGTTATTGTATCTTTTTATCCAAAAGACTTTTCTCATGAATCCCCTATAGATTCCTTCATATCTTCACATTTTTATAACTCTGGATTTTCACTCTTTTGCGAAATTCACCGGGGGAAATTTTCATATATTTTTTAAAGACCTTGCTGAAATAATTTCCGTCCCCGAACCCGCATGCTGCGCTTATCTGATCCAGCGTCATCTCTGTGCTGCACAAAAGGTCTGCCGCCTTTTCCAGCCTGATCTTTGTCAGGTACTTAATGGGCTGCTCCCCGGTGTATCGGACAAATTCCCTGGACAGATGGCTCTGGGACACACCAAGGCTCTCCGCTGCTGATAAAAGTGACAGGGGTTTCTCATAATTTTCTTCTATATATTCCTTTGCGTTTTTCACCAGGAAAGAAGAGTTCTGCTCATCTTGATTGCCGTCACTGCAAAGCAGACAAAGAAAGGCAAAGGCTTCCTGATCTGCCAGAAACGCATTTTTCAGCAGGCCTCCCCTGGCTTTGGCATGGATCTCAACTAGCTTTTTTATCGCCGGATGCTGCTCGGAAAGAGTGAATACTTTTCCAAAGCGTTTCACAATATACGCATAATACGGTTCCACTCCCTTTCCCTCCAGCATGAGATACAGCAATTCCCAGGGCGCTTCATTTTCCTTTTCATCAAAACAATAAATCGTATCTCCCGGAGTTTTCAGGAAAAATCCCTCTTCTTTTTCCAAACGCCAGGTCTTTTCTTTCTCTTTCAAGGTACCGCTTCCGTTCAGAGTATATTGAAAAAGATAGCAAGGCCACCGGTCACGGTTATCCCAATAATACTCTGACGTATACCTGGCCTCTTTCCCCACACTGACAAGTTTCACAGGCGGATTTTCCACATTATCCACAAACTGAAAGCCATAATCATCACAAATATCCGACATCAAAAAATCACCTCTTTTTATCAAATAGTTACGATTGAAATCTCCGATTTTCTCCTGTACTATACAAATATAGTAACACAGCGCTGCGGTTTCGTAAATCATCAAAAAAATACCTGAGAGGTGACAATTATGTTTAAAATCGCTTTTATCGGTGCGGGAAGCATCGGTTTTACCAGACAGCTTCTGTCCGACCTTCTGACTGTGCCGGAATTTCAGAAAGACATTGAGATTGCTTTCACAGACATCAATGAAAATAATCTGCAGATGGTTACCCGGCTTTGTCAGAGAGATATCGACGAGAATGGACTTTCCATCAAAATCCACGCTACCCTTGACAGGCGGGAAGCCTTTCAAAATGCCAAATACGTGATCAACTGTGTACGTGTGGGAATGCTGGAAGCCTTTGCGGCAGATGTGGAAATTCCGTTGAAATACGGGGTGGATCAGTGCGTGGGGGATACCCTCTGTATCGGCGGTATCCTGTATGGGCAGCGCGGTATCCACACGATCCTGGAATTCTGCAAAGATATCCGTGAAGTGGCTGCTCCCGGCTGTATCCTTTTAAACTATTCCAACCCCAATGCCATGATGACCTGGGCATGCAACAAATACGGCCAGGTGGAAACCTACGGGCTCTGTCACGGCGTCACCCACGGTCATGCTCAGATTGCCCAGGCTCTTGGCCGGGATCCCAAAGATGTGGATATCATCTGCGCAGGTCTGAATCATCAGACCTGGTACATCAGTGTAAAGACCGATGGTGTAGAACGGACAGGGGAATTATATGACTATATGTGTAAAGCAGATTTTGCCAAGGATGAAAGTATCCGTCTGGATGTGATGAAGAATTTCGGCTTCTATTCCACAGAATCCAACGGTCATCTCTCCGAATATCTGATGTGGTACCGGAAGCGTCCGGAGGATATGGAAAAGTGGATCAACTACAGCAATTGGATTCAGGGAGAAACTGCCGGATATCTCCGGGTTTGCAAGGAAAGCAGGAACTGGTTTGAAACAGATTTTCCAAACTGGCTGAAAGAACCGGCCATGAAATTTACGCCGGAAAAACGTTCCTCTGAACATGGAAGCCACATCATAGAGAGCCTGGAAACCGGCAGAACCTACCGGGGCCACTTCAACGTCATGAACAACGGAACTATCACAAACCTGCCCGACGAATGTGTTGTGGAAGTTCCCTGCTATGCGGACGGAAACGGAATCTCAATCCCAAAAGTAGGGGATCTTCCCCTAGGCTGCGCAGCCATCTGTTCTCAGAGTGTATGGGTACAAAAGCTTGCAATGGAAGCCGCCGTTCACGCAGATATCAATCTCCTTTATCAGGCAGCTATGATGGATCCACTCACCGGTGCGGTATGCACCCCGGATGAAATCCGTCAGATGGTGGACGAAATGCTCGTGGCTGAGGCCCGGTGGCTTCCCCAGTACCAAACTGAAATTGAAAAAGCAAAAAAACGTCTGGAACACAAATCCGTCCCCTACCGTCCTGTCAAAGGTTTCACGCTGAAAGCGAAAACCGTGGAAGAAATGGCAGCGGAGAAGGAAAAATACAGAGCCATGGCCTCCGCCGCAGCTAAGGAAAATGTAAAATAGACGAATCTATGAAAGATTGCGCCTGATTAAAGAAACACCAAATGACTTGTCGTGTCATTTGGTGTTTTTGTTATAGATTCTAAATAACTATCCCAAACTGATCCTTCTTGCCAGTTCCAATGCGACTGCTGCAATTCTGTCTTTTTCCTCCAGCCTGTCGTTATTGCTTAAACTGCGGACATCCCACTCTTCCGAATCCAGATTATCTGCCGCATAGAAAAACTGGATCAGATCTTTTCCGCGAAATTGTGCCACTGCCGCATTTGCAGAGCATTCCATATCAACGCATATGCATCCCTGGGCTTTTCTGCGATTTACCTTATCCTTCGTTTCTCTGTAAAAAGCATCCGTTGTCCAGACCTTTCCCACAGTATATTTCACCTGAAGCTCATCCAATAAGTCTTTCAATATATTGATATATTTATCATTTACACGGATTTCTTCTGCCGCTTCTGCATAGTGATAACTGGTTCCCTCATCCCGTATGGCAGTGTCAGGAATAATAATGGAGCAGTCCTCTATTTTGCTGTCCAAGACCCCGCATGTTCCAAAAACAATTACTTTCTGTACACCCATCTGGTACACATCCTCAAGCATTCCGGCACTCATGGGCGCTCCCACATCAATCATAAAAAGTGCAGCGTCCGTATCCTTATATCTTGCTTTGTAAATCGGCTTCATCCCATTTGCAGTACTGGTTTGTGCAATTACATCTGCTTCCAGTTCATCAACGATTCTCTCAAAGGTAGTACAGGCATAACATGCGATTGCAGCTTCCGGCATTCCCTCTACAGGTTCTATAATATTCCATGGATTAATTACCGCTGTTTTTGATGCATCAAATTCTTCCAAAATCATAAGCAGGACTCCTCAAATTTATTTACACAACTTACTGTTTTTTCTTATTCACTGTTGATCAGAATTACATAGAGCATTAAGATATTTCTCGATGTATTCATTTTTGTGTTTTGAATTATACTGCATAATAAAGCGAGGATGTTCTAATGGTACGATTTCTTTAAAGAAATTATGCTCTCTATTAAGTTTTAATAAAAACTTATAATTTTCTCCACTTCCAATACAGTAACATATCGAAGTATCAATGCCGAAGTCAATTTGTCTGCATATTGTGTTAACTATAAAAGGATACAAGGCTCTTTGTAGTTCTTTATTTTCGTAATAATTACAATTTATTTCATTACCCTTTGAATTTGTTCTCACTATCCCAAGAGGGCAAACAAAATTCAAATAAAAATCATTATAAAATCTTTTGCAGCCCCCGTATTTATTAATAACATCAAATAAAAATTCTGATGAAGATTTATTGATGCAAAATTTGTCAATAAAAATTCCTGTTTCTGTTTGGATATGCTTGGCATCTTCAAACGGAATGCCAAGGACAGCGGAACCTCGGCGCGCAGGGGAACTTCCTAAAATTAGGCGACGCGTCTGAGTGTCATTATAATATTTTTTATAAAATACCCGTGTTATTTTCCAAACTTGTTCTTTATTGTCTCCAGAAAATGGATTGATTACTTTAAATCCATTAGGTAACTCAAACGCTTTTCGCGAAAGGCTATCGTTAAATTGTAATATTTGTTCGGCAAACGTAAATTTGTTGTTCATATAATACAGTTCCTGGATTTTTTTATTTATCACCTTCATTATCGCTTAAAACACGATCTAAATACATCTATCATAATAATATGTGTTAAAAATCCTTGTAAAAGGCACCAACGTGCCATAAAATATGTTGGTGTACTTTTGCGTTATTATTTTTCTGATATTTACTTATAAGTCTAACACATTGAACACGAAGCAGTCAATGGCAGCGTTTAAAGCCTAGCCTTCCATTAAGAAAACAATAATGGACACATAACTGTCTTACTGCTCCAAGCTAACATTGTTCACAACCAAAGGGAGTGCCGCCCTACGGCTATCATCCAGCCGCAAAACAGCACTCCCTCTACGATTATTTTTTATTTCCGGCATCTTATACGTCCTGCCGGCAATGCGAACAGGATCCATCCGGAAAGGGCAAGCAGGCATATCCACATCAGGATATTCGTGTCATCTCCGGTCTTTGGTGCAGAATCCGTCTTTTTTGCAGCTTCCCCACCAGTGGGTGATGCCGTAGGCGTAACGGTAGGCATCTTCTCAATATCATAAGTGTTTGTAAAAGCGATCTCCCGCTTCTCACTTACCATCTCTGCATCCGTATGGGCTGCAATGACCGTCTCAAGACCGCCGGATTCCCCGTTGGTTACAGTCACTTTTACATAATAGACCGTATTATCATAATGCCCCTTTTTGTCGCTGCCCGGCTGCTGTGTAATGGTATAGCAGTACACGCCGGGTTCTGTATAGCAGATGGCCGGGAAGGATGCCCTTCCACTTCCTGTAATTTCCAGCGTGCTTTCTGACGGAAGCGGCGCCTCGCCCACCGCCTGAAGCACAACTGTATAAGTTTCCTCCGCAGAAGGCTTTCCGCCTGCCAGTTCCACCCTGACAGGTATTCTTACTTCTGCAGTTTCAGCTGCAAAAGCCGAAACACGAAAAGCTGTCAGGCAAAGAATCGCAAGCAGGAGCACTGCCGGAATTTTTTTTATACTCGTTTTTATCTCCTCCTTACTCCTCCGGCGAATAAGGCTTCATTACCGCCAGAATAATTGTCCTTGCATCTGTAAAATCAGAAGAACAGGTTGACATTGCCAGAATTTGCGAATAACCCTCAGAAGTTCCGATCTTATCCATGATATCGGAGTGCAGATGCACTGCATTCTTTTTTGCAAAGTCCAGAAGCCCTGCCGTATCTGTCTGCCACTTCTGGGGCACAAAAATAGTTTCCTCAGACGCAGCCACCTTCAGGCAGGCAAAAATCTCAAGTCTGTAAGACCGATCCGGCAAAACAAGCGTACCCGTCCTGTTCTTCTGAAAGAATTTCCGGTTCTCATACAGATCCAGATCACCAAACATTTTGTGGTTCGCCATGTGATGTCCATACAGCAGGGAATAATTCCCGTGAAAGCTGTTATCACAGCCGGAATCCAGAAAGATACTTCCTGACAGTGCAAAATCGCCGTATACATCCGTATTGATATAACTCAGATTATCTTCCCCCTGCAAAACAGGATAATCGATCTCTGTATTATCCAAAGTCAGCCAGGCACACACATCCGGATTGATTGCCCGCAGCTCCTCAAAGGAAGCCCCGTCACCCTCCTTAGCCGCCTGTGGCTTTAAGCGCAAAAGTTCTGACTGTGCATCATCCACAGCAGCATATACCTGCCCGTTATCCCACAGCGCATATGCTGAATAGGTTCCTGCTGCCAACAGAAACAATGCAGCTGCTGCACTTATGAGGGAATTGGCTGCCCGCAGGAATATTTCAGAACCTTTCATGCTGCCTCCTCCCTTCTGTGCTTTTCACTGCTGATCAATCCTGAAATCTGCGTTTTCTGGAAATCAGTGCAATTGCTCCCACCACGATAACACCTGCAAATACTAAGATGTATGGAAGGCTGTCAAGGTTGACACCTGTATCAATTGTTCCGGTTTTCGTATTTGTGAAGGCTGCTGTAGCGGATGCTCCATTGATGGTTCCACTATCGCCGGTTTTTTCCGTTGTATAACCTTCCGCAGCTGTCTCAGTTACTGTGTATGTCACATCATACGGAAGGTTTTCAATTGTGACTGTATCGCCATGTTTCAGCTGAATATTCGCTGTTCCATCCACCGTGACCGTTGTTGGATTAGAAGTGCTGCCGCCTGATATCACATAAGATTCACCGTAAGTTTTCCCCGCTACACCTGTGAGCGTAACCTGGAAATCAAAGTATTTATTTCTGTCACCCAGATTACCTTCAACGGTTTTGGTAACATTCAGTTTTCCTGCAGAATAGGTGTTTGTAAAAGCAGCATCTTCATCGTACAGCTTACTATCACCTTTTTTAAGACCAACCGCTCTCTTCAATGTACCATTGTCGTTCACTACAGTAATTACCAAAGTAACCGGTGCAGAATCATAAGTAACGCCTGCCGTTGTACCAGCAGTTTCTCTAATCGTATATGTATAAACACCTACGCCCGGAAACGCTGACACTTCCGGCAATGTAATGACTGTGCTTCCCTGTGCTCCATCAGCCTTAGCCGCGCCTTGTGCATAACTGATGTCGCCAACTGTAATATTCGGCATTTCTCCCGGATCTGTAATAGCTGAATCCGAAACATTCGTTTTCTCCACTGTAAAGTGAAATGCCTCTGCCGGAGAGCTTCCATCTCCTACTAACTTGTACAGCTTGTTAATCGTAACTGTTGCTGCGTCCTGATACCCCGTCTCCTCTGCAAACGCTGCAGTACTCATGCAAAGCATCATAACACATGCGAGTACACCAACAAGCAGCTTCCTGACTTTTCTCATAACTTAAATTCCTCCTGTTTGATAATTATTTATTTTATAAGCTCTTTTTCAAAGCAGCTTATCCTGTTTTTATGGGTTATAAAACCCGTCTGCGGAGAATAGTGATCACTTTTGCCTTCACATCCTTCACATTGATGCAGCCGAAATCCCTGCTGTCTTCTGCCTGCGTACGGTAATCTCCCAGAATGAATACACACTCTTTGGGCACTGTATAAGGATATTCCAAGGCTTCCTTTGCATAAGTAGGAAAAAGGATCTCCCCGCTCTGTGCAGTTCCATTTACCAGCAGTGTTCCGGACTCATCCAGTGTAATAATATCCGTTTCCCGTCCGAGAATCCGCCCTGCACGCATTTCTCCGTTTATTTCATAAACCACAACATCGTTTTTCATAAAATCTTTCTGCAGGCGGAACCCAATCAGTAAATCCCCGCTTTTCACAGCCGGAAACATCTCATTGTCCGGTGCCTGGCAGAACAGAAAAATCTTAGAACACAAAAACCATGCAAACGCTGTCAGTATCCCTATCCGTACCAGCAGCCGGATATATTCTTTTTTTATTTCCAGACGATTGCGCCGTTTTTTAATGGTTTCAGAGCAGGCAGCAAATTCTTCCTTCTGCATTACCTTCCCACCCCTTTACCAAAGCTTTCGCCTGATTTTTCCGCTTTATCACCGTACTCGGCTTTCTCCATTTCGTACAATTCCAGCTTATATTTGCGAACCACCGCATTACAGGCTTTTTTATGTTCTTCAATAATCGCGTCGTATCTTGCCCGTTCGTCCCTGACTACAGCTTCATAGAAACCGTTAAGCTCCTGGATTTTTTTCCAGACATCCCTTTCATCCAGGCCGCCAAGAAAAACCTTCCGGAATCTTACTGTCTGAAGCCATTCCAACAGCTCCTCATTTTCAAAAATTTCCTTTTTGTTCTCCCAGCCCTGCCTGCTTCGTCTCTGTGGCTTTGGACTTTTGCGGCTCTTTCTTTTTTGTTGTTTCGTATATTTCTCCGCCATTGTTCCCCCATCCGTCAGATACGGTGTTTTCTCCTGCTGATCAGCAAGAATCCACCCACAGCAGCAAAGATAAACATCAGAATATATGGCATGCTCCTCAGGCGTAATCCGGTGTCAGGAATCACGTCCTTATGATTTATAAAAGATATTCTGCCTCCATCTGCACTCACACTGTCAATGGCGGCTGCATTTCCCACTATCGGACTGCTGCCGTTTACCGCATATGAGGTTGTGTATTTCTCCGAAGTATAATCGGCCTCTGTAACAATCACCTCTGCACCGGCGGGAACGCTCAGCGTTACTGCCTGTCCATCCCGCAAAGTAAAGTCTGCAGCTCCTGTGTACTCCGTATCACCAATCTTAAATTTCAGATCACTGCCGCTGCCGGTTACCGTAACCTCAAAGCCGAAATCTTTTGTACGGTCACCCAGCCCGCCCGTAACGTTCTTGCTCACCTCCACAGAAACGTTTTGCGGAATATACTTTGCATAAAAATTCACAGTTCCGTCAGACAGTTCTGTTTCATCTGGCGTGTACGGCCATCTTTCCTCAGATACTTTTTCTCCGGCTTCGTTATACCAGCCATCAAACACATAAGTAACGCCATTCACTGTCTTGCTCTGTTCCACAGATACTGTTGTTTTTTGTACCTCTGCGCCGCTTTTATAGTTTTTTGCATCCACCTGTCTTACTGTTCCATCCGGATCCGTCACCCAGAATACTGCCGCGAAAACACTTTTTGTTTTTACGCTGATCGTACAGTCGATATGTTTATCAGGATTTGTACTGTTATTTCTGGAAATTTTATAAGGTGTCAGATAAATAGCTTCAATGTCCGCATATTCCAGTGTTACACCTAATTCTTGCTCCAGCTTGGCTTTGTATGCATCATAGATTGCCCGGTAGTGGTTCTCATATGTTCCTTTTGGCATCAGCCAGGATGCGCCATTATGATGTGCTGTCCCATCCGGCCACGAAATGACATAGGCTGATGGGCTAAAAATATTTCTGTTATTTGTCCAAATAGCCCCATCCGTATTGACCTTAGCTGTGCCCACATTGGCTCCCCACTGATTCGTTTCATTACTATCAGGATTGCTGGTAGGTGTCTTCAGGTAATAAACCTGTGCTCCTTCCTCACCGCCGCCGGTTACGGTTACCTCATAGCTTTCACTATATTTCTGCCCACTGTATGTGTAATAATGTGTGATTATAGCTGTAGTACTTGCTGTCATTCCGGTCACAGTGGCTTTGGCTCCATTTCCTTCTACAGCAGCACGGCTGCTGTCGCTGGATTCCCAACTATGATTACTGTACCGCCACCCAGATTGATTGCTTGTCAAGGTAATACTGTCTCCGACCTCAACTTCCATCGGCCCACTGATCGTAAATTCAGCTATGCCTGCATCCTCTGCAGCCGCTTCATCCGTTATCTCCTCAGCCGTATTCCCATTCTCTTCCGTCTGCAGTCCGCTTTCTTCTGTTTCACTTTCCTTTTCCCATCTTCCGTAAAGTATTACCGTCCCATTCTCACCTGATAATGGCGTGTCGAAAGAGTCAAATTTCTGTCCGTCTCCATCTGG
>JAETNR010000189.1 GCA_021772055.1 Blautia sp. | reverse complement strand
ATGCCAAGCAGATAATGTGAGCATATCCGGTTCCTCTGCTTTTCAGGCAGCAAGGCAATGGCACGGTACAGCCTCGCATGTTCTTCCTCCTGGACCAGAATATCTTCCGGTGCCAGCACGAGCACAAGGGCATCATGTTCAACATTCTTGTCATAGTCCAGGGAAAAATACGCTTTATGCCGGTATGTACGCAGAAAATGCGCTGCCTCGCTTAATTTGCATTCCCGAAACAGATCGGCCACCTCGTCCGGCACTTCAACCATAGCGTCCTGTGTATAAAACGGGTAGTAATCCCGCAGATTGATTTCTTTCATGGGTAATTCCTCCAATTTCGATTTTTAGGTTGGTAGCAAAATCGAAATCAGAGGGTGGGGAGCGGCAGCGCAGAGAACCCTTGTTGTAGCAGCCGCTTATATATGAAATACGCGCCCATAGAAGAATGGGCGCGCAGGAAGTGTATGATATAAAACTATTGTAAATTCGGCCAAACTTAAAAACGCCGCAATCCACACCACATGGATTACGGCGCATAAAGCTTTATATGTAAAATAACCATTCTGGTGAAAATTCCCCTTTGGCAGCATTATCAGCCCTCCCCGAAAAGGAAGCGCAGAAGGCTTATCCTTCATCAGCCTCCTTTTGGGGAGATTATACAAGGGCAAATTCTATGTTCTTTCCTGAAACATCATAGTTTTGGTAAGGCTTATATAAAATGTGTTTTGAGGTAATCACGGCCTCAAACGGATTTTATGAAAAAGCCTCATATTATAATAAAGGCCACAGGACAAATAAAATTGCCTTGTGGTCTTTATCACAATACTTCAAATTTATAACCAACACCAATAACACTTTTGATGTAGTCCGGGGAATCAGGTGTAGTTCTCAGTTTCCTCCGCAGATTACTCACATGGTTATTGACGGCTTTTCGGGAATAGAGCGAATAATCCTCATTCCAGACCAATTCCATAATAAGCTCATAAGTAAATACACGCTTCGGGTGAGCGATTAACAAAGCAAGGATGTCAAATTCCTTAGC
>JAETNR010000086.1 GCA_021772055.1 Blautia sp. | reverse complement strand
ATATAGTTTACCGTATTGATGGCAAAGTGGATATGGGTATGGGCATCGTCCTTAGAAGGACGGTGGACCCCATAAATCACCTGGCAATGGTCTTTCTCGTAAAAATCATAGGCTATTTCCCTTGCGATTGCATCAACATCTAGGCTGTTGCTGTATATGAGATGTTCGGCTTCAGGGGGGAAGTCAAAGCACTCGTGGTCAATATATCTGCCAAACGGCCCTTTTCGGGTATGCATTTTCTGGACAGCACGGAATTGGCGGATGATGCTTTCCGTACCGAGGAATTCTATAACCCCTACCCCGCCGTATGCAAGCAGGTCCTTGTCCGGTTTTTTGCTTTTGCGCAGGACATATTTTATGACATTTTTCACTGCAGATGGGTCGGTATAGTGGCCCTTCCCTGCGTTGTTGACTAATAATCCATTGGATGATGTTTTCATATATTATTCCTTTCTTCCGGAATTGGGGAGATACTGGCGAAAGAGTGAGATAATTTCTTTCGCCAGTGTTTTATTGCCGCTTTTTTCAACCCGGTGATAGATTTCGTTAAAAAGGTTATTGGTATCTATTATCTGTGGGAATGAATCGAATATTCCAGGATATTCCTGAAGACTTCTTTTTAGGATGTAGCTGCTTAGGCTTTCATTGCCTGACTCGGCAGCATGTATTAATTTGTCTTTCTCTTTTGGGGTAACTCTGAATCTGATGAATTCTGTTTTAGGATCTTTTTTTGTTTTCATTATGTCCTCCATATTTCTATATATTATATATTTAACAAGTACGCAAAAATTTTATATGGCTGGAATAAATCTGCATATGCAGTGAAAGGACAGCGCCGTCCTGGATTATTTTTTTGTGGCTACAATACTAAAAAGTAATTTTATAGGCCGGATAAAGGAGACCATAAAAATAGAAAAAATTTTGAACAACATAAAGTTAATGACAGGTCATGACCATTCATGATTATTTATGTGTTGGAATTTTTATAAATAATTAGAAAAGCATTCTGCTTTGGAAAGGATAAAAAAATGGAAAAATCTTATATGACAGTAAAAGAATTTTGTGAAAGATTGCAGATCAGTACATCCACCGTTTACCGGATGATTAAGGAGGGGACAATACCTGCAGTTAAATTTGGGAGGTACTGGAAGATTCCGAAGAGCATATTTGATATGATAAGATAAGTTAAGAATATAATGGAAAAAGGAATAGGCAGAAGAAATAGCTTATTCCTCTTCATCAATATATTTCATGATGTCTGAAACGCCGCATTTCAAAAGTTTGCATAATTGGTTGACGGTATTGGTAGAAATGCTGTTGCCTTTTCGGATGGAATAATATGTGGCTCGTGAAAAACCCAGTTTTTCCAGCCGGTAGGATGTTATTTTTTTCCTTTTCATTGTCTCAAATAGTGGGGAATAACTTATCACAGGGCCAGCCTCCTTAATATAATCTCATTTCATTGTATGATTTGGGGTTTTGCTTGACTATGTATGAATATGCGAGTATAATATGATAAAATATGTATGGATATTTATACATAAAATAGAAAGACAGAATCCCTTTTTTGGCGAACTGAATAGGAAGAAAAATATTAAATAATTTGGGAGGGATGAAATAGGAAAAGAGCGGCAAAAATTTGGTGACGTAGAAGGGTAAATTTTATCTTGAATTAAATGGAGGTTAATAGCATATGGGTTTTTGGGAAAGTTTTGAGTCCGGCGCAGAAAAAGCTATGAACTATATGGAGAAGAAGAATGAAGAGATGCTTCGGCAATTGGAAAGGAAAAAGAAAGAATTTCAGAGAAGGGTAGCTAGAATGTCAGATGATGAAATTATGAGAACGTCAAGAAATCCTAATTTGACGGATTTTCAAAGGGAAGTTTTTGAAGAAGAAATTAGAAAAAGGAATTTATAGAGGTGAGGAAAATGGGAGAAAGAATTAAAATTCATGCTGCAAATGGTGATATCATAGAAGTTGAACTTGTTGTTCCGGTGAACTATAAGTACGAGGATGAAAACAGAAATGACTTTATAGATGGTTTTGGAACAGGAACAATTTCTGATAGTCAGGTAGAGTCCGCAATAAGAAGAGGCTGGGCAAAAAAAGTTGGAAAAGTAGGGGAATGGCGTTAAGGGGAATCCCACTTCAAAGAAAAATTTAGTAGGGATAATTACTAAAATAAGGGTAATTATCCCTTTTTATACATAGCACCATGAAGGAAGAAATACAGTGAAAAATAATTTAGACATACATGGAATAATAATGTGGGAAAGGATGATTTAATAAAAGACTGATGAACAAAAAAGACCGTAATTACAACAAGGCAAATAATTTAAGGTGGAAAAAATTAATGTATTTAGGGGGAAGGATTGGATGCCATCAAATGCCGGAAAGAAGTTTTTTTATACATGGTTATCAATTTCCGTTATGCGCAAGATGTACAGGCTTACTGATTGGATATATTATCTCAATAGCAACTTGGTATTTGGTTGATATATCGCCTTTGTGTTCGGCTATAATTTGTATCCCATTGGTTGTAGACGGGATAACCCAATATATCCATTGGCGGGAATCCAATCAGGTTCTGAGGTTGATAACAGGGGTGTTGTGCGGTGTTGGAAGTGTGCGGTTAGAAATAATGGTGATTATTATGATGGCAAAATTGATATGAGGAGGGAGTTAGGATGAGATGTCCGAAATGTGGTAGTACGGATTGCCAGGTGTTTGTGACTAATAATGTAAAAATGCATAGCAGCACAAAAGGCTTTGGCGGCGGTAAGGCATGCTGCGGATTTATGATGCTTGGCCCTTTAGGGGTGTTGTGCGGCATGTGTGGGGCAGGGAAGAGCAAAACGTGGAGTGAAGAAGAGCAGAAGGAGTTTTGGATATGCCAGAACTGCGGAAGCAAATTTACCCAAATGGATGCAAAATATGCACCGGTTCCAGTAAGGTTTTATCTTGATAATGCAAATGAATTTGCAGAATATGAGAATGACCCGGTTGTACAGAGGTTTATCAAAAATTATTCAAAGGATTGGCGCATGTCTGTCCTTGGTGATGATATGATTGTCAGGCAGAGTAGCGATAAGAAATTTCTAAAACATAAAGATTCCTGTGAAGAAAAGTGGTTTGAAGGTACCCCACTGTTGTTTGCGGTTGAGGATGGCACGGGGGTAATTGTAACCGGAAAGGATATTATAATTGATACCGTGAGGTTTGCTTTTCGAGATATTTCACATGTGGCAATACAAGCTGCCACAATTTACATTGATACATACTGCATCAGATTTTCTTCCATCAGCAAAGCGGAAAAATTTTTGGAAATTTTAAAAATTATATTGGGCAGCGGTGAAATACATTATAAGGAATATGCTTCCTATGAAAAACTGCTCGCCTATCTTCAGGATATTCAGAATCAGGGAAATACCAGCAAGGCTGCCCATTTTAGTTCCCAGCCGGAGTATGAAGGCTTCGTCAGAAAGCTGACTGAAAAGGGGCTTGAGAAAGTGAGGCAGGAGAGGCCGCAGCACTATAGGAATTACATGCAGGCAGAACAAGATGAAAAGATGCTCCGCATGCCAGCGTTGGCGGCGTATGTTATACAGCTGATTCTGATCTTCCTGATTCGTATCATGTTTGTAGGTTTTTGGAATGCGGTTTTTAATATTGTGATGTGGGGGGCAATTTTAGGGGCGGCTTTGTTTTTTTATGATTCAAAAACAGAAACGCAGTTTGAGGAGGAAAAGGGGCGGTATTTATCGCCGGAGTTGCTTTCCCTGATTACTGAGAATAAATTATCAACACTGCAAAAAACGGGAAGCATCAGAATCGCTGAGTTAGACAGATATGAGCAATTGTATGGAATGGAACGATTGCAGGAGATAAATGATAGGGAATCGTTCAGGCAGAAAAAAATAAATTTATATGGAATTCTTATTGTGGCTTTTATGTGCATTACAGTATTCCATTTTCTACTGGCTTGTAAATGAGACAGCAAAAAATCTATTTTTGCTTCCAAGTTTGTGTCCGCACTGCATCCACAAACTTGGGATATAAAAGAACAGTGCAGAAATGAGGAAAAATATGAATACGAAAAATCAAGAACCACTAAAGCTGGCATCAATGGCTCCGCTAGATGATGGGGGGAGGAAATATAACATTATATATGTTATTGCGTTGGTAATAGGTATCATAGCAGGTATCTGCACACATAACGGGGTAGAGGGGATATTGGGAGCGAATTTCCTGACTTTATTGGTTGCATTTGCAGTAAAGGATAGTATTCTTGATATTAAGTGGAAAAGGCTCAGGAAGCAAAAATTTTTACTGCAAAATAGGGTGCCTTATGACACATTGATTCATCATCTGATAGAGAAGTTGTCACCGCTAGGTTTTCAGGTAGAAAAAGGGGTTGATGGAAATCCTATTCTGTCATATAAGAAAATGATATATGATATTGGCTATGATGATGGCGGCACATTTACCATATATTGGAGAAAATCCGTTGCCAACGCTTTTTTCGATTTTAGGACACCGATTTATCATTATAGGATTACTGTGGCAGATATGGGCATCATTGGTTATACGGTACAGCAAATTTGCTGTAGTAATATTGACGGAAACGTACAGCAAAACACAATCCATGGTTCGGAAGACTTATATAAAAAACAAATGCCATTAAATATGCTGGATAAAAAGTGGTATGTGGTTATAGGCATTATCTTGTTTTTGTTTATCATTTTGAGTGGATTGTTTTGGCTGGGAAGTTCATCAGATGATGAAATTGCTGAGAGGGAAATAACAAATGAAGGAGATAAAGGGGAGGTGGTGACGGAAAATGCTTCTGCAGAGGAAGGTTATGATAATGAGGAATATGCGATAGACGATATGAATGAGGACAGTTCATATGGATTGAATGAGGCTGTTGAATTCGCGGTAGGAGACGGAGGGAAGATAAGCGTTATTTTTACAGAGTATGGTGAAAAAGATGATATCACATATATTAGTTATGTGATACAAAACATAGGAGAAACTCCTGTGACGGTGGAAGAGTCTATGTTCAGCGTTTATGCCAATGATTATGTAGCCGATTTGGATTATGGTGAAAAGGCAGTATATAAGGAAACAGTTTCTGCCGGAAGAAAGGTAAGTGGCCGGCTGTATCCGAGGGTAACGTTGGATCGGATAAGGAGACTTGAAGTTGAATGCGGGGATGTAGTTTTTCTGTTAAGAGATACTAGTGCGGTAGATGCAATGCTTGGGACTTATTACCGGCAATATGAGGAAGATGGAAAAATTTTAATTGATGAAATACGGTTGTATCGGGAGGAATATAATAATGATGGATTAGCAATATCGGCAAGGCATCATATAGATTATGGAAATGGAAATGATTATGATTATGACTTTAGCAGTTGGAGTTTTGAATTATATGATGATAGAATAGAATTTTCCAGTATGTTATATGAGGTAGAAGGTTTGATAATATATTACAGTAAAAATCCTATAGCAGAAGGAATCTCTGTCATGCAGGCTGATTCCCAGCTGGCAGAAGATATGTTTACCGGTGATTATGAATGGACAGATAATATTCAGGCTGTGTATGAATCTATTGAGAATGCCGGACAGACAGTAATACAAGAATCTGCTGAAGGGGTCGGACAGATAAAGGAAAGCATACTGCTTAATCCATATATTGATACAATTTCGGCATCGTCGGAATTGACAGATAGTGCTAATACATATAAAGCAGAGTCAGTGTTTGATGGAAATAGAGGGACGTGCTGGGCTGAAGGGGTTGATGGAAATGGGGAAGGTGAATATATAGAGATACAGTTTGCCAATCCGGTATATATAACAGATATCGGTTTACTTAATGGATATATGAAAAATGAAGATGCATTTAATAACAATGGGAAAATTGATAGGATTGAATTAAGTTTTTCTGATGGGAGCAGTGATGAGATTACTTTGGATAAGTATATATATCCAGATATAGAAACATGGTCATTTAGTGATGGTATTTCATATAGTAATCCTATATATACAGAATATTTGAAAATTACCATTCTTGAAGCGTCACCAGGAATAAAGTATGAGGATATCTGCCTATCAGAATTAGAATTGTGGGGGTATTTGAATATAGATAGTGAATAAAATATATTTTGAATGTGATATTGGCATCAATGTGTAAAAGGGCCATCTATAGATATATATTATTATCATAGCTATAAGACCAACGGAATAATCTGTTGGTCTATATTTATGCAAATGAAAGACGAATGGAGGAAAAAACAATGGCAGCAAACGTAGAAACAATGTTTTACACAAGGGAAAAACCATGGCACGGACTGGGAACAGGCGTAGCGGAAGCTCCAAATTCAACAGACGCACTCCGGCTGGCGGGGCTGGACTGGAAAGTCATACAGGAACCGATTTATACGGATGCCGGGAGGAAAATACCCGGCTACAAGGCAAATGTAAGGAATACAGACCGGAAGGTACTGGGCGTAGTTACCGACCGCTATAAGATTATCCAGAATAGGGAAGCCTTCGCCTTTACGGATGCCCTTATGGGAAGCGGGGTACGCTACGAAACGGCTGGGGCACTGCAGGAAGGGAGGAAGGTATGGCTTCTGGCAAGGATGCCGAGGGAATATATCATTTCCGGGGAACGCATTTCCCCGTACCTTGTATTCAGCAATACCCATGACGGCTCCGGGGCGGTAAGGGTGGCCGTCACCCCAATACGGGTCGTGTGCAACAATACGCTGAACCTGGCCCTGCGGACGGCAAAGAGGGGATGGAGCATGGTACATACCGGGGATATCAGGGGAAAGATCCGGGAGGCAAAGGATACGCTCTTTATGGCGGAAAAATATATGGAAAGCCTTGGAAAAGAAATCGAAAAACTCCGCAGGCAGAAACTGTCGGACGGGCAGATAAAGGAGTACATGGAGCTTCTTCTGCCGGTGGAAAAGGGCGCCACTGACGCGCAGGCGAAAAATGTCAGGAAACTCAGGGAGGATATGGCGGAACGGTACTATGAAGCGCCGGATCTGAAGGATGTGGGGAACAACGCATACCGCTTTATCAATGCAGTATCGGATTTTGCCACCCATGCGAGTCCGCTGCGCCGTACAGCAAATTATAAGGAGAACCTCTTTATCCGTACAATGGACGGAAACCCGGTGATTGATAGGGCATACCAGCTGGTAGGGGCGGCATGATGCGGGTTCCGGGCAGACGGTCCGGATACGGCAAAACGGAGCCTGCATTGCCCGGTGCGGCATATCATGGGATCTTTATATGATAAACAGTCCGAAAATTGAACAAAAGACGGGGAATGGAGGATAGGAATGAAAAAAGAAAAACTGCTGGATATTCTGATGGATAAGAGGATGGAAACTGCCTTGGAGGCGGCCCTGAAGGAAGATGGTGAATATAGGCATGGCCTTGAGGAGCAGGAAACAGCATTTGATGCGGTGAAGGAAATCCCGCTGGACGAGGAGCAGGAAAATGTAGTTGACAGAGCAATTTCAGCAACCAATAACTGCGGGGCGTTATACGGGATAGCTGCTTACAGGCAGGGATTAAAGGATGGCATACAGATTGCCCGCGAACTGGGGGAAATCGCCTGATTCAATTTATAGTATTTTTACCCCTTTTGGGGCTGTGGAAGAGGCCGGGGAAAATATATCACAAGCAGGACTGGAATACTGGTGTGTCCTGGGAGAAAAAGAAACAGAAAGACTGGAGGATGGCCGGAACTGAAATGGTTCTGTCCATCCCGTTTTCTATTGCGGCTGTTTATGAAACCGCAGAAAGGAGGGAAGGCTTATGTATACAAAAACGGCAGTCGGAAATTTGAGCAGGGAAGAGTGGCTGCAGCTGAGAAAAACGGGGATCGGGGGTTCGGATGCGGGGGCAATCTGCGGACTGAACCCGTACAGCAGCCCACTGTCGGTCTACTGTGACAAGACAGGGGAAAACCTGGAGGAGGAAAATGGACGGGAGGCCGTCCGGCAGGGGCATGACCTTGAAGGGTATGTGGCACAGCGGTTCATGGAGGAGACGGGGCTGAAAGTGCGCCGTTCCAACTACATGTACCGCAGCAGGGAAAACCCGTTCATGATTGCGGATGTTGACCGCCTGGTAATAGGCGCGGATGCGGGGCTGGAATGCAAAACCGCCAGCGCCTATAACGCGGACAAATGGAAGGACGGGGAAATACCGCCCCATTATGTCCTACAGTGCGCCCACTATATGGCGGTAACGGGAAAGCGGACATGGTATCTTGCAGTGGTCATCCTTGGGCAGGAGTTCAAATATTATAAGCTGGCTTGGGATGACGGATTGATCGGCCGGCTGGTCAGTGCAGAAAGGGATTTCTGGGAGAATTATGTGGTGCCGGGGAATATGCCGGCTCCTGACGGCTCGAAGCCCTGCGGCGAAGTGCTGGGGCAGTATTTCCATACAGCCAGAAAGGGCAGTTCCATCGAACTGGCGGGATTTG
>JAETNR010000188.1 GCA_021772055.1 Blautia sp. | reverse complement strand
TCCACTCCAAAAACCTTTGCCTCCAGCCAGAACTGGTAGGTGGCACACCAGGGCTGCCCCTGGCAGCCCATGAGACCCCAGTTATTTACATCACGGGAATACTTTGTATAATTCCGATAGCCTGCATTCGCACGGAGATCATCCAGCATAGATGCATTCTGTTTTTCCTGGTAGCCAACCTGGCTCTGTGCAAGACTTAGTAATTCCTTTAAGCTGCCCATTTTATTTCGCCCCGCTTTCTGCATTTGTTTTTAAAATATCGATCCCTTTTTTAATGCAAGAGGGCATGGGCAGACCCATAAGCCCGGCATTCTCTGCAATGGACAATACCTCGTTGGCAATAAAACCAATACAGACTGCATCACGGAGGTAATCCGTATGCATCAGGGCATCCAGCCGTGCCGCAATCAGCACATAGAGCAGTGTCATTGCCTTCCTGCAGAGCCCCTTCCATCCGGCATGGCTTTCCATGGCACCGTTTGTGGATTTGGGGCTTTTCCCGAACACTCCCGGGAGGAGGATCCCTCCTGTGATCCAGTCAACTGCCATAAAAATGACCAGCGTCTGCAGCGCCATATCCCATCCCCCAAAGAGCTCCGCTATGGCGCTTCCTATCAGGGCTGTTATTGTTAAAATCTTGTATTTCATAAATTTTCATCTCCATTTCTTTTTATATTCTTTCTAAAAAAGGGTACAAAAAAGGAAGCGGCCGGTGTGGAACCGCTCCCCTTTTATCTTACTATTTCTTATTCTGTCGGTTATCTTTCTTTAAGTCGTTTTTCTGTCTTTCTCTCGCTCTTTTCCGCATTTCCACCATTTCCTTATACTGTTCCTCTTTCTTTAATTCTTCACCCTTTTCTACCTTCACCCCCCATTCTTCCATCTGGCTGAGAAATTCCGCTTCACTAATCCTGAATTATTCATGGTACAACAGCATCAACTGCTGAAACCCGCACAGTTACTGTATTTTAATTGAATTTTGTCTTTCACTTATTTGGTGAATAGAAAAAGACCTCTATCTGTGGTAAAATTTAGGTGTCGAATCCAAACAATTACCT
>JAETNR010000085.1 GCA_021772055.1 Blautia sp. | reverse complement strand
CGTATTTTGGAAAAAACTGTCATGCAAACATAGGTAAAACCAAATCGCGGAGTGCCGAAAAAGGGAACCGGGTACATACCAATTTACGACAATACACAGTTATATAGACAGTCTCGATAATTTTTTTAAGCATACCTCTTCTTTTCCTGTTTTACTTCAGTGTATATCCAGTACTGTCTATGTTATATTACAGTTTTACAGACTGGAGGGGAACGTCAGGCAGTCAGCATTTTGTGGGCTGGGCAAATTATGTTCATGTTTTTACAAATGAGACTTACAGAAATGTATTTAAAACTGCGGGATATTATCTGGCTGCAGGAGTTCTGCAGCAGATAATATCTTTGGCACTGGCAGTACTTTTAAGTAAACCAGTGAAAGGAAACAGTATCTTTAAAGGAATCATTTTCTTCCCATTTATTATGAATGGTGTCGCAGTAGCATTGACTTATCGTATTTTTTATCAGCCGGATGGAGCATTCGACGTTCTACTTAATGCATTAGGATCAGGAGGGCTGGTACGGATTTGGCTTAGTAATCCCGGAACTGTTAACTGGGCTCTGGGATATGTTTTTCTTTGGAAGAATGTGGGATACAGCTTTCTGATTTATCTGGGTACAATGCAGTCAATATCCAAGGAATATTATGATGCTGCCGCTATTGACGGAGCAGGAACCTGGCGGCAGTTTACAGCAATTACTTTTCCTAACATGAAAATGATTATTGGTCTGATGGCCACTTTTTCTATTGTAAACTCTATAGCAGTGTTTGATATTCCATATATCCTTACATCCGGTAAAAATGGAACAAATACTTTCTCAACCACAATGCTGGAAACTGCTTTTACATATAATAAATTTGGAGAAGCATGTGCTATGGCTATAGTGATGCTTCTGATAGCTGGTTTGGTAATGATTCTCCGTAATTGTGCTTTTAGGGAGGAAAAAGATGTTTACTGATGGCAAAAGAAAAAAAATAATATTTTCAATGTTGAGGTATTTACTGTTGCTTCTGATAGTATTCAGTATCTTATATCCAATATTAGGAGTATTTTTTGGCTCATTTAAAACAAAGATTGAATTTCTTAGTACAAACGGTATTACACCACCGAAGAATTGGACAAATTTTGAAAATTATAAAGTGGCATTTTCTCAGGGACAAATTCTTACTGGCTTTAAAAACACTGTAGTAATAATTGTATTCGCCTGTGTTACATCTACACTATTTAATACTATGGTAGCATATTGTTTCTCAAGGTTTGAATTTAAAGGAAAAGCGATATTGGATAAGATCTATCTGCTGGCTTCATTTGTCCCCGGAACAATAGTTCATTTGATAATTTTTAAGGATTTTGTGAGAATTGGCCTTACAGATCATCTCAGCAGTATTGTAATACTTTATTCAGGGGTAGATATTGTAAGTTTGTATTTATATAAACAGTATTTGAGCCAGATACCTTTTTCTATTGATGAATCAGCTATGATGGAAGGAAGCTCTTTTATTGGTATATATTTTAAAATTTTACTTCCCATGCTGAAACCCGCGGTGGTGACCGCTTGTATTATCAAAACTACATATATCTATAATGATTTTTATACATCATATCTATATTTAAGTTCAACCCAAAAAGGAGTTATGTCAACAGTATTATATAGGTTTATCGGACCATACAGTGCACAGTGGAGTGTGATTGCGGCTGGAATTATCCTGGTAACGATGCCTGTATTTCTAACATTTATTTTTGCTCAGAAGTATATTTATAAAGGCTTTTCTGATGGCGCAGTAAAAGAATAATAGAACAAAAACAGGAAAGAGATTGGTCGGAAAATGGGAAAAAAGATAAATATCAAAGATTTGGGTGCGAGGGAAAATACACTCTGTACAAAAGAAATCCAAAAAGCTGTTGATCTTATAGATGAGGCTGGTGGAGGAACCGTAATCATTCCGTCAGGAGTATATTTATCCGGAACAATACATTTGAAAAATACTTCTCTATATTTGGAAAGAGGAGCTGTTCTGAAGGGATCTTCAAATATAAATGATTATTATGAAAATGGATTCCTTCACAATGAAATGAAAAAAACAATATCCCTGCTGTATGCTGAAAATCAGGAAAATATCAATATATATGGAGAAGGAAGTATCGATCTGAGTTCAGATGCTTTTTTTGATATGGCTAAAAGGGAAGTCCCTGATTACGGCAGGGAGTTCAGTGAAGAACAAATAGAGGAATGTACGGCTACATACCAATACAGAGTAACACAACCTTTGTTTTTTAATAAATGCCATCATCTGTGTCTTAAAGAAATTAAAATTCTGAATTCTCCCAGTTGGACTGTGTCTTTTAATGACTGTACAGATATTCGTGTGGAAGCTTTATACATAAATAACGATTTACGGATACCAAATGATGACGGACTTCATTTTTGTGGCTGCAAAGAAGTATTTATTCATGGCTGCAATATTTCCTGTGGTGATGATTGTATTGCGTTGACTTCCGTATTGGACTGGGAAAAACCCTGCGAAAATTTTGTAATATCTGACTGTATTCTACGTTCCTGTTCCAAAACAATTGTATTAGGATATATGCACGGAATAATCCGTAATGTGACAATCAGTAACTGTATTGTGAAGGATAGCAACAGGGGGTTCTGCATTATGTGCAGTAGCAGGACAGGGCTGGTGGAACATGTCCTGGTTGAAAATATGCGGCTTGAAACCAGGGTACGGGCAGGAAATTGGTGGGGGAATGGTGAACCTATTTGCATTTTTGCATTATATCATAATAATGATTCCTACTGCAATCCGGTTCCTGACAGAGATTTGTCTGTGAATATACGTGATATACAACTAAAGAATATCAGCTGTCTGGCAGAAAATGCAGTTGCGATAGTCGGAGAAGCAGGAAATGTAAAAGATATATCTATTGATGGTATTTATTATGAAAAAAGGAGGAGTAAGAACGTTTATCTAAAAGGTGAGAAAAAAATAGACGTGAGCCCGAGTGAAGCACAGATATGCCTCCCGGAGGGGGAAGAGCAATACTGGCTGCTTCTTCAGGAGTGTGAGAATATTAAGGTGAGTAATATACGAATAAAAAGTTTCGAAGGAAAGGAATTGAAAAGTGCGGTAATCAGGTGCAAACATGCGGAATTGTTTCCAAATTAATGCTGATTCCATAGAGTGAATATTTCTGTTAAAGTAAAAGATGTAAGAATGCTGCTTTACACGAGAAATGGTTAAAGGAGAGACTATGGAAATAATACAGTGGACATTGCCGGAATGCGAACAAGAGAGTGGTGCGGGGTATGCCTTTAACGCAAATGTAAGAGAAACCTCTCCTTTACATACACATGATTTTTATGAGATATTTTATGTGAATAAAGGGAAAGCTATTCATTGTGTCAATGGTGAGCGTATTGTGGTTTCTAGTGGTGCTTTTGTTTTCATTCGTCCATGGGATGTTCATAGTTATGATTCTTTAAATTATTCGGAATTCCAAATGACAAGCATAGGCTTCACCTGTGATGAAGCAGCAGAGGGATTTCGATGGAGTCAGTTTCCTCTATCAATGGTAAATGTTCCAAAACTTCCTCCGCATGTAATGCTGAATGGAGCTGAAAAAACGGAATTTGAGAATAAGCTTAAAGGAATTGAGAGTCATCCTCGTGGAATGGAACGGAAACGGTACTTCCATTCTGTTTTCCCGTTTTTTATTTATATACTCTGTAACAAAATCAGACAGACGGAAACAAAACAGCTTCAGGTTATGCCTCCATGGCTTTCTGAGTTAATAGAACAGATGAGTCAGACAGAAAATTTTGTGCAGGGTTTGCCCAGACTATTGGAGTGTTCCAGCTATTCCCATGAGTATATTATTCGTATATTTCGGAAATATCTGCATATGACACCAACAGAATTCATCAATTTGAGAAGGATTAATTATGCTATGGGACTGGTGGTTCAGTAAAAATATCATATAACTGATATCTGCTATATGTCGGGGGTTAATAATCTGAGCCATTTTTATGCTATATTTAAGAAGCAGACTGGCTATACACCTAATGAATATTTAAAGGTATATGGGGATAATCTTGAGGAGGAAAGGTGAACTTTGGATAAGGAAATACTGCTGCAAAAGTGTCTGGAAAGGGCTGTAGAGGAAGAAGAAATTGCCGGTGGTTGTATTTTAGTAAACAGAGAAGGACAGGAGATATGTTATCTGGAAAGTGGATGGGCTAATAGAGAAGAAAGGCGCCCAATAAGCCGTAATACAATTTATCATCTTTTTTCAATGAGCAAGCCGATTACTGCTGCAGCTGTCATGATACTTTTGGAAGAGGGAGTCATTGATTTATATGAGCCGGTTTCCCGCTATGTTCCAAGCTTCGGCAGACAATCAGTTATGGAAGGGGACGAAATAGTACCAGTACAAAAACAGATGATTATAAAAGATCTTCTTTCTATGACATCAGGATTAACATATCCGGGCCAATTAAACCGTGCAGAGCTTGAGACAGGAAATGTTTATGCAAAACTTGAGGAAGAGATGAAATCCGGTGGAGTATTCACCACTAAGCGTTTTGCGGATGAAATAGGCGGCTGTGTTCTTGCTTTTCAGCCGGGAGAATCCTGGCAGTATGGAGTGTCTGCAGATATTCTGGGGGCAGTGGTAGAGGCCGCTTCCGGAATACGTTTTGGAGAATTTCTGGAAAAAAGATTATTTGGCCCATTAGGAATGGAAGATACGGGATTTTTCCTTCCGTATGAAAAAAGAGAGCGGCTTGCGACCGTATATGAATCGGTACAGGAACAGAAGCTGAAACCTTATGAGCAGGATCATTTAGGAATAAGGATATCGGCTTGTCCTAATCCATTTGAATCTGGCGGAGCGGGATTGCTATCTACCGCGGATGACTATTTCCGTTTTGCGGATATGCTATTGAATGGAGGAAAAAATGGGGATATTAGGATTTTGGAAGAAGAAACTGTTCGTTTTTTTACCGGATGCGGTCTCGATAGTAAAAGGCAGGAAAGCTTCAGCCAATGGTTTGGACTGGACGGACATACCTATGGAAATTTGATGCGTATACTGACGGACAGAAAGCTGGCAGGGATTCTGGGAAGTGCAGGAGAATATGGATGGGATGGCTGGCTTGGAACATATTTTGTTAATGATCCTGTCAGAAAGATTACTTTGATTTTTATGACACAGAAAAAGGATTTTGGCACCAGTAATTTAACTAGAAAAATAAAAAATATAGTATTCAGCTGAAGAATGAAAGTACATACTAAGTGGCCGAAGCAGTTCTGCTCCGGCTCTTTTCTTTTGCTATCTTGACACCGCAGTACACAGTCTGTAAAATGAATCTGTACGTTTGTAAAAAAAGAAATTCAATACTCCTGCGGGGAGCTGCGGCAGAATTGATACGTGAACAGTCGTCAGGGACAAGCTGGTCCCGCCTGATCTATCTGGAGACGTCATGTTCGCGAGAATAAAGAGTAAACAGGAATGAATAATAATTGTGACATCATCACCAGAATCAACCAAAAGTATTCCGGGATGAGCAAAGGGCATAAAAAGATTGCTTCCTATATAATGGAGCATTATGATCAGGCGGCGTTTATGACGGCGGCAAGGCTGGGGGAGGAGTTGCAGGTCAGTGAATCCACGGTGGTACGCTTTGCGGCAGGAATTGGCTATGAGGGATATCCAAGCATGCAGGCGGCGCTTGCCTCCTGGGTGAAGAGTAAGCTGAACACGGTCGGACAGGTAGGAGCCAGGTATGGCCGAAGCACTCAGTCGGAGGTGCTCAGCAGTGTGCTGCAGAGCGATATGGAGAATATCCGCTGTACCATGGAAGAACTGGACACCGCCGCTTTTCAGACCGCAGTTGATATTATACTTGAAGCCAGGAACATATATATAGTAGGAATACGAAGTTGTGCTCCGCTGGCGGAATTTTTAAGCTTTTACCTGAATATGATCCGGGGGAATATCGTGCAGCTGAAAACCACAAGCCTGAGTGAGGTTTTTGAGCAGATGCTGCGTATCGGGAAAGAAGATGCTATTATAGGAATCAGTTTTCCGCGCTATTCCATGCGCACGCTGAAGGCGATGGAATTTGCCAATGACAGAAATGCAAGAGTTATCACAATAACGGACAGTGTTCATTCCCCTATGAATCTTTATTCTTCCTGTAATCTTCTGGCCAGGAGCAACATGGTTTCCATTGTGGATTCCCTGGCGGCCCCGCTGAGCCTGATTAATGCCCTTGTGGTGGCTCTGTGCCTGAAAAGGCCGGATACGGTAAAGGAAAGCCTGGAATCACTGGAAGGCGCATGGAATAATTATCAGGTTTATGTCAATGATGAAATTAATTTTATAGATGAAGATACCATTCTCGCCATGCCTTCCATAGAAGGCAGCCGCCGTAAGCCGGATGCGTCCCTGACGGAGAAACAGAAGGGTTGAAGGAAATACTGATTCACCCTCCGGTAATAAATATATGATAAAAAAGCATGCGGCGGATGCCGCAGATGGGAGCAAATCATGAGCAGGGTTTTGGTAGTGGGCGGAGGAGCCGCGGGGATGATGGCGGCGCTGGCAGCAGCCGGAAAAGGCCACAGGGTCACCCTCTTTGAAAAAAATGAAAAGCTGGGTAAGAAAATTTATATTACAGGCAAGGGACGGTGCAATGTTACCAATGCCTGTGAACCACAGGAATTGTTTGACAATGTGGTCAGCAATTCCAAGTTTTTGTACAGCGCTTTCTATGGTTTTGATAATAATGCCGTGCAGCAGTTTTTTGAAACCCATGGCTGTCCCCTGAAAACGGAGAGAGGAAACCGCGTGTTTCCGGTATCGGATCATTCCTCTGATGTAATCCGGGCCCTGTCAGGAGCGCTGGAAAAAGCGGGCGTAGAGATACGTCTTTATACGCCGGTTAAAAAACTTCTCACAGAAAAAGCAGGAGAAGAAGGTTCCTTAAGGATAAAGGGAGTTAAGCTTTTGTCCGGAGAAGAGGTAAAAGGGGATGCGGTGGTTCTTGCCTGCGGCGGGCTGTCCTATCAGGCTACCGGCTCCACCGGAGACGGGTACCGCATGGCACAGGAGACTGGTCATACACTCGTATCCTGTAAACCATCCCTCGTCCCTTTTCACATAAAAGAAGAATGGTGCAGGCAGCTGCAGGGGCTTGCTTTGAAAAATGTAAACGCCTCTTTATATATAGAAGGAAAAGAAATTTATGAAGGCTTCGGGGAAATGCTTTTTACCCATTTTGGTGTGAGCGGCCCGCTGATTTTAAGTGCCAGCAGCTATTATCAGACGGCGGCGGAAAAGCTGAGAAGGAAGAAAGAAAAGCAGGCCGGAAAAACGGGGAAAACGGCGGAAAACATGGGGAGAGAAGCGCCTGCGCTCCTGAAGCTGGATTTAAAGCCTGCGCTTTCCGCAGAACAGCTGGATAAACGGATCCTCCGGGATTTTGAAGATAATAAGAATAAACAGTTCAAAAATGCAGTGGACGGTCTTTTCCCGGCCCGGCTTGTTCCGGTAATGATTCAGCTTTCAGGGATCAACCCGGAAAAGAAGGTTCATGAAATAACGAGAGAAGAAAGAAAATTTTTCATAGAATGCATCAAGGGACTTACCCTGACGGTGACGGGTACAAGGGGCTTTGAAGAAGCGATCATAACCCGGGGCGGCATTAAAGTGAAGGAAGTGAATCCTTCCACCATGGAATCAAAACTGGTGTCCGGCCTGTACCTGGCAGGGGAAATGCTGGATCTGGATGCGCTGACAGGAGGCTTTAACCTGCAGATTGCCTGGTCGACCGGGCATCTGGCGGGAGCGAGTATCCCCTTATAAATTGAAAGGAGCATCTGCCGTACTTAGGCGGGATGCAGGAACAGGAGCGGATATGAGTTATAATATTGCTATTGACGGACCGGCAGGAGCCGGAAAAAGTACGATTGCCAAACAGCTTGCGAAGAAGCTGGGATATGTTTATGTGGATACCGGAGCCATGTACCGGGCGATTGCTCTGTACCTGCTCCGTGAAAAGGTGAAGCCTGATGATACGGAGGCTGTCAGCAATACCTGTACAGGAGCGGAAGTCACTCTTATTTATCAGGACGGGGAACAGGCCGTGCTTTTGAACGGGGAAAATGTGAACGGCTTTATCCGGACGGAGGAAGTGGGAAACATGGCTTCCAGGGCTTCTGCTGTTCCGGCGGTACGGGAAAGGCTGCTGCAGCTTCAGCGGGATCTGGCCTCCAGTGAAAATGTGATTATGGATGGCAGGGACATCGGTACCTGCGTGCTTCCCAATGCTGATGTGAAGATTTTTCTGACGGCAAACAGCGCGGTAAGGGCGAAGCGCAGATATGAGGAGCTTCTGGCCAAGGGAACGCCGGAAGCCTTTGAAAAAATTGAAAAGGATATTATCGAACGGGATGCCAGGGACAGAAACCGGGAAATTGCTCCCCTGCGCCAGGCTGAGGATGCATATCTGGTGGATACCTCCGATATGGATATCCCTCAGGTGGTTGATACCATTCTGGAAATCTGCCGGCAGAAAGGATGCAGATAATATGGAAGTGATTCTTGCGGAAAGCGCCGGCTTCTGCTTCGGCGTGAAGCGGGCTGTTGATAAGGTCTATGAACAGATTGCGTCGGGTAAGAAGATTTATACCTATGGTCCGATTATACACAATGAATTTGTCGTGCAGGATTTGGAAAAAAAGGGAGTGCAGGTGATTGAATCCGAGGAGGAGCTGGATAAGCTCACAGAGGGTACTGTGGTTATCCGTTCGCATGGCGTTCCCAAATCTATCTGTGAAAAAATTGAAAAACAGGGACTGGAGTGTGTGGACGCCACCTGCCCTTTCGTGAAAAGAATTCATAAAATTGTAGAAAAAGAAAGTGCGGCCGGCTGTCGGATTGTGATTATCGGAAACGCGGGACACCCGGAAGTAGAGGGAATCCAGGGCTGGTCACTGACGCCTGCGGCTGTTGTGGAGTCGGAAAAAGAGGCCCGGGAATTCGTGGCGGAACCGGGAAAAAAGCTATGTATTGTGTCACAGACGACATTTAACTACAATAAATTTCAAGAATTAGTTGAAATTTTTCTAAAAAAAGGTTATGATATTAGTGTTGTGAATACTATCTGTAACGCAACTGAGGAGAGACAAACTGA
>JAETNR010000084.1 GCA_021772055.1 Blautia sp. | reverse complement strand
ATGGATCCAGGAACCATCCTTCCGTACATAGTTAAAATCCTGATACATTTGCCGCGCTTCCAGCATTACAGTCTCCGTAGGAGCGATGTAGTTGACCACACCCTGAATTCCAAGCAAGGGCATCAGCTCTTCACCGAAGTATTGAGCCGCTGTTTTCAGCGCCAAATCTTCATGGTGAATGGAGTTTTTAGTTGCCGGATTCTTTTCTTCCGGCGTTTTGTTAATCTTTTTCGTGCGTTTTTTCACACAGCCTCCTGTTCCGTAAGCCATGTGCAAAATCCTGTCTTTCATATAATTATAACTGAAAATCCGACACCGGACAACCGCATCTTACATTTTAAATTTGTTAATTTCGGTGGTTACTTTATGTTCTTTTATAGATTATATTCCTGCAAAGATGCATTGAATAATTGTCCGAATCGGACAGAATTTTTGAAATGTAAATACGAAATGCTGATTAATATGATTATTTCCGTCAGACAGGAGACTACACATAGTTCCGGTCGCCGATGTGTGTTTATTATAACAGTTGTTATGCAGGCTGTAAATATTCTGCAGAGAGTATTTTATTTTGTTTTCAAGTCACCAACTTATAATCATAGCATTGTAAGTTGCAGAGAGATATCCGGCTGAATTTATTAAAAAATGTAAGAAAAGATTGCAATAAATGAAATAGCCGCCTATCAGAGTGATTAAATCAGATAAGAGGCCAATCATTATTTAAAAAACCCAATTAAATATATTAATTTAGATCCACGAGAAATTCTCGACATAATTAATTTATCAATATATGTAATGAAAAGCAAGAATAAAAAATTTTATTTTTATATTGACAGATTAAAATATGTAGAGTATAACAAGATTGACCCAAATAAATATATTAGAAAATAGTTTCTGAACTAACAAATTCACCCATCCGATCCACCAATCAGATGGGCGAAGCTGGAACGGCTTTTCCATCAGGACAAAGCAATTACCATATTAAATGTAAATGATATGGTATATAAAATCAAGTCTTTCCAGTAAAAATGCGGGAAGGAGGAAAGAAAATAAGAGCATATTGTTTGTCCGGTGCTATTTTATCATAGATAAAAATTCGTAAAAGGAGAATCAATATATGAAACAATATTATTTGAATTTAGACACAACAACAAATCCGAATGCTGATAATGAAGTGCATACCTCCGACTGCTGGAGATGCCCATCTTACAACCGCATATACCTTGGCTATTGGGATAACGGAGTAGATGCCGTAAAGGAAGCAAAGGCAAGAGGATATGCGAAAGCGGACGGATGCCGTATTTGCAGTAAGGAAGCCCATAAAGAATAGCAGCAGGCCAAAAGGAGGAGAGCAATGATAGCTCATATCTGCAAAACAAAGGGTGGTACATATAAGGAGCAGCCAGTTACGGAACATTTACAGAATACAGCATACATTGCTGAAAGAATGGGAACTGCCGCAGGTATGCGCCATCTTGCTTTTCTGGCCGGGATACTCCACGATTTGGGGAAAATGCGCAAACGGTTTGAAGCATATATCAGACGGGCTTTTTATGAAAGAGATTCTGTCCAAAAGGAAAAAATAAATCACAGTTCCGCAGGAGCAATCTATATATACCGCAAATACTATAACGGAAGCCCCGTACAACGACTGACCGCCCAAATAATAGCAGTTGCTGTTTTATCCCATCACGGGCTGAATGATTGTATGACACCGGATGGAACGGACAGATTCCATCAGCGGGTAGATAATGCGGAAGGGCTGGATCTGGAAGAAGTCATGGATAACCTGAGTGAAAGTTCCATATCAGAACAAAATCTGGACGAACACTTTGCGGGTGCTGTCATAGAAGTGGGACACTTACTGGAAAGCTTTGCGGCGTGTGGTTTAAGCAAGCATTTCAGCCAGGCTTTATTGGAAAGAATGCTTTTGTCATTTTTGATTGATGCAGATCGTTTAGACACAGCTATATTCTGCGGGAACAGAAGAAAGGAGACTCTGGCTGAAAGAGAGGTCCCATGGAAGGAACTTTGTAATGATTTTGAGAAGAACCTGAAGATAAAACTGCGGAAATTTGATTCGGATAGTGAAGTATACAAAATCAGAAAAAGGGTCGAAGATGAATGTCTGCAGTTTGCTGTAAAAATATCCGGAATTTATCTGTTATCAATTCCAACCGGTGGTGCAAAAACAATAGGAAGCATGCGTTATGCATTGAATCATGCGAAGGTGTATGGAAAGAGGCGCATTTTTTATATCGCTCCTTATCTGAGTATTCTGGAACAAAATGCAGAAGAATTCCGCAGTCTTATTGGCCATAAGGATATGATTTTGGAGCATCATTCCAATGTTGTTTTTCAGGATGATGAAGAGGAAGAGCTGACAGAAGCAAAGCGTTATCAACAGTTAACAGAAAATTGGGATGCACCAATTGTACTTACAACATTTGTAAAATTTCTGGAAGCCTTGTTTGACGACAGTACGGCTTCAGTGAGGCGATTTCATAATCTGGCAGATGCCGTCATCCTGATTGATGAAATTCAAACTTTGCCTGTTCAGATGATTCATTTATTCAACATGGCGATGAACTATATCTCTGCGCTTTGTAATACTACAATAGTTCTCTGTTCGGCAACACAGCCTGTTCTGGATAAGGTGAAAAATCCAATTCATTTGACCGAGCCGCGATATATAATAGGTGAAGCAGACAGCTTATACCATAGGTTAAAACGCGTGAGAGTGGAAGAAAAAAGAGGACATCTTGATACGGAAGAACTTTGTAGTTTTGTAGAAGAAATCGGGGAAAATAAAAAGAGCGTTCTGGTAATCCTTAATACCAGGAAAGCGGTAAAGCAGTTGTATAAAGTGCTGCATTCCCATTACGAAACAACGGAAGAGCGGATTTTGCTGCTCCATTTAAGCACTGATATGTGCGCTGCCCACCGCATGCGTAATATTGGTAAATTAAAAAGTGTACTTGGAAAAGAAAAGGTGATATGCATAGCAACTTCCCTGATTGAAGCGGGGGTGGATCTGTCTTTTTCCTGTGTAATCCGCTCTTTTGCCGGCTTGGACAGTATTGCACAGGCAGCGGGAAGATGCAACCGTAACGGGGAGGAGGAGGAAGGCGTTATATATCTGATTCATTATAAGGAAGAAAAGCTGGGATACCTGGAACAAATACGAAAAGGAGCTGTCTGCAGCGAAACCATAGTTGATATTTATAAGAAACATCCGGAGCAATATGAAAACGATCTTCTATCTCCCCGGGCATTGAATGCATTCTACGAACGATATTATTATGATGCGGATCAGAGAAGGATGATGGATTATCCTTTGGAAGAATGGGGGAGCAGCATGGTTGATCTTCTTTGTATGAATAAGGCAGGCAGAAAAGCTTATCATAGCAAAAATGATGGAAAAGAGAATCCCGGCCTTGAGATGTTCCAGGCATTTAAAACCGCCGGAAGAGAGTTTCATGTAATCCAGAAGCATACAACAGGAGTTTTAGTTCCTTTTGAAAGAGGAATAGTACTGATTAAAAAATTGAATGAGAGTCCGAAGGAGGAGGAAATGCAGTCACTGCTTAGAGAAGCCCAGCAATATGTTGTGGATATTAATCCGGAAAAGCTAAATATGGATATGTTTTATGAACTGAACTGCGGCAGTGTATGGGCCGTTAAGCAAGAATATTATGATGATAATTCAGGGCTTACTTATAATCCGGAATAAAAAGGAGGGACACATGACGTATGGAGAAAGATAATAGTATTGAATTTAAGGTATATGGAAAAAAAGCGCTGTTTTCCGAGCCTATTACAAGAACAGGAGGAGAAAAGAGTACTTATCTGGTGCCAACCTATCAAGCGCTGAAGGGAATTACAGAGAGCATTTACTGGAAACCGACATTTATCTGGTACATTGATAAGGTAAGAGTGATGAAACGTATCCGAACAGAGGCACAGGGAGTTCGGCCGCTTGATTACAGCGGGGGAAATACGCTTTCTATTTATACCTATTTGAAGGATGTGGAATATCATGTAAAGGCGCATTTTGAATGGAATGAAAACCGTCCTAATCTGAAGGAGGACAGGATTGAAAACAAGCATTTTTTTATTGCAAAGAGAATGTTGGAAAGAGGCGGCAGAAGGGATATTTTTCTGGGCAGCAGAGAGTGCCAGGGATATGTGGAACCATGTGATTTTGATGAAGGCACAGGTCACTATGATGATTTGGACGAGCTGGCATTAGGGCTGATGGTTCATGGACTGACTTATCCGGACGAGGCTGTCCTGGAAACGGATGAAAATAAACTGACTGCCAGATTTTGGCGTCCTGTAATGAAAAAAGGGGTTATTTCTTTTATCCGTCCGGAGGACTGCGCGATCCGTAGAGAAATCAGGGACATGCAAAGGAAGGAATTTGGAGAAGAAAATTTTTCTGGGCTGGCCGAATTCGGGGAACTGGCGGAGGTTAAATAATATGGGATGGATCCAGGATTTGTATAAAACCTATCAAAAAGCGGAAGCACAGGTAGGAATTGAGGATGAAAAAGGATGTATACTTCTGCCGATTGCCCATTCAACACAAAATGCACAATTGGAAATTTCTGTTGATCTGGATGGGAATTTTAAAGGCGCCAGGAAGGTGGAGAAGGCAGAAGCGGTAACCATAATCCCCGTTACAGAAGATTCGGGCAGCCGGTCAAGCGGAATTGCGCCTCATCCTTTATGCGATAAACTGTGTTATGTAGCAGGCGATTATTCTGAATACTTTACTAAGAAAAATGTAGATACGTATTACCAGGCCTATAAGGAACAACTGAAAAAGTGGGTGGAAGCCGGCTGTCATCCCTATGTAAAAGCAATTTATCAGTATATAGTAAAAAAATCAGTGCTGCATGATCTGGCAGAGACAGGTGTCTTGACTTTAAAAGAAAATGGCAGGGCTGATGAAAAAGCAAAATTGGAAGGCATACAACAGGAGGATGCTTTTGTTCGTTACCGTATTATGGATAAAAAAGTTCCGGGAAGAGGGGAAATCTGGAAGCAGCAGGAGGTGTATCATGATTACATTACTTACTATTTAAGCTGTTTGGATAATACTGCGCTTGATTATATTACAGGAGAATATATCCCCTGTTCCGAAAAACAGCCTTCCAAAATCAGAAACAGTGGGGATAAAGCCAAGCTGATTTCTGCAAATGACAGTGCGGGTTTTACTTACAGAGGCCGGTTTACATCACGGGAGGAGGCGCTTTCAATCGGGTTTGTACCTTCACAAGCAGCTCATAATGTTCTGAAATGGCTGATTGAAAGGCAGGCATATCGCAGATTCGGGGTATGCATTGTTACCTGGAACCCGGAGTTGGAGGAGGTTCCGGCATGGATGGAGGAAGATACGGTAGATTTGGCCTATGGAGAGGATTCCCCATCTCCTGTTGACGTAGGCACAGAGTATGCAGCAGAACTAAAAAAGGCTCTTATGGGGCGGTATGCGGTTTTTCAGAATCCGTCTTCTGAAATAATGGTTATGGAGCTGAGCGCAGCAACACCGGGTAGGCTTTCCGTAACTTACTATCAGAAGTTAATCAGTTCAGATCTTCTGGAAGATTTGATACACTGGCATACGACAGCTATATGGCCGTTGGGGTATAAGAAGGGGAAAAGAAAAACTCCTATGGCGCCCACGCCGGAAGAGATTGTTCAGGCTGTTTATGGAAATGAAAAAAAGGGGCTTCTGCTTGTGGATGATAGGCTTATGAAAGAAACCCTGGAGCGGTTGATTCCCTGTATTATAGAGGGTAGAGCGCTTCCGGAGGATCTGGTAAGAGGCGTTGTGGATAAGGTTTCCAATCCAATGGAATACAGCAGATATAACCGAAGAAAAATTACGGATATTGCATGTGCTCTGCTTCATAAAAAATACGTAGATAAAGGAAGAAAGGAGTTTGATGCTATGAGCTTGGATAGAAAGAGGGGGAAAAGAGACTATCTGTATGGCCGCCTTCTGGCGGTTGCGCATAAATTGGAATATGATACGTTCACTGAAGAGGAAAAAGGAAAAAGAGAAACAAATGCGGTACGTTTTACCAATATGTTTGTAAAGGATCCTGCAAGGGTATGGCCGGAAATAGACAGGAGATTAATTCCTTACAGGAGGAAATTGAGTAAAAACGTACAGGAGGCTTACCAGAAAGAATTTCAGGAAATACACGATTTATTTGCTCCGGAAGAGTATTCCAAAAAGTTAAAGCTCGGAGAAGAATATGTTTTAGGATATAATTGCGAACTTAGTGCTTTATGGGCAGACAGCAAAGAAAATGGAGGAAAAGAAAATGAGTAAATTTACGAACAAAATTGATTTTGCAGTATTAATAACAGTAAATAATGCCAATCCAAATGGCGATCCTCTGGATGGAAATCGTCCCAGAACAGATCTGGATGGATTCGGTGAGATATCAGATGTATGTATTAAGCGAAAAATCAGAAACCGTCTTCAGGATATGGGAGAAGATATTTTCGTACAGACTGATGACAGATGTATGGACGGTTGTAAAAGCCTGAGTGAAAGAGCCAGAATAACTCCGGAATTGGAGGCAGCATTAAAATCGAAAAATTCAGATAGTTATATAAAGGCGGTCTGTGACAAATGGATTGATGTGAGAAGCTTTGGTCAGGTGTTTGCGTTTAAAGATAATAATGTATCCATCGGAGTGAGGGGACCTGTGTCTATACATCCCGCATTTAGTATTTCACCGATAGAAATAGTAGAACGGCAAATTACAAAAAGTACCAATAGCGAACCCTCTAAAGACGGAAAAAGAACTTCTGATACAATGGGGACCAAGTATCGTGTAGAATTCGGTCTGTATTTATTTAAAGGAAGTATTAATCATCAGTTGGCGGATAGAACGGGATTTTCCGATGCGGACGCAGATAAAATAAAAGAAGCTCTCAGAACATTATTTGAAAATGATTGTTCTGCTGCCCGACCGGATGGAAGCATGGAGGTGGTCAGAGTATATTGGTGGAGACATAACTGTCCTTCAGGACAATATTCTTCGGCGAAAGTACATAATTCACTGGAAGTGAAGGAAAAAGAAAAGTTGGATCATATACCTGATAAGTTTGAAGATTATGATGTTATTGTACATGAACTTGAGGGGCTTGAACCGGAAGTTTTTGATGGAATTTAAGAAAAAATAAAAATTGGTTAACATATTGGATTAAATTTTCCGGTGCGAATGTGAAGTGAACATGAAATTCATAGGAGATTCGCACCGGAAAAGAAGAAAATAAGATGTGTAAGGTGGTGAAAAATCTATTTTTTATAGGCATATTATTGGTAATGTTGCAAAAAGACGCTATGACTATAGGACATATTTTTGGTGTTTTTTGCTGACAGGCTCCATGCGGAGCCTGAGGATAGAAATACTCACACAAATTTTTTAAAAAAGCTTGCATTTTGACAGGCTCCATGCGGAGCCTGAGGATAGAAATCAAGTATATTTTAAGAGCAGATGAAAAATAACTCTGACAGGCTCCATGCGGAGCCTGAGGATAGAAATAATTAAAATACATTAAATAGTATAACTGTGGTGAGACAGGCTCCATGCGGAGCCTGAGGATAGAAATTTAAAACAAATATAAGGAGGGAATAGTATGGCAGGACAGGCTCCATGCGGAGCCTGAGGATAGAAATATAGTAATAGCATATTTAAAGCATAATGATAGAGACAGGCTCCATGCGGAGCCTTGGAATATAAGTTATTAAAGTGGGGTACACATATACGATACCGGCCATATCATTGACAGTGAACTGGTGGATCTGACGGGTGCACTGGTGCTTCATTGAAGTCTTAAATATCCCTTTGAGGTCATTAGTACTGCAGGAGAAATCAACCGTATGGGAATTATGGATAACAGAGTAAGTCTTGTCGGCTATGCGTTGTGTGCATCAAAGGCAGCGCCGGGGGATATTTTGATAATAGGATCTGTTTTCGGAAAAACGGTTCCAGTGGTTGATATGGTTTTAGAAGTGCATAAGCTGGGACTTACCGTTATAGCGGTAACATCTATGGACTATTCATTTCTCGGAGACGCCATGCTTTTACAGAAGGAATAGAAGGCAGATGCGCACCCTCTTCCGGGATTTCCGCTGCTTATATTATATGGTGCTCATCTCAAGTATTATAAAAAAAATGTTGGTAGCGGGCCTGAAACCCACTGTATTTCAAAGTGTAAATCAGCCGGATGGATGGGATAGATATTATGAAATGACAGAACGTTATGATAGGCTGGGTATATAGGAAGTTATTAGACGCAGAAATGTAAAGAACATATATTTATTAAAAACTTTACAGATAATATACTTAGTAATCTGACAGATAATCATATAGTTTTGCGGATTAGGGCAATCACCCCGATGAGCAGGAGTCGGATAGCGCTCATCGGGGTGAACTTTGTTCCCTTTATGGACTTTTATGTGGGTCATGGTATATCTGTATAGTGGAGGGAGGTACAGGAAAAGAAAAATCTGCCTCATATTGGTATGGGCGCTACCACCAATACTTTGTTAAAGCCAGTATTTATTGACAATTTCCCGGGCTTCCTTTTCACTGATATCGAATCGTTGTTTTATCTTTTTTATAGTCTCATCAAAGCTGACACCCAGTTCTCGGCAGGTTTCGACAATCCCTTTTTCGATTCCGTCCTCTACCAGCATTTCTCCTAATTTCGTCATTGCTATCATCTCCTTTACTCTGATTAATTCCGTTTCATTCAAAAATTTATCTGCCAGGGTATATAAAACCGCCTGCATTTTATCCAGTTCCATTTCGGTTAGTAACTCTTTGGAATTTTGAAGAATATTCAGGCTTTTTACTATCCGCTCTTCGATCCTCAGGCTGCCTGACATCAGCGGTGTGAGCAGCAGGGAAACAAGGTCTGCCTTTGAGGGCTTCAGCCCCTGTTCTGCATTTTCTTTCAGGCATTTGAAAAGCTGGTCCGAGTTCTTCCCCTTAAGACGTACAGCCTTTACCTGGTAAACATTAATTCCTTCTTTTAGAATTGTTCTCGGATGCTTTACCTTGGAGGAACAGATTACATAGGTGATCACTTCCACATGATGTATCCGGCTGGTAGCTGCCTCATATTCCCGGAATCGTTTCAGATCTTCCTTGGTAATGGAATCGCTTTCAAATTCCAG
>JAETNR010000083.1 GCA_021772055.1 Blautia sp. | reverse complement strand
GTAACTCCTGGTCTGTGTAATCGTGAATTCTTACCACATGATATTGGAACTCCGGAACATACTGTGGCCACTTGTCACTCATACAGATCCGGCTGGAAAGGCGGCAGTCTGCTGTCTGAACCGGCAGGCGAATTCACGGATTTTCTGAACGCTTTTCGCAAAAGTGCAGGAAACTTACTGTTTCTTGTGCTCCGAAACCGCAGCCTGTATAGACAGATGCTCTTTCCTCCCTCTCCCCACACAGCAAAAAACAGCCCGGCCCACAGGCGGTTATAACAGAACGGCCGCATTTCTGCGGCCGTCCGGGTATTTCTTAATAGAATTCATTATGAAGCAGTTCGTGTTCTTTTCCTTTTAAGAAACCATTGTAAAGTTCCTGTACCATAGGATTCTCATCGGACTTCTTGATAATGGTAGCATTGTCTGCATTATACAGTCCCTGGGTTCTCGCTGCTTTTGTTCTGCTTCCGGCTCTGGTGGGCTGTCCTCCGCCCATGACGCAGCCGCGTCTGCAGGCCATCACCTCGATCAGGTGATATTCTGCCTCGCCGTTCTTTACCCGTTCCATTACAGTGCGGGCATTTGCAAGACCGCTGGCAACACAGATTTTTACTTCCATGCCGTTGTAATCTACAGAGAATTCCTTAATGCCTTCTTCTCCGCGGACGCCGCTGTCAGCGATGATCTGGAGCGATTCTTTGGTATGATCCGGGCACAGACGGCGAAGAACAGCCTCTGTAACACCGCCGGTTACGCCAAAGATCACGCCGCCGCCGGAACCGAATCCAAATGGCATATCGCATGCCTCTGCCTCAAGCTTAGCAAGATCAATTCCATATTCATCAATCATACGGATGAGTTCTGTAGTGGTAATTACAATATCCGTATCTTTCTCGCCCTTTGTTACGCTGTTTGGCCGAAGAGCTTCGGCTTTTTTCGCCGTACATGGCATAATAGAAACCATAACGGTTTTCTTGCCTTTTCCATGCTCCGGATCGCGGAAGTATTCTTTAATCACTGCCGAAAGCATTCCCTGCGGGGAACGGCAGGTGGATAAATTCGGAATAAAATCTTTATACTGGTCTGTAATAAATTTTACCCATGCAGGACAGCAGGAAGTCAGAAGCGGTAGTTTCTCTCCCTTTTCTACTCTCTTTAAGAATTCTGCTGTCTCTTCCATGATCGTAAGGTCTGCACTGAAGGTAGTATCATAGACTTCATCAAAGCCCATCTTATGAAGTGCATTGACGATCTTACCCATAGCGCTCTTTCCCTTGGGAAGTCCGAAATGATCGCCTACAGCTACTCGTACAGCAGGTGCGATCTGTGCAACCACTCTTACATTTTTATCAGAAAGTGCATCCCATACATCGCTTCTGTTGGAACGGATGGTAATGGCACCGGTAGGGCAGAATACACGACACTGTCCACAGTTTACGCAGTCTGTGGTAGAAATCTTTTTGTTAAATGCCGGGATCACAATGGCTTCCGTACCACGGTTTGCAAAGCCAAGGGCACCGATTCCCTGCAGTTCTTCACAGACACGAACGCAAAGTCCGCACTGGATACATTTATTAGGATCACGTACAATGGATGGAGATGAGAAATCGATCTCATGCTCTTCCTTATAATTGCTGAACCGGATCTCGCGCACACCAAGCTTATGTGCCAGAGCCTGCAGCTCACACTCTCCGCTCTTGCGGCAGGTAGTACAGTCACGGCAGTGGGATGCAAGCAGCAGCTCCACGATCAGTTTTCTGTATTTTCGAAGTTTCCCTGTATTGGTATAGATTACCATTCCGTCCCTGGGTTCTTCCGAACAGGATGCGAATGTTCTGCCCCTGTCATCTTCCACCGTACACAGACGGCATGCACCGAAAGTGGACAACTCGGAATGATAGCACAATGTCGGAATGTTAATGCCTGCTTTACGGATGATCGTCAGGACATTTTTTTCATCGGTAAATTCAACTTTTCTACCGTCAATTGTCATGGTTCCCATAGTTTATCCTCCCTTCTATGCTTCCACGTAAATTGCATCAAAGTTACAATTATCTTTACATGCACCGCACTTGATACAAAGATCATTGTCGATGGTGTACGGGTGCTTGATCTTGCCGTGGATTGCTCCGGCAGGACAGTTCTTCGCACATTTGCCGCATCCGATACAGAATTCCGGATTGATATGGAACTGACGGAGTGCGGTACAAACTTTCGCGCGGCACTTCTTATCTTTGATATGCTCTTCATATTCGCTGCGGAAGCGTTTCAGGGTACTGATAACCGGAAGGGGCGCGCTCTTGCCAAGGCCGCAAAGAGCCATGCTCTGTACCATTCTTGCAAGCTCTTCCAGCTCGTCAAGATCAGACATCTTGCCCTTGCCGTCAACAATTCTCTCCAGGATCTCCAGCATACGTTTCGTTCCTTCACGGCAGGGCACACACTTGCCGCAGCTCTCACGCTGGGTAAAGCTCATGAAAAATCTCGCAACCTCAACCATACAGGTATTTTCATCCATAACTACAAGTCCGCCGGATCCCATGATAGCATCCAATTTCTTCACGGAGTCAAAATCCAAAGGCTGGTCAAGCTGTTCGTCCACCAGGCATCCGCCGGAAGGACCGCCGATCTGAACACCCTTAAATGCAGCACCGCTCTTTAATCCACCGCCAATATCATAAATAATGTGGCGTAGGGTCGTTCCCATCGGAACTTCAATAAGTCCTGTATTCTCAATAGCACCTGTCAGAGAGAAGGTCTTGGTTCCCGGGCTTCCCTCTGTTCCGATGGTGCGGAACCAGTCAGCTCCCTCCAGGATGATCTTGGGAACATTTGCATAAGTTTCTACGTTATTCAGGACAGTAGGTTTCTCCCAAAGGCCTTTTTCTACTGTACGGGGCGGTTTTACTCGCGGCATCCCTCTGTTTCCTTCGATGGATGCTGTCAGGGCAGAACCTTCCCCACATACGAAAGCACCCGCGCCGCGGTTGATATGTAAATGGAAGTTCACGCCGGAACCAAGGATATTATCTCCAAGCAATCCATATGCCTCAGCCTGCTCAATTGCCATACGAAGACGTTTGACAGACATGGGGTATTCAGCACGTACATAAATATAACCGTTTTCCGCACCTACTGCATAAGCTGCGATAGTCATGCCTTCGATCATCTTATAAGGATCGCCTTCCATTACGGAACCATCCATAAATGCTCCCGGATCACCTTCATCACCATTGCAGACAACATAGCGTACGGTTTCTTTCTGGCGTGCTACCTGGCTCCATTTCTTCCCGGCCGGGAAACCTGCTCCACCTCGGCCCCGGAGGCCGGATTTGGTCACTTCCTCAATAACGTCCTTCGGCTCCATATCAAAAAAGGCTTTTGCCAAAGCGCTGTAGCCGCCAACTGCAATATATTCGTCAATGGATTCCGCATCAATTTTGCCGCAGTTCTCCAGAACGATCCTGGTCTGCTGGTTCAGGAATGGAATGTCATCCGGATGCTGGCAGACTTCATTCTGATGCTTATAGAACAAACGCTCTACAGGCTGACCATTGAGAATGGTTTTCTCCACGATTTCTTTACAATCTTCAATCTGTACGTGTACATACTGATAATCAAAAGGCTCAATGCGCATCAGAGGTCCAAGTTCACAAAGGCCCTGGCAGCCTGTTTTGATTACTCCTACATGAGGAACATCCTTCTGCATTTCTACCTTTACGCCGTCAATATCCGCACACAGTTTCACCATCTCGTCATAAATCTTCTGTGAACCGGAAGCGATACATCCGGTACCGGAACAGACAAGAACACGGCAGGTATAAGTTTCCAGTATTTTTTTCACTTCTTCCTGTTTCTTTAACAGGTCATCTTTACAAGCGATACTCATGCCTTTTCACCTCTCAATCCTTTCAGCAGCTCAACAGCTTTTTCCGGTGTCATCTTGGGATGTACTTCATCGTTGACAGTCAGTGTAGGTGCCAGTCCGCAAGCACCCAGACAGGATACGGTTTCAACCGTAAACATCATATCGTCTGTGGTATGCTTCTTGTGGCTCAAGCCAAGTTCTTTCATCATGGCTTCCTTCACAGGCATGGACTTTCTTACATGACATGCAGTTCCGTCGCAGACCTTGATGATATATTTTCCTTTGGGCTCAAAGGAAAAGTTTTCATAGAAGGTGGCCACACTGTATGCCTTCGCTTCTGTTATGCCGATCTCTGCTGCAACATAAGTGAGAAGCTCTCCGGGCAGGTAACGGTACTCTGCCTGGATGTCCTGCATGATGGGGATTAACGATCCTGATTTACGTCCGTAATGTTCGATAATCTCATCTGCCTTTTTGTAATAAGACTGGTCTAACATTCATTTCCCTCCTTAAAATGATTTTACACTTTTGTTATCTACTCACTTTTAGTAAATTTTCACATAAAGTTATAGTTTTATTATACATGATATTAGCATTCTTCACAAGTAATATCTTTCTTTTTTTCTATACCTTACCAGGCTAAATACATTGAAAAACGGGCATTTTCTGTATTGTATCAAAAAAAGTACAATGCAATTCAGTTGGCAATCCTGTTAATTACTAGACAAATTCAAATGCATTACGGGTTTGTACCGTAAGTGTGAATAAAAAGAAAAATCTTCCATGTATTTGCTTAGGTACATACCTATGTAGACATTGCTTTTTTGTGTATTTTCTTATATGATAGGGGAGGTAAGTGATGTTTATATAGAGATTCATATAGAGGAGTGAGCAGTAATGAGAAATCTGGATACACCGGTTAGAGAGATTCGCCGGAAAATTTTTACGGAGATTGCCAAAATTGGTTTTGAGTCCACAGATGATACTCTGATTCATGATATTGAAGCCATTCCCTACAATATTGTAGAAGAACGGGCCAAATATCGTGATAGTATTTACCGTGAAAGAGCGGTTGCCAGTGAGCGGGTCCGCCTGGCTATGGGGCTTTCTCTTCGTCCGGAAAATAAAGCAGTCCATCTTACTGACGGGCTGGAAGCTAGTAATATTGATGAAAAGTACTACGAGCCGCCCCTTATGCAGGTGATTCCTTCTGCATGTGCAGCATGTGCTCCCAACAAATATGAGGTCAGCAATATGTGCAAGGGCTGTGTGGCTCATCCCTGTATGCAGGCATGCCCGAAAGGCGCTATCTCCATGGTTGAGGGAAGGTCTCATATTGACCAGGAAAAATGTATTAAATGCGGAAAATGTAAAGCGGCCTGCCCTTATGATGCGATTGCCCATAAGGAGCGGCCCTGTGAACGGGCCTGTGGTGTTAAAGCTATCACAAGCGACAGTCAGGGAAGAGCCAGGATTCTGGATGACAAATGTGTTTCCTGCGGGATGTGCATGGTAAGCTGTCCCTTTGGAGCTATTTCGGATAAATCCCAGATTTTCCAGCTTGCTCATTCTTTGAGGGAGGGAAATAAGATTATCGCTATTGTGGCTCCTGCTTATATCAGCCAGTTTGGCGAGGATGTATCTCCCCGTAAGTTTAAAGCAGCATTGGAGGTCCTTGGTTTTTCCGGTGTGTATGAGGTTGCTCTGGGAGCAGATATAGGAGCGATTTCTGAAGCTCACCACTATGCGAAAGAGGTAGCTACGGGAAATCTTCCCTTCCTTCTCACCTCCTGCTGTCCTTCCTGGTCTATGATGGCAAAGAAATATTTTCCGACCATGATCGACAATATTTCAGAGGAACTGACCCCCATGGTTGCCACTGCCCGCAAGGTAAAACAGGAGCATCCGGATTCCAAGGTGGTATTTATCGGACCATGTGCGTCCAAAAAACTGGAAGCCATGAGACGGACGATCCGCAGTGATGTGGACTTTGTAGTTACCTTTGAAGAACTTGCTGCGATGTTTGATGCCAGAGAAATTGACCCGGCCGCTTTTGAGGGAGATTCTTCTCTCCATGACGCTACTGCAGCAGGAAGGGGATATGCAGTTGCAGGCGGCGTAGCCGGTGCAATTGAGGCCTGCTTAAGGGAATACTATCCGGATGTTCCGGTACACATCGAACATGCGGAGAGCCTTGCAGAATGCAAAAAAGTACTGGCTCTTGCCAAAGCCGGTAAGCTGAAGGGCTGCATGATTGAAGGCATGGCCTGCCCTGGCGGCTGTATGGGAGGTGCCGGAACCAACGTTCCATTTGCCCAGTCTTCCAAGGCACTGAAGAAATTCCTTGCTGCATCCACCACACAACTTCCGCCCAGAGAACTGGAAGAAATTGAATTGAATTAATACTTTGCGTTTCGCCCATGGAGAAACGAATGCAGGGCTTTACGGAACTCGTGCACTATAATGAAGAAACACATTTGGGGAACCGATAAACGGTTCCCCATTTTCCTTACCATATGATTTAGTTATCTGAAATGTTCTGCTCCTCTTTTGCTTTTGGAAGTGCAGGAGGTTCATACTCTGTTCCCTTCAGCTCGGAGAGCAGGATCCGCAGCTTATATCCGTATCCCTCTCCTGCGGCCCATCCGCCGCCGTAGGGATTTTCCTGTATTCCTAGCCATTCCACATAAGGAGCACTTTCTCTGGAAACATAGTCAAAACGTTCATCTACACATTCCTGATTCAGGCTTTCCGAACAGGCATAAGCCTTTAAATGCTGTACCTGTGCCCGAAGTCCCGTCCGCACATCGGGAAAAGAATTCCCCGGAACGCCGTCTCCCGTAGTCCCAAGGCCGGAAAAATTAAACTGTTCTGCACTGGAATCTCCTCCATACTGCAGCCAGCCCGTTTCCAGCATGGACTGTACAAAAACCACTTCTCCCCGGACGCCTTCTATGTCTGCTTCCTCCAGAAGGATGTCACAGAACTCTTCGATGGTTTCCGCACCGCCATCCCTCAGTATGGAAGAAGGATATTCCACATTACGGCTGTTAAAGAGAAAAACCATTCTGTTCTTTAGAACAGTTGTTTTTCCCATAATAGTATAATATCCATAACTGTTATCCGTTGAATCATCTGCCGCAGCATCTCCCGGCAGACCGGAATCTGATGGTTTTCCCATCTGGCTTTCCTGGCTTAAATTCATTTCTTCCTCTCGCAAAACCAAGCCAAGCCTATGGAAAACGGGTGCCCCGATAATCAGGACACCCGCAATGACAATTAATCTTCTCCAAAAAACTTTTTTCCTGGAACGTTTTCTCATGCGTTTGCTTTTCTCATAGCTGCTTCTACCACATGTCCAACCAGTACAGAAGTCGTAACGCTTCCAACACCGCCCGGAACCGGAGTGATTGCATCTACAATCGGCTCAACTGCAGCAAAGTCAACATCACCGCAAAGCTTGCCTTCTGCATTCACATTGATACCAACATCAATTACAGTCTGGCCTTCTCTTACATAATCTGCACCAACAACGCCTGCACGGCCTGCAGCTACGATCAGAATATCTGCTTCTCTTGCAACAGACGGCATATCTACGGTTTTTGTATGGCAGATCGTAACGGTTGCATTTTTCTTAACCAGCATCATAGCAGCCGGTTTTCCAACTACAAGGCTTCTTCCGATCACAACTGCCTTTTTGCCTGTGCAGTCAATTCCGTAATGATCAAGGATTTCCATACAAGCCTGAGGTGTGCATGGCGGGAATCCGATCTGTTTTCCGGTAAATACGCCGGACATGGAAAGGTCTGTCATACAGTCAACATCTTTTTCGGCAGCCAGTGCATTTTCGATCACTGCCTGATTCAGATGCTTCGGAAGCGGACGGAACAAAAGAACACCATGGATATGGTCATCTTTGTTTACTTTATCAATAACTGCAAGAAGCTCTTCCTGAGAAACATCTCCCGGAAGAAGGATCTTTTCACAATCTACGCCCAGAGTCTCACAACGTTTGGTTGCGCCCTTCTCGTAGGAAACATCGCTTGGATTCTCACCAACACGAATAATGCAGAGAGTAGGATTTACCCCCTTTTCCCGTAACTCTGCTGCATTTGTTTTAATTCTTTCATTTAATGCTGCTGTAACTTCTTTACCTAATAACTGTTTAGCCATTTCTCTTATCCTCCTGAGCCGCAAATCTTATTTCAATCTTCCCAATACCTTTTCAAAAGTCTCATCAGCAATCTTCGTATATTTCTCCAGCATTGCATCTGCTTTCTTATTCAGTTCTTCTGCATATTCCCTGTTTGCCATGGACTTGGTATTAATGTAAACATTCAAACTTGCCCCTTTAAGAGCAGCACAGCAGAACGCCGCCCCAACACCCGCATCACTGATTGCAAGTGTGGATCCCTTTGCTGCAAACTCAACAATAAGATCAATCGCTTCGCAGCATTTTTCCATAATCTCCATCGGAACAGAACATGCGTCTTTCAGGACGATTTCCATAACTCTTGCTTTTTCTGCCTTTTCCTCTTCCGTTTCCCTTGGCATTCCATATGCCTTGGAAAGAGGTTCGAATACTTCAGCATCTCTCTCAATCAGACGAAGAAAATCTTTCTGAAGCTGATCACATTTTGCCTTCAGCTCCCACATTTCTTCTTCTACATCTGCGTATTTTTTCTTGCCTACGGTGAGGCTTCCTACCATATTGCCAAGGGCAGTTCCTACTGCACCAACAAGCGCAGAAGCACCACCGCCGCCGGGAACCGGAGCCTTAGAAGCAAGAACTTCTACAAACTCTGTACATGTACTAGTTGAAAATCCCATTTCTCGTATCTCCTTAATAAGTTTATGCGAGGGGAGAGCTCACAGCCCTGAAGGCCGCACTCCCCTCGCGCTCCCCTGTTTGCCACGCCATCGCCTCCCGGTTAAAATACGCTGCCGGGAAACGCAGGCGCTTTCCAAAGGAAGAGCGCCCGTACTTCCCATTGGGATGCACTCCCGCCGTAAACACTTTCCGTTTTCCGCAGGAAGAGGCCCCGTATTTCCGACTGGGATGCACTCCCGCCGTAAACACTTTCCGTCTTCCGCAGGAAGAGGCCCCGTATTTCCGGCTGGGATGCACTCCCGAAAAGGTAAAACCTACCGCCCGCAAATCAATCGTCCGACAGCACAATCTGCCGGTGTACACGAAGCGTGCCCAAGAAGGGGGAGTTTGAGGGGGGCCTTCGGGCTTCGCAACTTTGAGATGGCCCCCCTCAAGGTTTTCTTAAAATCACTTCTTTTTAGAAAAGACCAGTGATCTTCCCATTTTCGTCTACATCGATCTTCTCTGCAGCCGGAACCTTCGGCAGACCTGGCATGGTCATGATCTCACCGGTCAAAGCTACGATGAATCCTGCTCCTGCGGAGATCTTCAGGTTACGTACGGTTACTTCGAAATCAGTGGGAGCGCCAAGTTTGGTCTGGTCGTCTGTCAGGCTGTACTGTGTCTTCGC
>JAETNR010000020.1 GCA_021772055.1 Blautia sp. | reverse complement strand
AACGGAAGAGGGAACAAACTGATGGTACAGGTCATCAATCATAGTATAAACGAGCAAAATAAAATCTTCAAAAGTTGCTATGATAGTGGTATAATCATCTTGGAACTTCAACATAAAAAGCCAAAGGCTGTGGCCGGAATCAACCAATATGCCAATCGGTTGTTTCACCTTTTAAAGGACAGCGTTCATGTGGCACCTGCTGCGATTCTCTACCATGCTGAGGCATAATGGAGCGGTGAATTTATGCATTTTCAGACGCCAGCCAAAATCCTTAGTCAGAATTAGATAGACTATGATGTGATTCCTGCGGATATTTTTGAAAAGAGGGAACACTATAAAACCTGGACAGAAAAAGGAAGGCTGCATATTAATCAGGAGAGCTACCGCATTTTGATCATTCCGTATGTCAAACGAATACCTGCCAGTGTGGCAGTGTTTATACAGGAAGCAGCAATGCAGGAAATCAAAGTATGCTTTGTAAATGGGTATCCTGAAGGAATCTGCGGTAGTTCTCAGCCTTTGCCTGAGGAAATCGATTCCTGTGATGTGGTACCTTTGGAAGAAATGGGGGCATATGTAAAAGAACATAATTATGCCGGCAGCATGCTGGAAGCTTGATCAGATTCTGGAAGACAAATGGAAAATAGGCTTTTTCCCTTATGAGGGCGATTATCTAACGATGGACGGGCTGCTTCCCTGTGAAAAACCCGGTGATATCACACTTACAAAACTTGTAGATCTGGGAGGTCGGAAATGGTATCCACGCTTTGGAGGTAAGATGATTTATACCTGTGAGTTTGTTTATGATGGAAATGGAATGGCACTTCTGGATTTAGGTGAGGTTGGAGAATCAGCAGAAGTGTGGAGTAATGGAGAAAATGCGGGATTACGATTTGCGCCGCCTTATTCTTTTGAAATTGGTCATTTATACAGAAGAGGACAAAACCAGCTGAAAATAGAGGTGGAAAATAATCTGTCCAGAGCCTGCTGCCTGAATTCAAAAGAAGGACATGGTTTTTGGGATACAGCAGTTATGTATAATGTTTTAGATCGGAGCGGCCTATTAGGACCGGTTAAAATATTTAAATCAAATATTGTGGGATAAATGAAAAATAAGGTTTTGTTCCGTGGTATTCGGGGAAAAGGATATCATGGAATGAAATCTTATATTTTTTTAATGTTAGTTGCATGCAAGACTTCTGCATGATATGATATTTGCATAAATAATGTCGGAACCGCACTTGAGATTATATAAATAATATTTTTACGGGGAAAAGCGAAAATGAATTTACCACAATTTTTAAGACAGATTGATGCAGGAATGTCTGAGATGACAAGAGAAATGCTGGAAGCATTTGTTCATGAACTGGCCAGAACCCTGCCGGAGAACAGGAGAAGCCAATTTTTGGATACGATGCATACCGTCAGGGCGACAGGTCATCCACCTGCGCTTTCTGCGGATAAATCAGCGGGGCAGCTTGCCGATGAAATAAAAGAAATCACAGAAGTCCTGAAAAGTATCAATAACGGGGAAAAATATCTTGACAGTGAGTATAACGAAGAATGGGATGACTGGTATAATCCTGATGCGGATGAAGTTCTGTTTTCCGATCCGCAGCATCTGCTTCCAGACATTGAAAGAGGCATAGAGCTTGTACATGAATGCATTGATACAGAGGAATATAGCCTGGGATGCGGGCTTGCGGAATTATTGTCTGCACTTGAAGTGTCTGCAGAGGGAGATTACTGTGATTATGACGGGGCTCCGCTGGGCTTACATGAATTGTATGAATCGCAGCTTCTTCGCGGTTCTCTGGAAGGAGTTGTCCGGGAGTGCCTTTTTTTGGCATATATGGGAAATGGATTATCTGACAGAGCAGAGGAACTATTTTGTATGATGGGGAATTTCCAGTATTATGAAGTAAAGCTGGAAGACATTATGCAGATTGGAAGTTCTGATCTGCCGGAATTTCAGGAATTCCTGCCCCTTTGGATAGATTATCTCGGGAAGCAGACCGGGCGGGGAGTGAAAAAGCTGCTGGAGGAAGCCCAGGAGATGATGGGTGATGATGCCAAACGCCTGGATACGGCAAGAAAATTCGTGGATAAGCATCCGGAACTATACGAGCAGATACTGGAAAAAGGATTGGGAAGCGGAGAGGATGACAGACTATTTTATAACGGAATGGAGGCTCTTGAAAAAATTCCGGAGTCCTATGTTATTCGCAGCCGGATCGCTTTGCTGACCGGGGAATATGCGTGCAGGATAAATCAGGATGCTGCCATGGAACATTGCTGGCTGGAAGCATTCCGTTCGGCCCCCTCTGTTGTAAACTATATGAGAATGCGATTTTTGACAAGGGACTGGAGCTGTTATAAAAAACAGATGATGAAGATTTATAATGAAGCATATACGAGGACAAAAGCAAGGGGTAGGGGGACTGTCGGATACTATGATCCAAATTCTCAAAAGGAATACGAGCTTGGACTTATAGAATATTGTACGCTTCTATTTTGGGAGGAAGATTTTGACGGTGTGATAAAGCTTGGAATGGAGGAGAAAAAGGCTCTGGGATGGTCTTCCACTTTCATGAAAGAAGGGCTGGCTCTGTTTCTGCTGCTTCTCTTTGACGGCGATGTTTTACCGGCAGGAATGAATTCCATGCTTCAAAGAGCAGTATTTGCCTGTGGGTTTCATACAGAGGAGTATGTAAAGGGTACCGGCATGAATACGGATAAAAATGATTCAGAATTATTCTGGGCATTGTTCTGCCAATGGAAGAAAGAGGTCCGTGTACCGGAAGAGACGGCAGCCCGCTGGCTGCAGAAAATAGAACAGCTTGTTTCCATGAGAACTGAGGGAATCATGGAAGCAAATCGGCGCAACTACTACGGTGAATGTGCTGCTTTTATTGCTGCTCTTGGCGAAGTGCAGGAATCACATGGAATGAACTATGCCAAAACTGCACTTATGAACAGTTATAAAACGAAATATGCAAGGAGAAGGGCGTTTCATCAGGAATTGAGACATTTTGGGATGAGGTGATTATTTCCCGGTGGGTGAAAATATGATAGAATAGTCGTATGAATTGTAAGGAGGTACGGCGACATGCTGAAAATTTTTTTCGGAAAAATGCCGGAGGCTGTATTTAATACCTCGGTTTATTTTAAGAATGCATATGAGGATTCCTGGATCACTGATCCTGAGACAAAAGAGATGATTCTTGATATAGACAAATCCATGGTTTTGGACAGCACGGTGATTGATAGTCCCGTTATGGGGAAAATCCCGCCGCTTTTGTTATCCGGTGGTGTAAAAACCCTTATTCTCATAAAAAATGAGCGAGATACCAAAATTCCTTCACCGAAGGTGATCTCTAATGAATTTTGGCTCGTAACTGTGAAGGTACTGAACAGTTACAAATTTATTAAAATACCGAAAGGATTTGCACAGACTCATGAAGCTAGTACGGGATAACATTCCTCTTGACCAGGATTTTCCTTTTCAGATATGGGAGGTTGTTTTAAATAATGAGAACAGCCATCCGGATACTTTTCACTGGCACAGCTATTTTGAAATTACCTATGTGAAAAAAGGGCAGGGGCGTTATTTTGTCAATGGACAGGAATACCCCATGTCTGAGGGGGATATTATCATTTTTAATAATGTGGAACCTCATGGATGGAGCCTGACAGAAGAGGAGATGCATCTTCTGGTAATGGTTTTTTCGCCGGAATTCATAGCGGAAAAAATGAGCTTTTTCGACCATGAGTATCTTAAGCCTTTTGTGGAGCGGGGAAGTAATTTTAAAAACCGTATCGGCAGAGAGGAAGCGGTAAGTCACGAAATCCGCAAGGGAATCCGGGAAATTTACCAGGAGTGGCAGGAACGGCGGGAAGGATACCCTCTGATGATCAAAGCCAATGTTTTAAGGATCCTGACCATGCTGATCCGCGCGTACCAGGACGATACCAAATCAGGGGAGATGCTGAAAGAAAAGAAAAACGCCATGAAGCGCCTGGAACAGGCTTTTGCTTATATTGACCGGCATTACTGCGAAAAAATCACCCTGGATCAAGTGGCTGCTGCGGTTTATATGAGCTCTAATTATTTTTCCTCCTATTTCAGGAAAGTGACCAATATCAGTTTTAGTGATTATGTGACCCGTCTTCGGGTGGCTCATGCAAGGGAACTGCTGCGCACCACAGACAGAAGCGTAACGGAAATCGCTATGGAATGCGGGTTTAATAATATATCTAATTTTTACCGCCTGTATAAAAAGCATGTGGGAAAGCCCCCGAGGGAGAAGAAAGCAGCAGACCAGTAAAAAACCGACCGAACCAAAGGAAATGGGTGCTCTGTGAAAGGAGTATGAAGAAAAATGGCAAAAGTGAATTTACCCTATGGCATTGATAATTTTGCGAAAGTGCGCACCAGTAACTGCTATTATATCGATAAGACCGGTTTCATTAAGGAACTTCTGAATCGGACATTTGATGTGAACCTGATCACCAGACCGCGCCGTTTTGGAAAGACGCTTACAATGAGCATGATTGCGGAGTTTTTCGATATCCGAAAGAACAGCGGGAAGCTCTTTGAAGGGCTTGAGGTCGGGAAAGATATAGAGTTCTGCGGAGAATGGATGAATCGGTGGCCGGTATTATTTCTCACATTGAAGGATGTGGATGGAAAACGGTTTCAAACGGCATATGGATTATTGCAGAAAACGATTTCAAAGATTTGCATTGAACATGCATATCTTGAAAACAGTCCGCAAGTAGATGAAGTTGATAAAAATGTATTTCTGCGGTTAAAGACAAGAGAAGCGGATATTACCGATGTACGAAAAGAGACAATATATGAAAAAACTGCAGATGGAAGGTTATACGACAATCCTTTGCTATGGAGCGGCCTTTCTTGGAAAAACATGCCTGATAAAGCTGGCGGATAAGAAAGAAAAACGGAAACCAGAGAAAACGAAATAAAGAAAACCATAGGCCGAGGATCAAAAATCTGATTCCCGGCCCTATTTTGATCTATTGGTTTAGTTTGTCCGCTTTTTTCTATACTCAAACATATAAAGCTGGTGGAGCGCTCTTGTGGCAGCAATGTACCTTGCCTGCTTTGCCAGGGGAGTTTTGTCATTTTTCGGAAAAACGGAAAAGACCTGGTCAAATTCCAGTCCCTTTGCCAGATAGAAGGTGGTTATGGTAAGTCCTTTGCGAAAACGGGAGCTGTTCCGGTCCAGATAGGATAACTGATTCTCCGTATCATAGCCTTTTTGTTCCATCATTTCCTTCAGGAGTGCATAAGCGGAGAGTGCCTCAGCCTCCGTCCGTGTAATAACTGCAGCAGTTTCAAAGGAGTCTTCCCCTAGTATGCTTAAATACTCAATGACATGGCGCAGTGCGTTTTCCATATCAGAATAGGACTGCTCCGTAACAGGCTGCCCATGACGCTGAAAAAGCTCCATATCCGTAATACCGGCAAGCCAGCTGGCGTATTCTGCGATTTCCACAGTATTGCGGTAGCTTTTGTTCATCACGATTTTTCGAATATCTTTTCCGAAGATTCCAGGAAGAAACTGCAGAACATCCTGCTGCTGTTCATCCATTGTCTGGGCTTTGTCTCCCAGGATGGTCATCCGGCATGGGAAAATTTTCTTCAGGATCAGATATTGCAGGCGGGAATAATCCTGCATTTCGTCAACTACCAGATGCTTGATGCTGCGGTCTGCAGTCTGCTTCAGCAAACTGTATTTCATATACAGTACCGGATAGACGTCCTCGTAGCGCAGTTTCCGTTTTTCGTAAGAGACCCTGGGAAGACCCGGATAACCTTCCCTTTTTAGGAAATGGCTGTAAAGCACATAGAGATCTCTGGTCTCATACATCCCCAGAAATTTCTCGATAACGGAATTTCGTTCTTCTTCCGGAAGATCAGCGTCCCGGAGAGTCTCCACTTCATCAATGAAATATTCCGCCACGGCTTCCATTCTGGATAAAAGAGGAATATCCATAAATTTAAAATAGAATAGCTGGATAATCTCTTTTTCTGTTTTACAAAAACCTTTATATTCCACATCCCGGAAACGCATCAGTTCGTCTTCCATTTCCAGGAAAAAGCGTTCCATACGGTTCAGAAATTCTTTGGACTGTTTTTCCAGATACAGATTCCGTTTGGCAGGGTGCGCAAAGCTTCTTTCAATCTGGTCATAGCGGTCCTCACAGTCCGGAACGGTATCCTTTAATTCCCTGTAGGCAAACAGGTCAAAACTCATTTCCCTGATATTTTCTTCTCCCAGTTCCGGGAGAATGTGGGAGATATAGTCAGCAAACACACTGTTTGGAGACAAGACCAGGATGTTGGAGGACTTCAGGTTTTGTCTGTCGTGGTACAGAAGATAGGCGATCCTGTGAAGCGCAATGGAGGTTTTTCCGCTGCCTGCAGCTCCCTGAATGACCAGAATCCTGTCCTTGGTATTCCGGATAATGGCGTTCTGTTCCTTCTGGATGGTTCGGATAATATTTTTTAGCTGCACCTCGCCGTTGCTTCCAAGCTCTGCTTTGAGAATTTCATCATCGATCTTGATATCGCTCTCAAACTCATAGAGCATTTTGCCGCCGCGAATCTTGTACTGCCATTTGGAAGTGATCTCTCCGGTGATTTCCCCTGTAGGCGCTGTATAGGAAGCAGAACCTTTGTCATAATCGTAAAAAAGGCTGCTGATAGGGGCGCGCCAGTCGTATACCAGAGGAATTCCTCCGGTTTTTTCTGCGAAGTTTCCGATACCAATATAAAAAGCCTCCGGTGTTTCTTCATCCTCAAAGCAGAAATCCACCCTTCCGAAAAAGGGAGAATCCAGCATTTTGCGGAAACGGCGGCGGCGCTGCAGCTCATCCTGGTTGGCATTTACCTGGGCAAGCAGTGCCTGCTGGTTATCAAAGTTTTCGTATCCGTACTGATCCATTTCCGTATAGTTTTCCCAGAAGTAATCATGCATGCTTTCGATTTCTTTCTGCCCTTCTGCAATAGATTCGTCCGTCTCTATGATTCTTCTGTGAAGGGCGGTCAGAACTCTGGCAAGATATTGTTCACTTTCTGTCATAAATTCTTTTCTTTTCATGATTGCAGTTTCGCTTTCTGTCAGATTCGTAAATGATGCATGGAAATGCACTTCTTACTATTATAACCCAACTTTCATGAAAAGTATAGAAAAGAATTGGCACCTGCAGGTCAGCCAATAACCTCTACCGTATATTCCAGCTTCTCCATTCCCGGGAAGCTTCCCTTGCGTTCCTCTGCGGTCAGTTTATGTTCCCTGTCATTCCAGAAAAATTCTGTCAGAGCATAAGCGCCTTTTTCAAATCCATAGTTATTGCCTTCATCTTCATAAAGGGTAAATGTGGCGTCAGACCCCGGATAAACCGTAAGCTTTATTGGGCTTTCCGGTTTCTGACATGCATACTGCAGGCCTTCTACAGTCGGAAGGATTGTTCCTGCCTTTACAAAAATAGGTATACGATCCAATGGTGCATCCGCCAGGATATGCTGACCGCCTTCATAGCAGGTGTTTGTCCAGAAGTCATACCATTTAAAGCCCTCCGGAAGATAGCAGTCCCATTTCTTTTCTCTCTGGATTTCCCGGTTATCAGATTCGTAATACATAGGTTCTGTTACCGGACAGATCAAGAGAGACGGGCCGAACATAAATTCACCGGACAGATTTCGTGCCTCCAGATCTTCAGGAAAATCGAAGAGAAGGCTTCGCATGATCGTGCTGTCATTAAAATGGACAGATGCTGCAAGGGAATAAATATAAGGCATCAGCCGGTAACGAAGTTTAATAAATTTCTCAATGGCATCGTAAAACATGGTTCCCTTTTCGCCGAAGTTCCAGATTTCCCTCGGGGTATCGGTTCCGTGAGAGCGGAACATGGGAAGGAATGTTCCCATCTCAAGCCAGCGTGTATAAAGCTCGCAATATCCCTTGTCATGAACTCCTTCCTCATATTGTCCCTGCCAGAACCATTTGGGGGTAGGATCGGTATTGCAGCCACAGCCGCGGTTCTGCCATTTTTTATATACTGTGAAAAATGCACCGATATCCAGCGTCCAGTAAGGATAACCGCTCATACACATATTCAGGCCCTCTGTGATCTGAATCTTGAAATTATCCCAGGAAGCGCAGGTATCTCCGGACCAGAGCATTGCGCTGTATTTCTGCCCGGAAGCATAGCCGGAGCGGGTAAGATTCAGAACTCGCATATCTTCTCTGTCTTTGCGCTGATTCTCGTAAATTCCTTTTGCGTGCATTAATGCATAAGCATTGGCTCTTGCTGCATCCAGATATTTTTTATGCTCGCCGCCAACAAGGGCATACCGTTCCCATGGTTCACGCTTGTTTTCTCCGTTCCAGTCCGGTCCGGAAAACGGTTCTGTGGAATCACACCACCAGGAATCAAAGCCGCCGTCAAAAAGCTCTGCCTTTGCCTGCTTCCAGTAAATTTCCCTGGCTTTTTCATTAAAGGCATCGTAAGTAGCGTAGTCATTGAGCATATAACCCTTGTCAAAAAGCTCTGTGTGGTTTTCGCAGCCTGTATTCATGTTGGGCCATACGGAAACCATCGTATGGGCATTCATGGCATGAATCTCATCCATGCAGGCTTTCAGATTGCCGTAGCGTGCTTTATCAACGATTTTGTTTCCCCACTGCCCGGGCTCCCAGGAATTCCAATCCTGTACAACACAATCCAGGGGAACCTGAAGGTCACGATAATGCTTTACAATATCCACAAGCTCCTGATCCGTATAATATTGTTCCTTAGACTGGATATAACCATATGCCCATTTCGGCAGCATCTGTGCCTTGCCGGTGAGGTAACGGTAATCATGGATAATGCCGTCCATGGTGCTGCCCCCAAGGAAGTAGTAATCGATCTGGTCAACCGTATCCAAAAATAAATAAGATTGTCTGCCCTCATCATTAAAGGTCATAAGAGAACAGCAGTCTACCAGAATGCCGTAGCCTTCGGAAGAGACAAACATAGGCATAGGAATGCGCATATTGTGCTGATAAAGGTACTGGTTATGGCCTCTGTAATTGTAGATTCCTTCTTCCGCCTGACCAAGCCCATAGATTCCCTCATTTTCTTTCCACTGATAAAACAATCTTGCCCGGTATGCTTTTCTGTCCACGACTTCTTTCAGATTCTGGATAAAATTCCGTTCTCCGTCTACGGTCTTTACCCGTTTGATGATCGGCTCTTCGTCACCGGTGGTATAATGGATTACATCAATTTCCGCCAGGTCACGGCCGCTTTCCTTAAGCCACACACGATTGTCAGGACGCAGCCAGGTAAACTCCCCGTTTTGCAGATTTACCTGCACCTGCACCTTGGCTGTTTTTAAGAAAGCAGTGTTCTCAGATTCCTCCACCTGAAAATCTACATGTTCCGGTTCCTTTTTTTCAATAATGAAAGATTCTGTTTCCTGACAGATTTCTTTTTTGGAAATAATGCAGCGGACAATTTCTTCTGTGACCGGAAGCAGCCGGTAATTCAGTCCGTCAATCTGAAAATCCATTCCTGTATGATTTTTATTAACCATAATGTATTCCGTGTTCCTTTCTTTTGCTAGCTGATTGGATAGCTGATTATGAGAATATCCTAACATCCGGCTACGCCCTTGTCTATGGCAAATCTTCTCGGGAATTTGTACTATTTTATGAAAAGAAGAGAATGTTTTATTTACAACAAGCATTTTATTCTGCATCGGATAGGATTGTATTTTTTATAGGGATGAGCTGTCTGGGAGAAAACTGCGAACGAATTATACGGTCCTTACCACTGGGAGCTTCAGCGTCACCAGGGTTCCCTGATCTGAGGAAAGTTCAAGCCCATATTCCTCTCCGTAGAAAAGCCGGATCCTTTGATGGACGTTTACGATTCCGATGCTTTCCTGCTGCTGAATCATATCTGAATGAAGTACAGATTGGATAGAGGCAAGACGTTCAGCCGGAATGCCGGCGCCATTGTCAAAAATGGATATGAGGAGGAGCTCTCCGTCTGTATGGGCTGAAATTTTTAAAAGGCCTCCCCGGCTCATGGGTTTTAAGCCGTGCTGAATTGCATTTTCCACGATGGGCTGCAGCAGGATTTTGATCACCTGGCAGTCCGGGACATCGTCCTGAATATCCCATTCCACCTGGAAGGCATTGCGATAGCGGAGTTCCTGGAGTTCCAGGTAGATACGGGTATTATTGAGTTCTTTTTGAAGAGGAACCAGAGTGTCTACGTCATCCAGGGAATAGCGGAGAATCTGGGCGAGCTTGGAGAGCATGACGGATGCCTCGTTTTTTCCGCCGGTAAGGCGCATGGTAGCCCAACTGATACTGTCCAGGGTATTGTGGAGAAAATGAGGATTGATCTGGCTCTGGAGGGCAACGGATTGTGCCTGCTTTAACAGAGCGACACGGCGGGACAGTTCTTCGGTGATTTCCTCATTTTTGGCTGACATGCTGTGGATAGATTCCAGGATGAAGGATTCTTCATCCTGGGTGATGGCAACCTTGTTCCTTAAAAGCCCGGCGGGAGTTTCCAGCTCTTCTAGGATCTTGTGGAAAGGATGATAGATCCGCATGGAAATCAGGATGGCGAGAGCCAATACCAACAGGCAGACTCCTGCCACGACAGCAATCAGAGTAGCCTGTGAGGTCGTAAGACGCGCCTGCAGGGCATCCCTGGAGAGAACAGAATAAAGATACAGGTCAGAAAATTCTACCGGAGAACGATAAACGATGAAATCATCAGTTTCCAGGCGATTGTTTTCGTCAAAAGATCCATTCAGGGAATGCAGATCATTCTCTCCCCACAGTGGTTCCACCAGGCTGCCGTCCTCGGTGCGAAGACTTAAGCTGATATCGTACTCACCGCGGTACTGGGAGATTTTGCGTATAAACTGGTCAAAATTGATATTGTAGACGATAACGCCTCTGCGCTGCTCGCCGACTGTCAGGATTTTATACAGACTTAAGATGCGGACTGGCTGAAGATGACTGGTCTGGCCGTCGCGGAAAGCATAGAAGAAACTATTTTCCCCGTCATAAGACTGATAATCTTCAAGCCATCCTGTGTCGAAGAAGCGTGCCAGGGAGGTCTCGCCATAGTTGGAGACGAATTTCCCGTTCACATTGGAATAAATATAAATGCCAAGAAAATCCGGATTTGCCTGCATCTGAACTTTCATCAGCTTGTAAATTACGTCATTATGGTAGAAGGTATAACCATCCTTTTGGGTGATCAGGAATAGATTGATATCGTTGTCAGAAAGGAGATAGTCCGCCTGCTGCAGGCAGCTCTCAAATAGCTCATCCATGGAATCCTGCAGAAGGGAGACAGTGCGCAGATTGTAAAGTGCCACTTCTTTTTCTACCACGACTCGTTGAGAATAGGTGCCCAGAAAGATGGCGAGGAGCATGGGAACGACGGCCAATGCCATGAGCATCAAAAAATTTCTGAAAAAGATTCGTCCTGTAAAATACCGTGTCCGCTTGGAATTTCGATTTTCCCGTTTCATCATCTGTCACCTCCTATGTGCATTTTCTGGCGGTAGCCAGAGGGCTGGATTCCCATATATTCTTTAAAAAGCTTATTGAAGTGCCGGAGGCTTTTGTAGCCGACACGCTCAGAGATATCATATATTTTCAGATCAGTAGCTGCCAGAAGCCTGGCAGCTTCTTCCATTTTAATGCGGCTTACAAAGCGCACAAAGGTTTCTCCGGTAACAGCCTTGAAGGTGCGGCTGAAATAGGAGGGGCTTAAGTAAAAATGATCCGCTACATCCTCCAGGGAAAGATCCTCCCCGATGTGTTTTATCACATAGTCTTTGGTACGTTCCATCAGGCTGTCAGAATCCTGATGGAGAGAGAGATAGAGCTTGCGCATGGTGTGGGAGAGGAACTCTTTCAGCTCTTTGAAATCGCTGATGGCGGCAAGTACAGGGAAGGCTTCCTTCAATACCAGATCAGCTGAATGGGGAAGACCATCCAGGCGCAGTTTGTCTGACAAAGTATGGAACAGATTTTCCATGAGTTCCCTGGCGGAAGAAAGTTTAAGCCCTTCCAAAGAGTCTGCAAAACGCAAAGTTTCCTCAGTCAGAGAGAGAAGCGTTCCATTGATGAGTACGAGATAGAGCTGTTTTTGGCGTAGAACCAGTTTTTCCAACGCCTGGCCTAAGGTACTGTCTTCGGAGACGGAGACCCCGGCCAGCATGGCAGAGATACTGTCAAATACTTCCAAACTATCCGGATCTGCCAGAACACCAAAGGAAGAACGGATGTCCTCACATAGGCGAGCAGCCTCCCTGGCAGCTGCCTCCCGCACGGATTGCTCCGAATGCTTTGGCAAAAGCCCGAAGGCTGTGAGCTGTGTTTCTTTCCGGGAAATCGTGAGGATGCGGCATTTCGTTTGAAAGCGATCCGAAAAATGATCCACATAGGCAGAGAGCTGTGCAGGATCTTTCTTCCAGCTGTTTTTTTGAAAACTTCCATACTGACGGATATGCAGAGTTAGAAAAAAACACGCACTCTCCTCAAGGGACATCTCCGGGCAGAGGAGTGTCAGAGCACGCTTGATTAGCTGCTGATTTTCCAGATCGCCCCGGAGCATTTCCTCGAAAAAGAGTTTTCTGATATCCTGCATATCACTCTGCGTCCGGAAAAGTTCTTCACGCTGAGTGAAAATTACCTGGTCGGCATCCAAATCCTCCTTAACTTTTCGGATACAATCAGAGAGCTCATCCAGATCAATCGGTTTTAAAATGTAGTTTTTTACACCATAGCGGATGGCGGACATGGCAAGTTCGGTCTCCTGATAACCACTGATCAGCACTACCCGGGTTTTCAGTTTTTGTTCCTGAATATATTTGGAGATGTCCAGACCGGAGCAGCGATTCATGCGAATATCTGTTACAATCAGATGGGGAGGCTGATCTTTTAGGAGAGAGAGCAGACCTTCCCCATCTTCAAAAACACCGCAGACAGAGAATCCCAATGCTTCCCATTCTACCAAATCTTTCAAACCTTCCCGAATTCCGATTTCGTCATCTGCAATTGCTACGCGATACATACTCCCCATCTCCTTTAAATCGTGATATCACATGAAACTTCATTCCATTATTGCACAAAAAGAAAGAAATGACAATGAGCTGGAAAATAATACACAAAAAAATAGCTGGAAAAGCAAAAAAAAGCACAATTGTCACAAAGAATATGGAAAAGTGGGCAATTCTTTGACCAGATTCGCAAAACAGTGTCATTTTCATCAAAGAAAATGCCTGCTATAATGTGGTCAACAAAACGAGATACATACAAAAGGGCGCCGCGGCAAGGCTGGAGGGAATACGGCGCCGGATGAGGAGGGATGCGATGTGAAAAATCGAAAGACAGGCGGTACCCGGGGAGGGGGCTGGGGAAAAAGCTTAAGGAGCAGTACGGTGGACAATATCCAACTGTTCATCCTGGCGCTTCCGGCAATGATACTGCTGTTTATTTTTTGTTATGTTCCTATGGGAGGAATTATTCTGGCATTTAAGAAATTTAAGGTAAATCTGGGGATTATTAGAAGCCCCTGGGCAGGTTTGAATAATTTTAAATTCTTTTTTACCTCTTCAGATGCCTGGCGAGTCGTTCGTAATACACTGGGAATGAATTTCCTTTTTATTGTTTTTACCACTACTTTGAGCGTATTGTTTGCGGTGATCATGTTTAATCTTCGCAGCAGAAGGATGGTGAAAACTTATCAGACAATTACGCTGATGCCAAGTTTTCTTTCCTGGGTTGTGGTCGGGTATATGGTGTATGCCCTTCTGATGCCGGGAGATATGGGACTGGTCAATCAGGTTATTCGCCTATTTGGAGGGAAAACGGTGGACTGGTATTCCAATGCAGCCTACTGGCCGGTTATCCTTCTGCTGGTGAAAATCTGGCACGGGACAGGCTACAATAGTCTTTTCTACTATGCAAGCCTGATGGGAATCGACAATACCTATTTTGAAGCGGCGCAGCTTGACGGCGCTACCAAAATTCAGCAGTTTCGGTATATCGTACTGCCCTTCCTGAAACCAATCATAATTGTTATGACCCTTTTGAATATCGGCAATATTTTCCGGGCAGATTTTGGATTGTTTTTCAATGTGCCGAGAAATGTAGGAGTGCTCTATCCAGCGACGGATGTAGTGGATACCTATGTGTACCGCGCGCTGACGCAGCTTGGTGACGTGGGAATGGCTACGGCTGTGGGGCTGATTCAGTCACTTGTGGGATTTGTACTGATTCTGGTGACGAACCTGGTTGTACGAAAAATTGACCCCGACAGTGCATTATTTTAAAGGAAAGGAGAGGAGAACTTTGAAGAAAAAAAACAGACCGCAGATTTTGATCAATGCCATTGGTATTTTCTATGCAGTCATGTGTATCATTCCGTTTATCCTGCTGATTTCAGCATCCTTTACCAATGCCACAGCACTCAGTGAGAACGGATTCCGATTGATTCCTTCCGAATTTGACCTGACGGCCTATGAATATATCTTTAAAAGTCCAATGCGGGTGCTTCGAAGCTATGGGGTCACGATTTTTGCCACTGCAGCTACGGTAGTGGGAGGCGTCCTGATTATGAGTATGATCGGTTATACACTGGCACGTTCAAACTGTAAATTTGCAAGACCGTTGTCCTTTTACGTGTTCTTTACGCTGCTGTTTTCCGGAGGTATGGTGCCAAGCTATATCTTGATGACCCAGGTACTTCACTGGAAGGATACCTTCGCAGTTATGATTGTACCAAGCTTTGTGTATGCTTTTCACGTGATCATGATACGGACTTTTTTTCAGAAACTGCCTCAGGAGCTTTTTGAGTCAGCGAAGGTAGACGGCGCCAACGAATTCGTGATCTTTTTCAAGATTGCTCTTCCGCTGTCCATCCCGGTTTTGACGACCGTGGCTTTTTTTACAGCGATGAGCAAATGGAACGACTGGCAGACAGGGCTTCTCTATATTACTAAAGAAGAAATGGAACCGCTGCAGTACATGCTTTACCGCATCCAGCAAAATATCCAGTCTTTGCTGACTGCACTCAGTCAGGGAGGAGGAATTACGGTGGATGTCCGAGATATTCCAAGCCAGAATCTTTTGATGGCAATGGCAGTGGTGGCAGCAGGTCCCATGCTGGTGGTATTCCCGTTCTTTCAGAAATATTTTATCTCAGGGCTTACAGTGGGAGCCGTTAAGGGGTAAATGTGAAAAAAGGCTGCCTTCCAAATAAAAATGACTTCAGGAGGCGGCCCCTATAATAAAGGAGGAAAATGATATGAAGAAATGTCACAGAAGCAACATGAACAAGGCTATTTTGGCAGGGATCCTTTCTGCATCTATGCTGGTTCCCGGTACGGCATGCTTTGCCGGCGAAACGGAGTCCGAATCGGGCGAGATCATTCCGATCCGCTGGATTACTGCGGGAACCCCTCAGACAGGTATCGACCAGGTACTGGAGGAGGTAAATAAGGTTTTGGCGGAGCGCTATGGTCTGGAGCTTCAGTTGGAAGTCTATGATTACGGCAGCTACGATGAAAAGATGAACATGATGATTTCCTCAGGGGAGGCATTTGATGTGTGCTTTACTACCCAAAACTGGCTGAACAAATATCAGCCAAACGTTTCCAGGGGAGCCTTTCTCCCGCTGGATGATCTGATTGAGGAGAATGCCCCGGAGCTCAAGAATATACTGCCGGAATTCCTGTTTGAACAGGCAAGGGTAGGGGGATCCGTTTATGCAATCCCCAATTATCAGATCTGTTACGACTCCTTTGGATTTATGATGAGAAAAGATCTGGTAGATAAATATGAGTTTGACTGGGAAAATGTGAAGAGTGTGGAAGATATGTATCCCTTCTGGGATGCCGTACGGGACAATGAATCGGATCTTTATCCGGTAGGTGACCTGAGCATTCAGGCTTTTGAGAATGATTTTGTAGCCATGAAGATGATGGACGGCTATTATAAGGTAGCAGACAGCGGTGTGCCTATGTACATTAAGAAGGACGATGACACCTACACAGTGGACTGGTTCCCGGAGGAGATGAAGAAACATCTGGCTGAATTTGGAGAACTTTATAACAACGGCTATATCCGCGATGATATCATCACACTTCAGGATGACAGCGCCGACATTACGGCAGGGAAATATGCATCCCGCCTTGGAATTGTAAAACCTGGCGGAGAAATTGAACAGAAACAGCTTGCAGGCGGATTTGATTATGTCCAGGTATCCCTCACGGAACCTGTTGTAAATGCACTGTCTGCAAGAGGTGCCATGAACGCAGTTTCCAGCAGCAGCGAGCATCCGGAGGCTGCAATCAAGATGATCGAAGTTATGAATACGGATAAAGAAATCTTTAATATGCTGAATTTCGGGATTGAAGATGTGAACTATACCATGGAAGACGGTTTCGTGAAAGAGATTCCGGACAGCGGATATTTCTTCAACAGCGGCTGGGCTCTGGGCAACCAGTTTAACGCTTACCTTGTGGAAGGCCAAAAGGAAGGCGTATGGGAGGAAACAATGGAGATCAATAATCATGCAGATGTTTCTCCACTGTCCGGTTTCAGCTTCCATGAGGAACCTATGGCAACCCAGATGGCACAGATGAGTTCTGTTGCCGCAGAATATAAGTTTATGTCCCTCTATGACAATTTTGACGAACGTTTTGAGGAGTATGTGACAAAAATGGAACAGGCGGGCGCAGAGGAGTATAAGGCAGAACTTCAGAAGCAGCTTGATGAATGGCTGACTGCCAATGGCAAAAAATAAGATCTGTAAAAACAAGAAAACAGAGCGGCACGGGGGCATGAAAATGTCCCCGCGCCGGCTTCTTAGGGGAACGGAGTATTTTATGAAGCAAATTTTACTATATGGAGATTCTATTACATGGGGCTTTGATCCTGATTTTAAAGAGAAAGATCATCTGCGATTTGAGAGGGACAGCCGATGGGGCGGCATTGCGGAGAAGCTGTTGGGTGAGGACTGCCGGATCGTGGAGGAGGGGTTAAGCGGCAGGACGACTTCCCTGGAGGATCCTGCTGCTTGTGGAAAGAACGGACTGTCTCTGCTCATTCCCATTCTCCAGAGCCACCAGCCTCTGGATCTGGTGGTATTCCTTCTGGGAACCAATGATATGAAAAATACCTATCACGCTTCCGTGCCGGACATCCGGCGGGGAATGGAACTTTTGATTAAAACCGTTTTAACGCCTTTTGTCTGGGATACCGGGAAGCCGCCAAAGATTCTCTTGATTGCGCCGCCACATATTCATGACAGAGGTGTTCATGATTTTATTGATGGAAACTCTGAAGCGAAATCCCTTGAACTTGGCGAACATTATCGATTGCTTGCGAAAGACTACGGCTGCAATTTTCTGGATGCTTCCAGGGTGACCGAGCCGAGCGCATGGGAGGGGGTACATTTGGATAGAGAAGGGCAAAGACTCCTGGGGAAAGCTGCAGCCGCAAAGATCAGAGAAATCCTGGAACAGGAGAGGTGATATTTTATGTACCGTTTTGACAACGAACGAAAAGAGATTACTTTTGATAAATACAATAGTCCGACGCCATGGATGAACTATCTGTCCAACGGGACTTTTCACACGATGATTTCCCATTGCGGTGGCGGCGTGGCATTTTATAAGTCTCCGCAGATTTTCAGGATTAATCACTATCGTTTTTTTCATCTGCCTATGGATCGGAGCGGATTCTATACCTATATTCGTGACGGCGAGACAGTCTGGACGCCAACCAATGAGCCTTGTCCGGCAAAACCGGATACTTGGAGTTCCACCCATGGTATGGGATATACCCGTTTTCAGGCAGAAAAAAACGGAGTATCAGTGACTGCTACTTATTTTGTGGGAAAAGAGGAGAACTGCCTGATCTGGAGCCTTCGTTTCCGGACAGAAAAGGACAAGGAAATCACCTTGTTTCCTTATGTGGAGCTTGGCATGATGGAATTTGAGCGGGAATTGAGCTGGCAGTGCTACAATAAGCATCAGCTCTCTGTCAGTGATCTGGATGGAGAGATCCTGGTGTACCGTTATGGAGTGGAGATGCAGCCAAAGCCGGAGGAGACACCGCTCATTTATTTTGCATCAGACAGCAAAGTCCGGGCCTTTGACTGTGACCGGGATGAATTCATAGGAAGCTACAGGAGTGAAGAGAATCCTAAAGCTGTGGAGGACGGACACTGTACCGGATCCAGGCTGTTCGGCGGTGATCCTTGTTTTGCTTTGGAGATTCCTCTGAAACTTGAGGCAGGGGTTGAGAAGGAAGTTCATATTTTTTTGGGAGCTGCGAAGGACCAGGATGAAATCCGAAAAAGTGCAGCGAGGCTTTGTGAGGAAGGCTTTGTGGAACGTTCCTTTGCAAATCTTGGAAAAAGCTGGGAAGCTTATTTTGATCATTTTCAGTGCAGGGTGCCTGATGAACATACCATGACTATGATCAATATTTGGAACCCCTATCAGTCTGAGCGGAATTTTTTGTTTTCCAGAAATATCTCCTACTATGCAACGGGAACTTTCCGGGGTGTTGGATTTCGGGACACCTCTCAGGATGTGCTAGCTATGATTCCTTTTGATACAGTTCGTGCCAGGGAGAAGCTGGATTTGCTGTTATCCCAGCAATACCGTGACGGACACACAAACCATTATTTCTTTCCGATAGAAGGATATGAGCCGGTGAAAAGAATCCACAGTGATAATCATTTATGGCTGATTTATGCTGTGTACGCCTTGGTCATGGAAGAAGGAATGCTCGATTATCTGGGTAAAACAGTTTCCTTCTATGATGGAGGAGAAGGAACGGTATGGGAACATCTGAAACGCTCTGTGGAGTTTGTTTATCAAAATATCGGAGTACATGGATTGCCTTTGATGCTTCATAGTGACTGGAACGATATGCTGTATAAGGTATGCCGGGAAGGAAAAGGAGAAAGCGTGATGGTGGCTTTCATGCTGGGAGCTGCCTTGAAAGAAATGGCTGAGCTTGCAGGACTTCTGGGAGAAGAGAACGATTACCTGGCGCGTTATGAGGCAATGAAGAAAACAGTGAACCAGACAGCCTGGGACGGGGAGTGGTATATCAGGGCTTTCATGGATAATGGCCAGGCTTTGGGAAGCGCGAGAGAACCGATGGCAAAAATCTGGCTGAATGCCCAGACCTGGGCCGTGATCTCCGGGATGGCAGAGGGCGAGAGGGGAAAAATTGCCATGGATAGTGTCCATCGGCTTCTCAATACGCCTCTTGGAATTAAGAAAATCCATCCGGCAATGGCAGGGTATCCATCAGCAGAGGATCCGCTTACCTATTATAATAAAGGCTGCGGTGAGAATGGCTCTGTATTCTGCCATGCCAATACATGGGCAATCATAGCCGAGTGTCTTTTAGGCAGAGGGGACAGGGCATGGGAATATTACCGGCAGCTTCTCCCCATGAATGCGCAGAAGAAAGCAGGAGAATGGCGGTATAAGGCAGAGCCTTATGTATACAGTTCCAATATTTTCGGTCCGGAGAGTGATAAATTCGGTTTGGCGAATGTAAGCTGGCTTACTGGGACAGCTTCCTGGATGTATGTGGCATTTACCCAGTACATTTTGGGAGTGAAGTCGACCTGGGAGGGGCTTAAGGTGCAGCCGTGCCTGCCGAAAGAGTGGGAAGAGATTGAGATCAGGAGGGTGTTTCGGGAAAAGAAGTTTCGGATTCAGGTGAAAAATGGGCAAATAATCGGAATTTAGTAAAAAAGTGCTGCCGCACTAATTATTTAGTGTGGCAGCACTTCCCTTTCTCGAAATTCAAAAGGACTTAGGCCGGTCTGCTTCTTAAAGATCCGGCTGAAATAACCCTGGTCATGGTAGCCCACGGCTTCTCCGATCTGCTTAATGGAAAATTCCGGATTGTGCTGCAGCATTTTCTGGGCATTGCTGATGCGCAGATTGGTGATATATTTGGATGGAGTGCAGTCGTAAACCTGGCAGAAGATCCTGGTCAGATAGCTTGAACTGTAGTTCATATTATCTGCTATGAGATTCAGGTTAATGTCCTGGCTGTAATTTTCTACCAGGAAATCCTTGAGAAGTTCCGCAATCTTAGAAGGAGCCATCCTGGTGGTGCCCGGATTGAAAATCTCTTCATAGCTGTTCTTGGTGACCAGGAATTCGTTCTTGATTTTTAAAAGAGCAGCTTTCAGTTCCTCAGAATCTACAGGCTTCAGAAGATAATCGGAGACCTTCAGGCTGATGGCCTTTTTGGCGTATTCGAAATCAGAAAAACCGCTGGTGATGATGAATTTTACCAATGGAAACTGCTTGCGCACTTCTGTAAGCAGGGCAATTCCGTCCATCACAGGCATCCTAATGTCCGTGATCAAAACGTCTGGATTCAGCTCTTCCACAAGCTCATAAGCCTGACTTCCTGTCTGGGCTTTCCCTATGACCTCAAAATCCGGATCCGCCTTCCGGACTTTAGAGACGAGGTTATTTAATAACAACTCCTCGTCCTCGGCAACAATCACTGTGTATTTCATTGGTTTCCTCCGCTTCTTGTTCCTCTGGGAAAATAACGGCCGATAGAAACAATGCCGTGTCCCTCAGGGGTATTTCCATACGTAAAAATTATATCATCTTTGCAGAAAAGTTTCCAGCGGAGATATACATTCAAAGTACCAAGTCCGTTGATCTTTAATGCAGGCATTCCCGGATTGCTCTTTGCATCCCGAATATTTTTGCTGATCTTCTCTATGGCTTCCGCTGTAAAGCCGCTGCCGGAGTCAATCACATCGATCTGCCAGCTTGTATCTGTTACGATGCTTCGCACAGTAATTGTCCAGGGCGGCTGACAGTCAGAGCCATATTTGATGGCATTTTCCACAATGGGCTGGATCAGAAGCTTGGGAACCGGCTCTTCCAGAAGACTGTCTGCAATGGAGATTTCGTAATTCAGGCTGGACTGATACCGAACCTTCATGCAGTAGAGATATTTCTTTACATAGTCTATTTCCTGCGCCAAGGGAACCACTGTGGAAGAAGTATCGGTAATATACCGCATAATTTTAGACAGGTTGCGGCACATTTGGATGACCACATCCGTATCCCCGTTTTCTGCAAGTACAATAATACTGGAAAGAGAATTATAGTAAAAATGAGGATTGATCTGTGACTGAAGAGCAAGGGTGCGTGACTTGACCTCCTGTTCCTGCGATTCCATAAGACGGTTCATGGAATCCTTCAGGTTATCGCTCATATTCTGGTATGCCTGGTAAAGCTCCTCCAGCTCATTGACAGAAACCGGATAGGAGGTGGCTTTTTCCTGGCCAAGGGTGTCCAGCTCCAGGCGTTGGATAATGTGTTTCAGGTGTTTGATGGGTTTTACCAGGGAGCGGGACTGCCTGTAGGAGATCAGCACGGAAACCACCAGGAAGAGTCCTACCACTGCCAGCAAAATTTCCAATAAATGATATACCGGCTTTAAAATAACCCTCTGAGGCTGAATCGTAAGGTAGGTATAACCGGAATAGCTGGAAACAGAGCGTGCAGCATATTCCAGCTCCTGTGTGACCGGACTTTTGAATACTTTGCCGGATTCTATGGCCAGGCTGTTATATTTTTCAATCGAAACTGCTTCTTCCGGCTGGATATCGTAGGGATATATCAGATTTCCATCTTTATCAAAAATGCAGACAAAAGCAGCGTTTTCTTTATTCTTTTTTTTATAGGAAGTAATTCCTTTAAAAACGGATTTGCACTGCTTCGCGGTCTCAATCGTTCCTACCGACCTGCCATACTGGTTAAAAAAACTGCGGTAAAGGGAAATGAACCATTTTTGGGTTTTCGTGGATTGGGAATAGGCATCTGTCTTATAGGGAAGTGTGATGAGCTTTTTTCCTTTTAGGCTTTGGGCTTTTTGGGTCAGCAGTAATTGTTCGTCCGTGGCTTCTTTGACCATTGTGGACATGCCTGCCTGCAGGATATTGCCGGAAAAATCATAGAGATTAATCTGATCCGCCATTAAGTCCGTACCGCTGATGGAAATAAAAAGTTCAGCCATATCATTCAGCATACTATAAGAAATATTCAGATTAAAGGAACTGTCCAGGGGATCCTTGGAGATATTACTGTAATTAATATTGGTAGATACGGCATCCAGATCACGCAAAGAGTTTTCCACCTGGTTTTGGAAATTTTCATTCAGGGACTGCATTGCCTGAAGTTCACTGCTGATCAGCTGTCTGGATACAAATATGTAAAAAAATACGGCAAATGAAAAGAGAATCAGACAGGCAAGGAGCAAATCCGCCTGGAATAATTTTGTCTGGAGTTTTCTGGTGCGTTTCAAATGGAAGTCCTCCTTTATGGGGATGTTTCTGCTTTTTATGGTGTTCCTATTATAGCACAGTTATTGGAAAAAATCATGGAGGATCTTGAAAATAGTATTGGTAAAAATAGTCAAAAGACACAAGAAAAAAATGTGAAAAACGCACACTGCTGTGAAAAAAGTACAAAATCTAATAGAAATAATCCATAGATTATCAAAAAATAATTTGATACACTAAATTCAACAAAAAAGTTCGAAAGCAACAGGGAACTTAAATAAAAGGAGGAACATGAAATGAAGAAAAAAGCTTTATCCGCAGTATTGACCGCTGCAATGGCAGCTTCCATGACAGCAGGAATGGCAATGAATGTATCCGCTGCTACCGATGAATTTGCAGGTGAGGAACTGAGCATTCTCGTATCTGCAGGATGGATGGACGACCGTTATGCAGCAACGATTGACCGTTTTGAAGATACATATGATGTAACAGTTGACCTTCAGACGATTCCGGCAGATCAGTATTCCGATATTCTTCTGTCCAAGCTGGCAACGGACTCCTGTACCGATGTTTTCTGGATTCAGTCCAATCCATTTGCAATTGAGTCTGTGATCGTTGATCCGGAAAAATACTGCATCGACTTTACAGGTGCCGAGTGGGAAGCAAAGATCCCGGAAGTAAGACTGGATGCCTGCAAATACAATGACAAGCTTTACGGCATGCAGTTCTGGCATAACTCTCCGGAGTATGTAATGGTGTATAACAAATCTTTATTTGAAGAAAACGGATGGGAAGTTCCTACAAATTATGAAGAACTGAAAGCCCTTTGCGCACAGATCCTGGATGCAGGAATTACTCCATGGTTTATGCCCGGTGCAGACGGATGGCAGCATCAGCTCCCATTTTTCCAGATTGGCGGTGTTTATGAGGAAGCACAGCCTGGTTTATACGATGCGCTGAACAACAATACAGCTACTTTTGCTGACAATGAGAAGATGCTGGAAGTTCTGAATCAGTTTAAAGAATTCTCAGATGCAGGATATTTCGGAGAAGACTGGATCGGTACAGACAGTTCCAATATGGCAAACGAATTTGCTGACAGAAATTGTGCTATGGCACTGGCAAACTCCAGCTATATTAAACAGATCAAAGAAGATACAGGTACAGAAGATGAGTTCGGATTGTTTATCGAGCCTCTGGGAGATAACACCTGGTTCCCGTCAAGCCCGGCCGGCCCCACCATGTTTGGTTATAACGGAAGCGAGCATCCGGAACTTGTAAAAGCATGGTTTGACTTTGTTGCACAGACGGAAAGCCTGCAGGAAATCCTGGACAATTCTCCTTCCTACACCAACATTCATGCAAATGATGATGCTGTAGAACAGCACTGGTTGCCGGAAGAAGAAGAATTCATGAACAGCATTCCGGAAGAAAAAATGACAGTATCCGTTCTTCAGAATGGTACAAAATACACCAATGATTACTGGATGAACTTTGGACAGGATTTAGTTTCCTTCTGCTTAGGCGAAATAGAGGCAAATGACGTTCTGGCAAACATGGATACCAACCGTGCAGAGGCTGCAAAGGTTGCAGGCGACCCAGCATGGAGCTGATCCTGGCGGATTGAGGCTTGCACAGCCGGAGGCCTTGTGGCTGAATAGAATGCAGTTTAACAATGGTGCGGAGGATTTTCTCCGCACCATTTATTCTAAATCAATAAGGGAGGCATTTCCGTGAATAAAAAAAGGATTTATCCCCAGTGGTTCCTGATTCTGCCGCTGGCATTGTATATTATTTTCTTCCTGCTCCCCAGCTTTATGGGTGTGGGATACTCTGTAACTGACTGGAATTCCAGGAGTGTCCTGACAGGCGTCCATTTTGTAGGGCTTGATAATTACAAAGAAATTTTTCTGTCCGATAAAAATTATCTTTCCGGTATCGGGCATACTTTAATGTTTACCATTGTTTCTAATATTGTAAAGCTGATTCCTGCACTTCTCATTGCGATTATGCTTCAGGAAGGGCTCCGGGGACAGGGATTTTACCGTACGGTGCTTTATCTGCCGTCCATTCTGCCCTTTGTGATCATCGGTCTTATTTTTAAATCTATTCTGAATTACAATAACGGTCTTTTAAATATGTTCTTTGAGGCTGTTCATCTGGACCTTTTTAAGCTGAAATGGTTATCTGACCTGAATGTGGTCTGGAAATCCATCATCGGTGTGGATGCCTGGCGAGGAATCGGCTACGTTATGACCATCTTCCTTGCAGGATTAAATACCATTCCGAAATCCTACTACGAAGCGGCACAGATCGATGGTGCCAACTTCTGGCAGAGACTTCGCTATGTTACGCTGCCGATGCTGACAGGTTCCATTATGATCAACCTGGTATTCGGTATTACTTATGGATTAAAAGTATTTGATATTGTTTATGTACTTACCAACGGCGGCCCGGGACATGCAACAGAGGTTCTGACAACTTATGCATTCCAGCTGTACTCCAGAGGCCAGTATGGAATGTCCACTGCATTGAATACCGTGCTTTTGGTAATTACGGCTGTGGTCGGTGTATTTATTGTGAAGACATTAGGAAAACAGGAGGTGCAGCAGTAATGAAGAAAAATATTCAGACAGCTTTAAAGCATGTGGTCTGCATTTTCCTGTGCCTTTTGGTTCTGGCACCTTTTTATATGGTTCTGATCAATTCCCTTAAGCCCAAGGCGGAGGCCGCAAGAATGAACCTGCATCTTCCGTCAGAGTGGATGTTTAGCAATTATATAGAGGTAATCGAGCAGGGCAAGCTGATACAGGGATTTGTAAACAGCCTTACCTATGCCCTGGTGGCAACCTTCCTTGGCGTGGTACTGTGCTCGATGGCGGCATTTGTAATGTGCAGAAAACGTACAAAGCTGAATGTATTTTTATACTATTTCGTACTTTGCGGACTGTTTTTCCCGGTAAACTATGTTACTTTGGTGCGTGTGCTTTCTGCGGCACAGCTGACAGATACCAGGGTCGGAATTATTCTGGTGTTTACAAGCGCCATGATCCCGTTTTGCGTATTTACGATCCGGAACTTTGTCACCTCTGTTCCGGTAGAACTGGATGAGGCAGCAGTAATTGACGGTGCGGGGCCGATCAGCTTGTTTTTCCGGATTATTATGCCGCTTTTGAAACCAACGCTGGTTACCTGCTTTATTCTGCAGTTTATGGGTGTGTGGAGCGATTTCCTGACACCATTATATCTGTCCAGCAAAAGCAAGCTTTTCCCAATGACTATGGCAGTCTATCAGTTTTTCGGAAAAAATAAGAATAACTGGAACTATATTTTTGCAGATATCGTGCTGACCTGTATTCCTGTGATCCTTGTTTATATGATCGGACAGAAATATATTGTAGGCGGAATGACATCAGGTGCAGTAAAAGAATAAGAACATTCCGGAGGGAGCCGCAGCCTGTGGCTCCTTTTTGTTAGCTGCAGTTTTCATCTCACGGGGCAGGGAAGGGTTTTTCATAGTTTTTTCACAAGTGTAACACTTAAAATTTGTTGACATTTTTGTAATAAAATTGTAAAATGTACAAAAGTAATAGAGAAGAAAAATGAAGGAGGCCCCTTATGAGAAATAGAAAAACATTTACGATCATTGCATTGACTCTTACCATGTCATGCGCATTTTCTGCCTGCATATTTGATAAAGATGAGGATAAAGAAGATATTGCGGTGGAGGTTACTCCCACACCGGAACCTACGGCTACGCCTGAGCCCACACCGACCATTGCCCCGGATGCCCAGACCAGTATTTACCAGTCCAGGGATAAGGCGATTTCCATGAAGCTTCCGGATGCAACCTGGGCAAATAAGACAGATGAAGCTGGTATGTACAGTTTTGAATCTCCGGAACAGGGAAGGATCCTGATCACCCATGGAGCAGGGGAAGAGGATATGTCCGTTGCGGTGCTTCCAAGCACCCTGGATATGGCAGTTACCCTGGAACAGGCTTCTGATCTTGTGCAGGGAACTGATTTTGAGATTCAGGATTATTCCGCAGTGGATGCGAACGGCGTCAATGTTTACAGCTATGTGACGAAAATGCTCAATACAGAGAAGAGTAACGGATATGCCTATGTGGTGAATAAGGTGTTTGCCAATGCAGATGAATATTACACGATCGTAGGCTCTGCCAAAACAGAGGAGGCACTTGCAGGAATCCGGGAGGCCATCGAATCCTTTGCCATTGTGGGAGATTCCTCTCTGAAGAGTGCGGCACCGGGAAGCGCTTCCGGCGCAGGCGGTGAAGCCGGCACAGGCAGCAGTACGGGAACAGAAGGCGAAGGAACAGAAGACGAGGGCACGGAAGGTCAGAGCGGAGAAGGCCAGACTTCCGGCGGTTCAGGTTCCGGAATCGTGAACGGCGGCTTCAGTGATGCCCAGCTTACGGATACCAGCCAGACCAGAACCATTTACCGCAATTCCGATGGTTCTCCTCTCGTCATCACACCGGACGGAAACGGAAACTGGGTGGACGTGAATGGAAACACCTATGAATTTGTCAATGACGAAGATGTCTACGACCAGGATGGCGTGGATTACTATTATCACGGTGAAGCAGCAGACGTATATTATATGCCTGTAGAATAACGAAGGAACAAAAAAGCACCAGGGGAGTTTCCGGGAGGAATCTCTTCTGGTGTTTGATTTTGCTTAAGTAAGCTCTCCATTGACAACGGCCCAAAATCTGGCTATAATAAAACCATAGTTTGGTTTAGACGAATATTCTTACCGAAATTGCTGATACTGTAATGGAAGGGAGAGATCATCATGGCATATATAAAACGGGCTGTAGAAGAAACAGTTGTAAGGATTTCCAAAATGTTTCCTGTGCTGTTAGTGACTGGGCCAAGGCAGGTTGGAAAAACAACCTTGCTGCAAAAATTGGCGGAAATACAGAGAGATACGAGTGTAGAACGAAAATATGTAACTCTGGACGATCCTGATGTAAGATATTTGGCAAAACATGATCCTGCATTATTTCTGCAAAGATATTCCCCACCGGTACTGATCGATGAAATTCAGTATGCAACAGAACTACTGCCCTATATCAAAATGAGTGTGGACCGTACCAAAAGAAAAGGTGATTTCTGGATTACGGGATCGCAGGTTTTCCGTCTGATGAAAAATGTCAGCGAGAGTCTTGCGGGACGGGTCGGCATTGTGAATTTATTGGGATTGTCAGATGCAGAAATTTATCAGGAACCAAGTGAGCCGTTTCAGACGGACACGGCATATTTAATGAATCGCTTATCTGAACGAACACCAAAAGGTTTGAACGAAATTTACGGCAGAATTTTCAAAGGATCCATGCCGGAGCTTTACGCAGATGAAAATGTGGATTGGGAGACTTATTACCGCTCCTATGTAGATACGTACTTGCAGAGAGACATTCGCAATCTTGCACAGGTTGCTGATGAAATGCAGTTTTATAATTTTATGACGATTGTTGCCGCACATACCTCAAAGCCTGTTGTCTATGAAGAATTGGCAAGTGCTGCCGGTATTTCGGCACCAACAGCAAAAAAATGGCTTTCTATTTTGGTATCATCTCATGTGATTGCTCTTGTGCAGCCATATCACAACAATGCGCTGAAACGTGCTGTGAAAATGCCGCTCCTTCACTTTTTAGATACCGGCCTGGCGGCCTATCTTTTAAAATGGGGAAATCCAGAAGTATTGGAAAAAGGAGCAATGTCCGGGGCGTTCTTTGAAAGTTATGTGTTTTCAGAAATCTATAAGAGCTATCTGAACGCAGGGAAAGAGCCTCCCATATTCTATTACAGGGATAAAGACCAAAAGGAAATCGATCTGCTGATTTATCAGAACGGTGTACTTTCCCCGATAGAAATAAAAAAAGCGGCGTCCCCCGGAAAAACAGCAATTAAGAATTTTAATGTTTTAGAGCCTGTAACTCGTGAAGCGGCTTTCGGAGATTTGGAATCATTAAAAGTGGAGATCGGGACAGGGAGCGTGATCTGCATGGCAAACGATTTGCTGCCGGTGGATGAAAAAAACTGGTATGTGCCGGTCTGGTTAATTTAATCTGTTGTGCTGCTGAGAATGGAATTTAGTGATAAAGTGAGGTTGAAAAAGTGGAAAAAGCGGAGGAATTTTGTAGCTATGGGGCATTTGCTTCTGTTTACGATATTTTGATGGATAACGTAAATTATGAAGCATGGGCGGACTTTCTGAAAGAGCGCCTGAAAGAATACGGTATCTTTGACGGACTTGTTCTGGAGCTTGGCTGCGGAACGGGGACGATGACGGAATTGCTCTCAGAAGCAGGCTATGACATGATCGGAGTGGATAATTCCGGGGAAATGCTGGCGGAGGCTATGGAGAAGCGTGTGGAATCCGGACATGACATTCTGTATCTTTTGCAGGATATGCAGGAGTTTGAATTATATGGTACTGTGCGGGCAATCATAAGTGTATGTGACAGTATGAATTATGTGACGGAAGAGGAGGAACTGCTCAGGGTGTTTCAGCTTGCCAACAACTATCTTGATCCCGGCGGAATTCTGATCTTCGATATCAATACGGTTTATAAATATGAGGAAATCCTGGGAGACCGCACCATTGCGGAAAACCGGGAGGACTGCAGTTTTATCTGGGAAAACAGCTATGATCCGGAGACCGGGATCAATGTTTATGAGCTGGCATTATTTTTATCCAGGGAAGACGGGCTGTATGAAAAGGAGGAAGAGGTTCATTACCAGAGAGCCTATACGATGGAATGTGTGAAGAACTTGCTGGAAAAGGCAGGCATGGAATTTCTGGCGGTTTACGACGGGTATACTTTGGAAGCGCCCAGGAGGGATAGTGAACGGCTGACATTTGTTGCGCGGGAAAAAGGAAAATCCCAGGTTCCTTTCAGGACAGAATAAAATATAGTGAGATAGAAGAGGTACAAAGAGCATGAGTGATTATATTGTAAGAGCAATGGCTGCAAACCAGCAGGTGCGCGCGTTTGCGGCTGTGACAAAGGATGTTGTGGAAACTGCCAGAAAGGCGCATAATACAAGCCCTGTGGCAACCGCTGCCCTGGGGCGCCTGCTGACCGCGGGGGCTATGATGGGCGTGATGATGAAAGGGGAAAAGGATATCCTCACACTGCAGATCAAGGCAGGCGGGCCTTTGAACGGAATTACCGTAACAGCGGACTCTAAAGGCCGCGTGAAGGGCTATGTGGGAAATCCCAATGTCTGCATTCCTGCCAATGCAAAGGGAAAGCTGGATGTGGCAGGCGCCGTTGGCGTGGGATTTTTGAATGTGATCAAGGATCTGGGGCTGAAGGAACCCTATCTTGGGCAGGTGGCTTTGCAGACCAGTGAAATTGCGGAAGATCTCACCTATTATTTTGCAACCAGTGAGCAGGTACCTTCTGCAGTGGGACTTGGGGTTTTGATGAATAAGGATAATACGGTCCGCCAGGCAGGAGGATTTATCCTGCAGGTGATGCCTTTTGCAGAAGAGTCCACCATAGACCGGCTGGAAAAAAATGTGCAGAACATCAGCTCCGTGACCTCCCTTCTGGAAGAGGGGTATACGCCGGAAACCCTTCTGGAAAAAGCGCTGGAGGGATTTGATGTGGAAATCAGCGATCGTGTCCCCACCAGCTTCTACTGTAACTGCAGCAAAAGCCGTGTGGAGAGAGCTCTGATCAGCGTTGGGCGTAAGGAACTGAATGAGATGATCCAGGAAGGCAAGGATGTGGAGCTGAACTGTCATTTCTGCAACAGCAATTATGTATTCCATGTGGAAGAGTTAAAGGAAATCCTTCGGAAAAGCAAACGCTGAAAAGAAGGCTAAATAAAGAGAGGAAAGAGTCATGAGAGACGGATTTATCAAGGTTGCTGCCTGCACCCCAAATGTCAGAGTGGCGGATTGTGAATATAATGCAGAGGAAATCATCCGATCGGCGAAGGAGGCAGGTGCGCAGGGAGCGAAGGTCATTGTGATGCCGGAGCTTAGTATTACGGGATATACCTGCGGGGACCTGTTCTGGCAGGAACTGCTTCTGGATACGGCAAAAGAGCAGCTCCTTCGCATCGCGGAAGAGACGGCGGAGGTGGATGCAGTGCTTTTTGCAGGGCTTCCGCTGGAATATAAAGGGAAGCTGTATAATGCGGCAGCGGCTCTCTGCCGCGGGGAGATTCTTGGTATTGTGCCGAAAATTTACCTTCCCAATTATAATGAATTTTATGAGGGACGTTATTTTTCTTCCGGAAAAAATGTGAACGGAACAGTTTTCCTGAAAGGGGAGGTGCCTGTTTCCCCTTATCTGCTTTTCTCCTGTATAGAGATGCCTGGTCTGAAAATCGGGGTGGAAATCTGCGAGGATCTTTGGGCAGCTGACCCGCCAAGCGTGGGACATGTGTATCATGGGGCGAATCTCATGGTAAATCTGTCCGCAAGCGATGAGGTGGTAGGAAAGGATTCCTACCGCAGAAGTCTCGTGAGCAGCCAGTCTGCACGGCTGATCTGCGGCTACATTTATGCCACTGCAGGGGAGGGAGAATCCACCCAGGATGTGGTTTACGGAGGGCAGAACCTGATTGCAGAGAATGGCAGTATCCTGGGAGAAAGCAGACGGTTTGTGAATGGGATCACCTATGGGGAAGTGGACATTCAGCGCCTGGTCAATGAAAGAAGAAGAATGACCACGTTCCGGTTTTCCTCTGATGAGGAGGAAGGAAAAATGGAGCCTGTTTATCAGGAGAAACTTTTCCATCTTACCATCTGCGAGACTGTGCTTTCCAGAAAGATTGCTTCCAGGCCTTTTGTGCCGGGAGTGAAGGAAGAGCGGGACAGGCGCTGCGACGAAATTCTAAACATCCAGGCGATGGGGCTGAAAAAACGTCTTGCCCATATTCACTGCCAGAACGCGGTGATCGGCCTTTCCGGAGGATTGGATTCTACGCTGGCTCTGCTGGTAACTGTCCGGGCCTTTGACATGCTTGGCATGGACAGGAAGAAGATTACCGCAGTGACGATGCCCTGCTTTGGCACCACAGACAGAACCTACCACAATGCATGTGTGCTAAGTGAACGCCTTGGAGCGGAACTGAAAGAGGTCAATATCAAAGAAGCCGTGAATATTCATTTCCGGGATATCGGGCATGAGCCGGAAGTACACGACGTTACCTACGAAAACAGCCAGGCCCGTGAACGGACCCAGATTCTGATGGACATTGCCAACCAGTCCGGCGGCATTGTCATTGGAACAGGGGATCTTTCGGAGCTGGCTCTTGGCTGGGCTACTTATAATGGGGACCATATGTCCATGTATGCAGTGAACTGTTCCGTGCCAAAAACCCTGGTGCGCCATCTGGTACGGTATTTTGCGGATACCTGCGGAGATGAAAAGCTTAACGAGGTTCTTCTGGATATTCTGGATACTCCGGTAAGTCCGGAACTTCTTCCTCCCAAAGATGGAGTGATCGCCCAGAAAACGGAAGATCTGGTAGGTCCCTATGAGCTTCATGACTTCTTCCTGTATTATATGCTCCGCTGGACTTTCCCGCCTAAAAAGATTTACCGTCTGGCTCTGCAGGCTTTTGAAGGGGAATATGATAAGGAAACGATTTTGAAATGGCTGAAGATATTTTATAAACGGTTTTTCCAGCAGCAGTTTAAACGTTCCTGCCTTCCGGACGGACCAAAGGTTGGAAGCGTTGCCGTTTCCCCGAGAGGCGATCTTCGTATGCCAAGTGATGCCTGCGCAAAACACTGGCTTGATCAGGCAGAAGAGCTGCAATAACATAACGAATTAATATACCGAAAAGGGCTGCCGGGAATCTCTCATGATTTCTTTCCCGGCAGCCCTTTTATGCTGCCTGTTTTTTGGGAGGCTGTGACTCAGGTCCGACTATTTCCCCCGGAAATTTTATTGTTCCGCTGCTGCTTTGCCCACAGCATCTTTAATGGCATCCAGAAGCATCAGGGAAGTGTATTTCTGGTCAGAGGGGTACTCGATCCCCTCCAGTGACTGGGTGGAGTAGATCTGGCTGGCAAGAGACACCAGTGCCGGTTCCATCAGGGGAAACATGGCAGAAGTGCTTTCACTTAAGTTTACAAGCTGGATGGATTTGATCCGCTCTGCATCAACCGTCACTTCCACATCAAAAGTATTGTTATTCAGTTCAATTGAGGAGCGGTAGACTCCGGGGGTATACTGCCCTGCCGCTTCCGAAGAAGCTGTCATGCTTTTCCCGGGACCGAACATAAAAAAAACAAGCACCCCAAGTGCAAGGGCAAGAAACAGAAAGATGGCTGTATAAACCACTTCCTTCATATGTAATACAACAATTTTCGTTTTGGAACTCATAGCACGCGCCTCCTGTCTTACTTTCTATATCCTATTACGGAAAAAGGAAATTTATTCTTGGATTTTTTTTCTGTCAGAGAATATGCCCTTGTGGTATAATGGGAACATATGCCTTTGGGCATAATTTTGGGGAATACGTAATGCGCACAAGCGAAACATCAGGAGGTACCACCTATGTCATTACAATTTATTATCGGAAGCTCCGGGGCCGGAAAGTCCTATTTTTCCTACCAAAAGATCATAGAGGAGTCCATGAAGCATCCGGATGGGAATTATTATGTGATCGTTCCGGAACAGTTTACCATGCAGACTCAGAAAACCCTGGTGGAAATGCACCCCGGAAAAGGAATCTTGAATATTGATATTTTAAGCTTTGAACGTCTGGCTTACCGCGTATTTGAGGAAGTAGGGGGAGATAACCGGAAGCTTTTGGAGGAAACAGGGAAGAGCATGGTTCTGAAGAAAATGGTGCAGCTTCATCAAAAAGACCTGCCTTATCTGGGGAGCCAGATGAAAAAGCCCGGCTATCTGGACGAGGTAAAATCCCTGATTTCAGAATTTATGCAGTATGATGTCCGGGAAGAGGCACTGGATCAGATGCTGGAGAAAGCCCGGGATAAAAAGCTCCTCCAAATGAAGCTGAAGGATGTGGGTACTCTTTACCAGGCATTCTTAAGTTATCTGGAAGGACATTACATGACCGGTGAGGAGGTTCTGGATGTGCTGCTGAACGTTCTTTCCCTGTCAGAGAAAATGAAGGGCAGCGTTCTCCTTCTGGATGGTTTTACAGGTTTTACCCCGATCCAGAATAAAGTGCTCCGGGAGCTTCTAGCGATCTGTCGGAAGATTTACGTAACCGTCACTTTGGATGAACGGGAAAATCCTTTTGCCATAGGAAAACCCCACCAGCTTTTTTATATGAGCAGAAAAATGATTCATACCCTTGCAGGACTGACAAAGGACGTAGAGGAGCCTATTCTGATCCAAAGAGGAGAACATTCCCGCTTTTCGAAGTCTCCTGCATTGGGGTTTATGGAACAGCATCTGTTCCGTTACCGCAGAGCAGTTTATGAAAAAGAGCAGCAGGAAATCCGCATTTTTTCTGCCAAAAGCCCCTTAAAGGAAATGGAGGAGACTGCCAGACGCATTTCCAGGCTTGTGCGGGAGAGGGGATACCGTTACGGGGAAATTGCGATGATTACCGGAAATCTGGAGGAATATGCAGGGATTGCCGGGCAGGTTTTGAAGGAGGCGGGAATTCCTTATTTCCTCGACGAGAAGCATACGGTTCTTATGAATCCTTTTGTGGAATATCTTCGTGCCGCCCTGGAAATGGTGGTGAAAGGCTTTCCGTATGAAAGTGTATTCCGCTATCTCCGCTGCGGCATGTCCGATATCCGCAGGGAAGAAACAGACAGGCTGGAGAATTATGTGATTGCTCTGGGTATCCGCGGGTACCGCAGGTGGTCGGAAAAATGGGTGAGGATTTATCAGGGAATGGCGCCGGAAGCCATCCAGGAGATCAATGAGATACGGGAGCGCTTTGTCGGGGAAGTGCAGATTTTGAAAGAAGGCTTTTCCGGAGGAAAAAAGACCATCCGGGAATACTGCCGCTGCCTTTATGAATTCATTGTAAAAAGCCGTATTCAGGAAAAACTGAAGGAGCGGGAGCTGCTTTTTGCAAGGGCAGGGGATAAAGCCATGGAAAAGGAATATGCGCAGATCTACGGGATCATTATGAATCTACTGGATAAAATGGTGGAGATCCTTGGGGAGGAAAACGTCAGCCGTCTGGAATTTCAGCAGCTTCTGGAAACGGGACTTGCAGAAGCCAAGGTGGCTCTGATTCCCCCCAGTATGGATCAGATTCTGATCGGAGATATGGAAAGAACCAGGTTAAAGGATATCAAAGCCCTGTTTTTCATTGGCGTGAATGAAGGCAGTATCCCAAAGAAGGCAGATGCAGGGGGCATTCTTACAGAGATGGACCGGGACTTTTTTAAAGAGCAGGAGATAGAGCTTGCCCCAAGCCCGAAAGAGCAGATGAACATTCAGCGTTTTTATCTTTACCTGAATCTCACAAAGCCCAGGGAACACCTGTGCCTTTCCTACAGCCGCTCCAACGCCAAGGGGGAGGCGGCAGGTCCGGCGTATCTTATCGGTTCTCTGCAAAATCTGTACCCGGGCCTTGTGGTGGAGCAGGCGGAGGAACAGAACCAGCCCCTTGCTCAACTGGAAACTCCGGGAACCAGCCTGGATTATTTTCTGGAAGGACTGACAGAGGGAAAAAAGGAAGACCCTGTATTTCAGGAGCTTTATAGCTGGTATCTCAGAAGTCCGGAATATGGGCCTGTGGTCCGCAGACTGGTGGATGCCGCCTTCTTTAAAAAGCCTGTGGACTGTATCAGCAAAAGCGTGGCAAAAGTTCTGTACGGGGAAGTTTCCCCTTACAGTGCTACAAGGCTGGAGCGATTTTCCGCCTGTGCCTTTGCCCATTTTCTTCGTTACGGGCTTAAGCTTACGGAACGGGCGGAGTACGAATTCCGCGCCATGGACATGGGAAATATTATCCACCGTTCCCTGGAGGATTTTGCTGCAGAAGTCCAAAAAAACGGTCTGGAATGGAAAAGCCTGGGGGATGAGGACCGGGATCGCATTGCAGATATATGTCTGGACCGGATCGCCCTTGACTATGGAAACACCATACTCCAGAGCAATGCCCGCAACCAGTACATGATCCGGCGAACCAGAAGGATTTTAAAAAGAACTGTCTGGGCTTTGCAGGAACAGCTGAAACAGGGGGAATTTCAGCCGGAGGGGTTTGAGGTGGCCTTCGGAGGAGGACGGATCGATCGCGTGGATGTACTGGAAGAGGAGAACCGTGTTCTTGTGAAGGTAATCGACTATAAAACAGGAAACACCTCCTTTGATCTGCTGGCTTTGTATCACGGACTGCAGCTTCAGCTGATGATCTATCTGGACGGGGCTGTGCAGGTGGAGAAGAAGAAACATCCGAAGAAGGAGGTACAGCCTGCGGGAATCTTTTATTACAATGTAAAAGACCCCATGATTCAGGAAAACATGGAGGCGGATGTGGAAAAAGTAACCGGAGAGATTCTGAAGGAATTAAAAATGAACGGACTTGCCCAGGCAGACAGAGAGGTGGCAGAAAAAATGGACAGAACCCTTTCTTCTCTTCCGGTGACTTTGAATAAGGACGGAAGCTTCCGAAAAAACGCTTCCGTGGCAAGCAGGGAGCAGTTTGATATTCTGAACCGCTATGTAAAGAAAAAGATTGCGGGAATCCGGAGTTCCATTATGGAAGGGGAGGCGGAGATCGCGCCTTATGAACTGGACAAGAAAAATGCCTGCACCTACTGTCCTTATCAGAATGTATGCGGTTTTGATAAAAAGATGCCGGGCTATGATTTCCGGAGATTAAAGAAATTTTCCGATGAAGATCTCTGGAAAGCTTTTGCAGAGGAGGTGCAGTGAGATGAAATGGACGGAAGAACAGCAGAAGGTTATTTCTTTGAGGGATCGGAATATTCTGGTAAGCGCTGCAGCAGGTTCCGGTAAGACGGCGGTTCTGGTACAGCGTATTTTAGGCAGGATTATGGACAGTACCCATCCGATAGATATTGACAGGATGCTGATCATGACCTTTACAAGGGCTGCAGCAGGGGAGATGCGGGAACGTATTTCCAGAGCACTGGAGCAGGCTCTGTACGAAAACCCGGATAATGACCATCTGCAGAAGCAGATGACGCTGATCCATACGGCACAGATCACCACCATTGACGGTTTCTGCGCCTATGTGATCCGAAATTATTTTCATCTTATCGGCCTGGATCCCGGTTACCGCACTGCGGATGAGGGGGAACTGAAGCTGCTTCGTGAGGATGTGCTGAAAGAACTTCTGGAAGAAAAGTATGGAGAAGAGGACTGCAAAAGGTTTGTGGATTTTGTGGAATGCTATGCTTCCGGCAAAACGGACGATGGCATCAAGGAGCTGATCTGGGAAGTTTATCAGGCTGCCATGAGCCATCCCTATCCTGAGGAATGGCTTGCGGAATGTCTCAAATGCTACGGAGGGGAGGAGCCTGTAAAAGATGCAAAATGGATGAAGCTGCTCTGGGAGACATGCAGGGAAGAGCTGGATAGTATGCAGAACCTGGTGGAGGAGGCAAAGTCCATCTGCCTGGCAGAAAGAGGCCCCTATCTCTATGAGGAAGCGTTGAATCAGGATCTTCTTCTCATTGGAAAATTAAGGCAGCTGGCAGACCAGGAGGACTATGATGGCACTTTTGCGTGTCTGAATCAGGCTGTGTTTGTACCCTTTTCCAGAAAAAAGACACAGGATGTGGAGGAAAGCCTGAAAAAACAGGTGCAGGATCTTCGAAAGGAAGTAAAGGAGGCATGGAAAAAGCTTTCGGAACGTTATTTTTCCTGCAGGGAGGAGACGCTGTCTGCGCTTCTTACGAACTGCGGGGAATCCATGGAAACTCTGGTGGAGCTGACTCGTGCCTTTCAAGAGCGGTTTGGAGAAAAAAAGCGGGAAAAGAATGTGCTGGATTTTACGGATATGGAGCATTTTGCCCTGAAGATTCTGGTGAAAAAGGACGGAGATACCGTGACCATGACCCAGGCTGCCAGAGAGCTGTCGGAGAAGTACGAGGAGGTTCTGGTGGATGAATACCAGGACAGCAACCTGGTACAGGAGCTTCTTACCAATTGTGTTTCCGGATGGGTGAATGACAGAAAAAATATTTTTATGGTGGGGGATGTGAAACAAAGCATTTACCGATTCCGCCTGGCAAGGCCGGAGCTTTTTATGGAAAAATACAAAAGCTATACCCTTACGGACAGCCGGGAGCAGAGAATCGACCTGCATAAAAATTTCCGAAGCCGCAGGGAAGTGCTGCAAAGCGTCAATTATATTTTCCGCCAGATCATGGGCGAGGATCTGGGAGGAATTTCCTATGACGATGCGGCCGCTTTGTACCCCGGGGCTGTATTTCCGGAGGGATATCAGGAAGACTTTGTAAAAACCGAAGTGCTTCTCATTGAAAAAGACGGGGAGGAGCTTCTGGAAGAACATTCCGGGCAAAGCCCCCAGGAGCTGGAGGCGTTTTCCATTGCTCAGGAAATCCGCAGGATGGCAGGAAAGGAGCGTGTCCTTGACAGGGAGACGGGGGAATACAGGCCTGTGGAATACGGTGATATTGCGATTTTGCTCCGTACAGCCTCCGGATGGGCGGAAACCTTTGTGGAAGTGCTGGCTTCCCAGGGGATTCCTGCTTATACGGCATCGAAAACAGGTTATTTTTCTGCTTTAGAGGTGGTAACGGTTTTGAATTTTCTGCGCATTGCGGACAATCCTCTGCAGGATATTCCTCTTATGGGAGTGCTGCGCTCCCCGATTGTGAACTGTACCTCACAGGAGGCGGCCGAGATCCGCTGTTCCTGCCCGGGCGGAATGCTCTATGACAGTGTCTGTGCCTATGTGGAAGACGGCCAAATGGAACTCTGGGCAGATGCGGGAAAAGAAGCGCTGAAGACAAAATTAAGAGGATTTTTGGAATTACTGGATGAGATCCGGGACATGGCTGCCTACACGCCCATTCACCAGCTGATCCTGTATGTTTTAAAAGCAACGGGCTACGGCGATTATGCCAGGGCACTTCCCGGCGGGGAGCAGAGGAATGCCAATCTGCAGATGCTGGTGGAAAAGGCCATGGATTATGAGAAAACCAGCTATCGGGGGCTGTTTAATTTTATTCGTTATATTGAGAGCTTACAGAAATATGAGGTGGATTTCGGAGAGGTGAATTTGTCAGGAAGCGGGGCTTCCTCTGTTCAGATTATGACGATCCACAAAAGCAAGGGTCTGGAGTTTCCCATTGTTTTTGCAGCAGGCATGGGAAAGCAGTTTAATTTCCGTGATATGAATGCCAGACTTTTGATTCATCCGGAAATGGGTTTTGGGGCGGATGCCATTTTTCCGGAACAGAGAATGGTGGTGCCCACTGCATTTAAGCAGGTGATCCGCAGGGAACTTCAGAAAGAGAGCCTGGGGGAAGAGCTGCGTGTGCTGTACGTGGCTTTGACCAGGGCAAAGGAGAAACTGGTGCTTACCGGGACTGTGGGGAAGCTTGAAGAACGGGTGACTGCCCTTTCCCGGTGCCGGGACAGGGAGGAGGTGCTGCTGAGTGTGGGAAGCCGCATGAAGGCGAAAACCTACTGGGATTATGTGCTTCCCGCGCTGGCAAGACATCGCTGTATGGATGGACTTTACCGGGAATACGGGATTACTCCCTGCAGGGGACATCTGCTTGATGGACAGGAAGCGGAGTTTGTGGTGCGGAAGATCACGGCTCTGGACCTGGCGGGGGAAGAGGTGGTTCATGAGGCGGAGAGTCAGATGCGCATGGAGTATCTGAAGGGCTGGGATGCCGGGAAGGTTTATGATGAAGAGACAAGAAATCTGATAGAAGAGCGGTTCAGCTATCGGTATCCTTATGAGTATCTGAAGATAATCCCTGTGAAAGTCAGCGTTTCGGAGCTGAAAAAGAGGAGTTATGCGGGAGAGTATGACAGGGAGGAAAGCCTGTTTTTCGAACCGGATATTGCTCCGCTGGTTCCAAGGTTTGCGGCTGAGACAGAGGAAGAGTATACGGGGGCTGCCAGGGGAACTGCCTATCACAGGGTGATGGAATGCCTGGATTATGGCCGGGTGGCTTCTGCGGAGGAGATTCGGGAACAGGTGGAAGGGCTTTTGCGGCAGCAGAAAATAGAGGCAGGGGAAGCGGCATGTATTGATACAGGGGATGTTTTGCGGTTTGTGGAGTGCCCTCTTGGGAAGCGGATGCAGAAGGCGGCGCTTGCCGGAAAACTGTATCGGGAGCAGCCTTTTGTAATTTCGGTGGGGGCTTCCATGCTGAATGAGACATGGCCGGATGACGAGCGTGTGCTGGTGCAGGGGATCATTGATGCGTACTTTCTGGAAGGGGAGGAGATCATACTGGTGGATTATAAGACGGACAGGATCCGGAAAGGGGAAGAAGGAAAACTGGTGGAGCTTTACAGGGTGCAGCTGGAGGAATACGCCGGGGCGCTGGAGAGGATGCTGGGGAAGAGGGTGAGGGAGACCTATATCTATTCCTTTGCGGTGCATGAGGCGGTTTGGGTGTGAGGGGGACGCCGCCCCCGCCGCCGCCCCGTCCCGTTCTGCCGGAAGGCGTGCCTGTGTGTTTGGGGGCGGTTTCGGAGCCGTAAGAAACAGTAAGGTCCCTGTGCTTCTGCTAAATGCATTCAAAAAAATTGTGAACTCGCTTCGCTCAGACAGCACAATTTTTTTGAATAACGCAGAAGTACAGGGACCTAACTGTTTCTAAGGCTCCTGCAAATGCCCCCAAACGCACAGGCACGCCTTCCGGCAGAACGGGACGGGGCGGCGGCGGGGGCGGCTGGTTGTTGGTAAGGTCGGTAGGGTGTGGGGGATAACTGGTAAGGCGGTAGGGCGATAAGTGGTGGGCTGCTTGCTGGCAGGGGGAAGCTTCGGGAGTATAGGGTTAGGGGCGCCAGGTGGCGGGGTATTTGTTTTTTAGGGTTTGGTTTACCAGTTTGCCGAAGCCGAGGGGGTAGGTTTCGGGGCAGAGGAGGTGCCAGCCTTTGGGGTGGGGGGCTTCTTCGGGGGTGATCTGGAGGGTTTCGCCGTTTAGGTAGCGGGGGAGACGGTCATCGGAGAGGGGGAGGGGGATTCCCGCTTCGATGTCGTCTTTGTGGAGGGCCAGGGCGAAGGGATGGCTGGGTTCAAAGCGGTTCTTTTTGAGGTCACCGAGGTAGAGGCCGTTGCGGAGGAAGTTAAGGCCCCGGAAATTGGCCTGGACCGGAGGGAGGTAGTAGACTTTTTCTCCGCGCGTTTCTACACGGGTCCAGTCGAAAGGGGAGCCCTGGAAGGTTTTCAGGCCGATTTCGTGGAAAAATTCCGTGAGCCATTTTTGGGTGTTTTTGTCGGGTTTTCCCTGAAGGGTCCGGGATTCGGTGAGGGTGGCGCCTTTCTTTTGGAAGAGTGCCAGGAAGTGGCCTTCTCCGTTCATTTTGTGAGGGAAGATGCGGATGCATTTTTTTAGACTCGCATCGCCGTTGCCCCAGGCAGGGTTTCCCTGTGAGAAGCTTTCGTAAGCCTCCATGTCCGTAAGCTCCATATCCCGGCGCTGTTCCAGGAGATAGGAGACACTGCCTTCGTCCTCACAGGGGGCGAAGGTACAGGTGGAATAGAGAAGAAGTCCTCCCGGGCGGAGCATGTCCGCTGCCTGGAGAAGCAGCTCTCTCTGTACCTTCGCAAGCTCCTGGGATTTTTCCGGGGTCCAGTCTCTGGAAAGCGCCTCGTCCTTTCGAAACATTCCCTCCCCTGAGCAGGGAGCATCCAGAACGATCTTATGAAAGAATTCCGGAAATGCCTGGGCCAGCCTGGCAGGCTTTTCATTTGCTACAAATACATTGGAGATACCGAAAAGCTCCAGGTTTCGAAGCAGGGCTCTTGCTCTGGAGGTACTGATATCATTAGCCACCAAAAGCCCCTGTCCCCGAAGCTTGGCCCCAAGGGCCGTAGCCTTTCCGCCGGGGGCAGCGCAGAGATCCAGCACATAATCTCCCGGTTCCACCGGCAGCCTGGAAGCAGGAGTCATAGCACTGGGCTCCTGCAGATAATACAGCCCCGCCTGATAAAGAGGACATCTTGCCGGGCGGCTGTCCTCCCCATAAAAATAACCATTCTCCACCCAGGGAATCCTCTTCACAGGAAACGGCACGATTTTTTCAAACTCCTCACAGGAAATCTTAAAAGTATTCACTCTCAGCCCATATGTCCTGGGCTTTTCATAGCTTTCTATAAACTCTCCAAACTCCTCGCCAAGCATCTCTTTCATCCGATCCAGAAATGCCTCCGGCAATTTTAACTCTCTTTCCATCAAAACCTCCATTCCAGCGTTATTATCAAATATTGCTGAGTCATCATTCATAATATATAAAACAAACGGTTCTGCATTTTTTTCTCTACAAACAGAAACCCATTTTCCACTATTTTTTAAATTCCCCTAGTCCGCTACCTCTACCCACCCGGGCATCCATGCTTTTATGTATCGGCAGCGTCCTCATCCTCCCCCATTATAATTCATAAAACATTATCCCAAAATACTATTGACAAAATAATACTATACAGTATATAATATCGCTAACAAAATAATATTACACTAACATATAATACTATAAAACCAATAAATAAAGGAAGTGATTCCATGATTTTCAACACAGGAGCAGCCCTTCTGGATGCTATCGTTCTTGCGGTAGTTTCCAAAGAGCCGGAAGGAACCTACGGCTACAAAATCACGCAGGACGTCCGCAGCGTTCTGGATGTATCCGAATCCACCCTGTATCCGGTCCTGCGCCGCCTGCAGAAAGACGACTGTCTGGAAACCTACGACATGGCCCACGCCGGAAGAAATCGCAGATATTACAAACTAACCGAAAAGGGAGCTGCCCAGCTCAACCTATACAAAATAGAGTGGATCAACTACTCATCGAAAATTACCAGGATGTTTGAGGGAGGAATATAGAATATGGACAGAGCGCAGTTTATGCAGCAGCTTGCGAGGCTGCTCAGCGATATCTCCGAGAGTGAACGGCAGGAAGCGCTTGACTATTATGAGAGTTATTTTGATGATGCAGGGGAGGACTTAAGTGAAGAAGTCATCCGGGAGCTTGGAAGCCCGGAGAAGGTTGCCTCCATCATCAAGGCAGATTTGAAGGAAAGCAATGACAGCTATGCAGAATACACGGAGCGCGGGTACCAGGATAGCAGAACCAGGGAGCCGGGGCAGATGCCTGATAAATATACTGCCATTACCCCGACCGGACAGACTTCCCAAAAGGAAAAAGGCGGATCCGGCAAAGCGGACGATCGTCAGAGCTATGAAGAATACAGAGGCGGCACGAATGAGAGAAGATTCGGAAGAGACCGTGCCAGAGGGCGTTTTGAACAGGCCTTCAGCCGTGCCGGAGAACAGATGGGCCAGGCAATGAACCGTGCGGGGGAGCATATGGATCAGGCTTTCAGCAAAGCAGGAGAGCACATGGATCAGGCCTTCAGCCGTGCCGGAGAACAGATGGGTCAGGCAATGAACCGTGCGGGCGAGCAGTTTGGTCAGGCAATGAACCGCGCAGGCGAGCAGTTTGATCAGGCAAGAAGCCGCGCAGGCGAGCAGTTTGACCAGGCACGAAGCCGCGCAGGCGAGCAGTTTGACCAGGCAAGAAGCCAGGCAGAAGAACGGTTTCATCAGACAAGGAATCATGCAGAAGAATACAGAAGCCGCGCAGAAGAACGTGCCAGGGAACGCCGGGAAAGAGAACAGAGGCGGGAAGAGGAAAGAAGAAACAGAAGCGGAAGGCACGGGGAACAGTGTTGTCCGTCAGACCAACATAGACGCAGGGGAGCAGGCGCAGGCATTCTGCTTTTGATTCTTCTGGTATTTGCAGCTCCTGTAATCACCGGTGCGGTAGGGGGAATCCTGGGGGTTGTGATTACGATCCTGCTCCTTCCGTTTCTTTTAATCTTTGCTTTTGGCGCAGCAGCCATCGGTATTCTGGCAGGTGCGGCAGGAACCGTGATATCAGGAATCAATCTTTGTTTCGGAGCTCCGGCAGCAGGAATTCTGACCATTGGAGTCGGATGCCTTCTGGCTGCTTTAGGAATGGCCTTTTGTATTGTAACCGTGTGGATCGTCTGCAGGATTCTCCCGAAGATTTTTTATAAAATCATGGATTTGGCTCAGAGAATCTTTCATAGAGGAAGAAGGAATGGTGAGGAAATATGAGAAAATTCATCAGGATCATGATGGTATTGGCTTGCACGTTTCTGGCGGTAGGAATTGGATTTTCCGCAGCAGGAGTAGCAATGGGCGCTTCCGGAAAAGATATTCCTGAGGTGAAAAAAAATGTTACCAGGGTGGCTGATTATATGGTTTTGGACGGAGACTGGGATTTTGACTGGGATGACGATGATGACGGAAATCATCAGGAAGCGGCATCCGACGAAAGCGGAGGAATCAGAACGTATCAGGTGGAAGCCGCAGAGAATATGGAGATCGACCTTCGCTATGACGAACTGATACTTCAGACATATAGCGGAGATAAGATACTGGTGGAGGTCGAAAACGATTCCTCCCAAAGCGTAAAAGTAGAAACCGGTTCTTCCGGATTAAAGATTAAAAGTACGAAAAAGAAAAGCGGCCGCTCCGTAACGGTTTCTTATCCGATAGGGAAAAATTTTTCTAAACTGGAGATTTGTGTAGGAGCCGGGAGCGTTGAGATTCAGGGAGATCTTATGGCAGATAAGATGGAAATCGAAATCGGTGCGGGAGAATTTACCAACAGAGATTCCATCACTGTGAAAAGCCTGGATGTGGAGGTTGGTACCGGAAACGCAGAGCTTACCGGAGTGACTGCCCGGAAAATTGACGGAGAATGCGGAATCGGCAGCCTTTCCCTTTCCATAAAAGGCAAAGTAGAGGACTATGATTATCATCTGGAATGCGGAATCGGAGATATTACCATTGCAGACGACAGCTACAGCGGTTTTGCGAAAGAAAAGGAAATCACTTATCCGGGTTCCGCAGGAGAAATTGATCTGGAGTGCGGTATCGGAGAAGTCCGGTTAAGCTTTGAAGCATGAAGAAAATGAGTGCAGCCGTGAAGGCACGGAACAGTTACTTTTGTATCTAATATGAGGAAAGAGAGGAATATCAAATGAGAGACAAACGACTTTACAAATCATCTGTAAATTGCATGCTCTGCGGCGTATGCGGAGGCATTGCGGAATATTTTAACATTGACCCTACCCTGGTACGTCTTGCATGGATTATTTTTACCTGCATAGGCGGTGCAGGAATCTGGGCATATATCATTGCAGCCATCGTCATTCCGAAATAAAACATTTGCCCCGGGATGTATATTCTTCCCGGAAAATGTCCATACTCCAAAAGAAACAAAGAAGGAACAGATTTTCGCCCCGGCGGAACTGTGAATGAAAGCAAGGAGTGTGAGGACATTGAATAAAGATAAGGAAGTGGAAGCATTTCGAAAGGGAGAGCTTAACAGAGACGAAGAGATGAAGTACGAAATTGCCAGGGAACTGGGGCTTCTTGACAAGGTACTGGAGAGCGGCTGGAAAAGTCTTTCCGCAAAAGAGACAGGACGTATCGGAGGTCTCATGACACGGAAAAAGAAAAAGTGAAAAATAAGTGAAAAGGCATTGCCGGGGATTTCCAGGCAGTGCCTTTTTGTGGTACAATAATCTTTAATGATAGGAAGGAGGCAAAAAGAAATGACGGAAGAAATAAAGCAGAAACTGATAAAGGCAGCCTTTGAGGCAAAAAGAAAAGCTTATGCTCCATATTCCGGTTTTCAGGTAGGTGCTGCACTTCTGACAAAGGACGGCAGGATTTATCAGGGCTGCAACATAGAAAATGCATCCTACGGCGCCTGCTGCTGCGCAGAGCGGACGGCCTTTTTCAAAGCAGTGTCCGAAGGAGAAAGGGAGTTCCGTGCCATTGCCATTGCAGGGAAGGGGAAAGATGCTCCCGAGTTTGAGTACTGTGCACCCTGCGGCATTTGCAGACAGGTAATGGCAGAATTCTGTGAGCCGGAAACTTTTGAAATTATTCTGCCGAGATCTTTGGAGGATCATCAAACTTATGCGCTCTCGGAATTACTGCCTTTCAGCTTCACAGGAAAAAATCTGGAGTCATAGGAAGTAAAAATCCGGAAGGTGCAATTCTGATGAAAGAAAGGAGATATTCATGAAGAAAACGGAAATTTTATCCCATGTGGATCATACTCAGTTAAAGGCGTACGCTTCCTGGGAGGACATTGTTCAGTTATGTAAAGAAGCGATAGAACTGAAAACTGCATCTGTCTGCGTGCCGCCCTGCTATATTTCCAAAATCAGGGAAGCCTTCGGAAACCAGGTGCGCATCTGTACAGTAGTAGGCTTTCCCCTTGGCTATAGTGTGACGGAGGCAAAAGTGGCCGAGGTGAAAACAGCCCTTAAGGACGGTGCGGATGAAATCGATATGGTGGTTAATCTCTGCGATGTAAAGAACCGCGATTATGCGGCTGTAGAGGCGGAAATTCAAAAGCTCCGGGAAGCTGCAGGAGACCATATTCTGAAGGTGATCATTGAAACCTGCTATTTGACGGACGAAGAAAAAACAGAGCTTTGCAGGATCGTCACAGCTGCAGGTGCAGATTATATCAAAACTTCTACGGGCTTTGGAACTGCGGGGGCTGAGCCTAAGGATATCGCACTTTTTAAGGAGCATATCGGACCTTCTGTGAAAATAAAGGCAGCAGGAGGAATCAGAAGTGCGGAAGCAATGGAAGAATTTCTGAAAGCGGGATGCGACAGGATCGGAAGCAGTTCGGCAGCGAATATATAAAGAAAACGAGGAATTGACTGAATGAACGGACAGAAAGAAGATTATGTGAAACTGGAAAAAGTATCCAAGATCTACGGATCCAAAGAGGTGAAGATCATTGCTGTGGATGAAATCAGCTTTCAGATCGCGAAAGGGGAATTTGTGGTCATTGTAGGGCCCAGCGGTGCCGGAAAGACTACGGTTCTGAATATCCTTGGGGGGATGGATACTGCAACCTCCGGCGACGTCTGGGTGGATGGAAATAACGTCGCAAAATATAATAACCGGCAGCTTACGGGGTATCGGAGGGAGGATATCGGGTTTGTGTTCCAGTTTTATAATCTGGTGCCAAATCTGACAGCTCTGGAAAATGTGGAACTTGCCCTTCAGATCTGTAAGGAACCTCTGGATGCAAGGACCGTCCTGGAAGAAGTGGGACTTGGGGATCGTCTCGGGAATTTCCCGGCGCAGCTGTCAGGCGGTGAACAGCAGCGGGTTTCCATTGCACGTGCTCTTGCCAAGAACCCCAAGCTGCTTTTGTGCGACGAGCCTACAGGTGCTCTGGACTACCGGACAGGCAAGGCGATTTTAAAGCTTCTTCAGGATATGTGCAGGGAAAAGGGGATGACGGTGATCGTCATTACGCATAACTCTGCTTTGACCCCCATGGCGGATAGAGTGATCCGGATCAAAAACGGCAAGGTATCCTCAATGACAGAGAATGAGCATCCGACTCCCATAGAAGAAATCGAGTGGTAGGTGGGTAAATGAAAAAAGCATTGAAGAAAGATTTTTGGATGGAAATCCGCAAAAATAAGGCGAGATTTATTTCAATTTTTATTATCGTTGCCCTGGGGGTGGCTTTCTTTTCCGGGATACAGGCCGCCTCTCCCGATATGCGCTTTTCCGGGGATGCCTATTATGATGCTGCGAAGCTGATGGACATGAAAATCGTAGGAACCATGGGACTTACCGGGGAGGATATAGAAGCCCTGGAGAATGTGGAAGGCGTGGAAGAGGCTGTTGGGTCTTTTTCTGCGGATGTGTATTGCGGTGAGGAAAATGACCAGAAGGTGGTCCATGTGGAATGTATGGATGCCCGGATCAATCTGGTTACGGCTGCAGAGGGTCGTCTGCCTGAAAAGAGCGGGGAATGTCTTCTGGACAGTGTATTTGCATCCAAGCGGGGATATCAGGTGGGCGATGTGCTGAAATTCCGCCAGGACGGGGACAGTGAACTTTTAAAAACAGAAGAATTTACCGTGGTGGGAATAGGCAGCAGTCCTCTTTACATATCCTTTAACAGAGGAAATACCACACTTGGCTCCGGTGAGGTCAACGGATTTGTTTATGTGCTCCCGGAGGATTTTGACCAGGAAATTTATACACAGATCTATCTTCGGGTGGATCATGCGGATGAAATGATCAGTTATACAGACGCTTATGATAATCTTGTGGATAAGATCGGGAAGCGTGTGGAGGGCATTGTGGATATCCGGTGCAGCATCCGCTATGACAGTGTGATGGAGGAAGCAGAGGAAAAACTTGCCGATGCCAGGAAAGAGCTGGAAGATGGGAAAAGGGAAGCGGATGAGGAGCTTGCTGATGCCTGGAAGAAATTAAAAGACGGGGAAAAAGAACTCTCAGACGGAAAAAAAGAGTATAACGACGGCAAAAAAGAATTGAAAGATGCCAAAAAAGAAATTGCAGACGGCAAAAAGGAACTGGAGGATGCCAGAAAAAAACTGGAAGACGGAAAGATCCAGCTCTCTGACGCCAGAAAAGAGCTGGAAGATGGAAAAGCCCAGCTTTCCGATGCCAAGGCCAAGGTTTCCGATGGATGGGCCCAGCTGAATCCGGAGAAGGCGAAGCTTGCTTCTGCATGGCAGCAGTATCATGACGGGGAGGCAGAACTTGAAGAGGGCATTGCCCAGCTTTCCGCAAAAAAGCAGGAAGTGGAAGCCGGAAAAAAGGCCATTTCTGAGGGAAGATCTACTCTGGATGCCAAACAAAAAGAAATCGAAGCGGCGAAAACGCAGATTGCTTCCGGAAAGATAGAACTGGAGCAGATGCAAACCCAACTTTCGGAACAGAAGCAACAGTGCCTTGCCGGGCTTGAACAGGTTTCCGCAGGGGAGGCGCAGATTCCGGAGCTTGAAAGCGCCCTGGATGCTGCCAATGCAGCAGCCGCCCAGGCTCAGGCAGGAGTGGATGCCGCCCAGGCGGAATATGACAGGCTCAGCCAGGAAGTGGAAGCCGGAAATGCATCCCAGGAGGAACTGGACGCTGCGGCTGCTGTTTTATCCCAGGCGCAGGCGGGTCTTATGGAGGCCAGAGGAGCGGCTGCGGCTCTTGAGGAAAAGCTTCAGAGTGTACAGGGAGAGCTGGCAGGGAAGCGGGCAGAACTGGAAGCAGCCCTTGGTTCCATCGAAGGCGGCCTTGCCCAGGTGGAACAGAAAAAAGCAGAACTTGCAGAAAATGAAGCAGCCCTTTCGGCAGGCCAGAAGGAAATCGAACAGGGCAGAATCCAGCTGGACGAACAGGAAGCCGCTCTTCTGGAAGGAGAGAAAACCATTGCTTCCAAAGAACAGGAAGCTGCTTCTGCCAAAAAAGAGCTGGAGAAGAATTACCAGACTCTTGCCGCTGCACAGGATACAGTAAACGCAAGCCAGGCAAAGTTATCTTCCGCCCAGGAAGAGATTTCCGCAAATGAGCAGAAACTCCTTGACGGAGAGAGGAAAATTGCGGAAAAAGAACAGGAACTCCTTGACGGAGAGCGGGAAATTGAAGAAAATGAAAAGAAACTCTCTGACGGAGAAAAAGAGATCAAAGAAAACCAGCAGAAACTAAAGGATGCGAAAAAAGATATAGAGGATGCCGAAAAGGAGCTGGAAGACGGCTGGAAGGAATACGAAGACGGAAAGAAAGAAGCAGAGGAAGAGATCGCAGATGGCGAGGAGAAAATTGCAGACGCCCAAAAGGAAATCGACGATCTGGAAGTACCGGAATGGTATGTGACGAATCGTTCTGACCTGCCGGAATATTCGGATTACGGAGATAATGCGGACAGGATCCGGAATATCGGGGAAGTATTTCCTGTAATCTTTTTCCTGGTGGCAGCCCTGATCAGCCTCACCACCATGACCAGAATGGTGGAAGAGCAAAGGACTCAGATCGGTACGCTGAAGGCTCTTGGATACGGCAAATACGCCATTGCTTCAAAATATCTGAATTATGCTTTTCTGGCTACTGTGGGAGGCAGTATTTTCGGGATTCTCATTGGGGAAAAGATTTTGCCCTACATTATCATTAAGGCGTACGGGATCATGTATCACAACATGGCCAGCAATCTGGTGATTGATTATGAATGGAAATATGCGCTGATTGCTTCTCTGGCAGCAATTGTCTGCACGGTAGGGGCCACAGTTTCCTCCTGTTACCGGGTACTTGCAGAGACGCCGGCTTCCCTTATGCGGCCTCCTGCACCAAAAGAAGGAAAGAGAGTCCTGATCGAGCGGATGACATTCTTCTGGAAGCACTTGAACTTTACCTGGAAGTCCTGCCTCAGAAATCTGTTTCGCTATAAGAAGAGACTGTTTATGACCATTTTCGGTATATCCGGAAGTATGGGGCTTATGCTGGTCGGATTCGGCATCCGGGATTCTATCAGTGATATTCCGGTGCGCCAGTATCAGGAACTGCAGCATTATGACGGTACGGTGATAGACGATGAAGATGCCACGGAAGAGGAACGGAAGGAACTGTTTTCCTATCTTGCAGAGAACGAAAAAATAGATCGTTTTACCAGGGTGCAGTTCAATACCATGAAGATTCCAAAAGGAACCTCCTATATCAGTACCTATGTGTACGTGCCGGAAAATATGGATAATTTCCACAAGGATGTTACCTTAAAAGACAGAAAAACCGGAGAGCGGTATGACCTTACAGATGAGGGAGCTGTGATCTGTGAGAAAACAGCAAGCCTTATGAACCTGAAGGTGGGGGATATCCTGCCTCTGGAGTGGGAGAATCAATCATATCAGGTGAAAATTGCAGCCATTACGGAGAACTATCTGGGACATTATGTTTATATGACCCCGAAGATCTATGAGGAAACCTTTGGTGAAAAACCGGATTATCCGGATATTGAATTTACTCTCAAGGAGGAATACAAAGAAGAGGCGGAGGCCATCGGACAGGAAATCCTTACCTATCCGGCAGCTCTGAGCATTACCTATACCACAACCATTGCGGAGCAGGTAGACCGTATGCTTGGAACCCTGGGCCTGGTCATTGTGGTTCTGATCGTTTCAGCAGGTATGCTGGCCTTTGTGGTACTTTATAACCTGAACAACATCAACATCACAGAGCGAAAGCGGGAGCTTGCCACTTTGAAGGTCTTAGGCTTTTTTGACGGAGAGGTATCCCAGTATGTGCTGAGGGAAAATATCCTGCTGACCATTCTTGGCATTATTTTCGGTTCGGGCTTCGGTGTGATCCTCCACCGTTTTATTATCGTTACCGTAGAGGTGGATTCCGTTATGTTCGGGCGAAATGTACGTCCTGTAAGTTTCCTGTACTGTGCTGTGCTCACCAGTGTGTTTTCTGCTGTAGTGAACCTGGCAATGCACTTTAAGCTGAAGAAGATCGACATGGTGGAATCGCTGAAAAGTGTAGAATGATGGGGCAGTTTACTTGACGGAGTCTTTAAAGATACATTATAATGGAAATATCTTCGGGGGCAAAAGCTCTTTTGCCCCAATATTAGTAGAAACATATGGTGAGGAAAAACATGCAAAACAATGTAACAGGAGAAAAAAGAATGCTGTATTCGTCTTTGGCGGACAAGATTGTGCAGTACATCAAGGACAAGAAGCTTCAGCCCGGAGAGAAGCTTCCGGGAGAACGGGTATTGGCAAGCAAGTGGGGCGTAGGACGTTCCACGATTAGAGAGGCAATCCGGGAACTGGAGAAACAGGGAACTGTCTGTGTGAAAGTGGGAAAGGGAACCTTTGTTGCAGAGCATGCGGAAGGTTTGCAGTTTAATGTCTATCTGGCATTGAAGAATTTTCTTGATCTGTTTGAGATAAAAACAGTTCTGGAGCGCTACTGTCTGGAAAAGGTGATTCCGGACATTTCGGAGGAACGTCTGGATAAACTGGAACGGATCGCATCGGAGATGTGTGAAATCGCCCGTGACGGGATCATGCCCAAAGAGATGGATCATGTATTTCATAAAACACTGTCGGAAAGTTATAAGAATCGGGAAATGTCCGGCATGGTATGCAATATGATCGGAATGTATGAGGCTTTTGATAATGAATTATACGGATATTGTGAGAAAGCGGGAATTGATTATCTTGCTATTTTGCTTCAGACCTTTCCCTATCATCTTCAGATGGTTCGGCAGATGCGGGCAAAGGATATCAAGGGAGCACTGCATTCTTATGACAGCATTGTGGAGCTGGATCTGAAAATTTACAAGGGAATTCAATAAAAGATCAATAAGAATCAGGCGGAGCCTGCTTTTCCAAAAGCTGGTTCCGCCTGATTTTCTGTAAAAAAGTATCAGACTTGAATTTTTTTGATTTTTTCACAGTAATACTGTACGTTTTCCCATTTGGCATCAACCGGGATCCGGTGGTCAGGACAGGGAATGTAGCCTGACAAAGAAGCCAGCGCGGAAAGACGCTCTATCTCTCCGTCAATCGCAGCATAATCCATGGAAAAAAGCTTCTTGCGCATTCCGCCGATGCCCCGGAGATCTTTTCCGTATTGCTCCCTCCATGGCGCGATGCTGGAATCCCAGGTACCAACCTCAATAGGGAACATGGTATTGACCCCGTTTTTCAGCCATACAGGAATCAGTCGGTCAATAAGTCCGTCACAGTCAACGCTCACCACGGAAACGTGGTGCTCAGACAGAAGATCTGCAATCTGACGGTAATAAGGTGCTGTGTGTTCCTCAAAGAAGTCCGGTGAGATCAACGGACCGTTCTTATAGCACATGTCCTCCCAGAAATGACCGTAATCAAACTGGATTCCGGTCTTAAGGGAGCGGCGGACAGAAGCTACGCAAAGCTCACCGAGCTGCTGAAACATTTCCGCTAACAGATCTTCATCATCCACCATCATGTAGCTCATTCCCGTAATGCCCAGATAGTCACGGATCCGTCCGCAAAGGCTTCCGCAGTGGAGCCCGATGGGATTCCCTTTTTCCTGCTGGGAGAGAAGATAGTTCATTTCATCCTGGGAAAAACGGTCTTCGGAATAGGTGAGACGCGGCAGGTAATGCTGATTCCAGGATGCACGGTCTTTTAAAAGATGGTCGATCTCTGCGGGGATAGACCCTGCTCCTTCTTTTTGCAGGATAAAAACCCCGTCGCTGTTTAATACCTTATCAAAGCCATTGTCAAGATGTTCTACAAGTTTTTCCTCAAAAAAGGGAAACAATTCGGTGGTAGTCAGACGGCAGGCATGCCATCCAAAATCAAAGCCAAGCTTTTCGCCGACAATATCCTCCAGTTCAAAGGAGTAATCCGGCAGGTTCAATACATCCTTGCTTAAATGACCTTCCTGCACCCATTTTTCAATTACCTCCGGGGTAAATCCGAAGTGGACGGCAGGCATACGGTCCGGTTTTTCGTAGTTCATGATTGCGTGAAAGCGATCACGGTTATTCATAATATCCTCCCCATTTTGAAATGAATTTGTAGTTCTGAGATAGGGTGATTTACGAATAGAATAAAAGAATCTCTTTCAAAAGTCAAGATGAAAAAAGTGAAAAAACAGGGAAAAACGCACAAAGTATTCTGTTTAATTTAGGCAAAAACAGAAAAAATATAAAAATAATTGACAGAAATCAATGGAAATGGTATCATAAACTTATAAATGGTCTGACCGGCAATACCTCACATGCGTGACCGGCGGGAAACGAGACAAGGGTGAAAAATAACAGGGACTTAGGTATTGAGTTCCGGGAAAAAGGAGAAAAAAATATGAAAGCAAAAAAAGTAGTAGCAAGTGCATTGGCTGCAGCTATGATGTTGGGAAGCGCAACAGTAGTTCTGGCGGAAGCTGAGTCGGACGTGAGCCTTCGTTTTATTGACGTAAGCCCGAGTCCGCAGAGACAGCAGTATTATGAATCTGCATTTGCAAAATTTAAAGAAGAAACCGGAATTACTGTTAATTACGAAAGTGTTCCATGGGACGATGCAGCGAATAAGCTGACGGTTCTGGGAACCTCCGGCCAATTGCCGGACGTCATCACCACCCATTTCCTGTGGCTGGGCCAGTTCACGGAAGCAGACTGGATCCTTCCTATGGATGATTATGTGGCAGAACATGGAGAAGAATTTGTAGACGCTGTAAGAAACCTTAACTGGAAAGCAGAGCAGGAGAAATATGGCCATATTTACACAGTTCCGGATGGCTTTATGGTAAAAGGAATTTTCTACAGAAAAGACTGGGTGGAAGAGATCGGTTATGAGATTCCCACAGGGGCTGACTGGACCTACGACGCATATTTTGATCTGATCAAAGCATTGTATAACAAGGAAGAGAATCATTACGGAAACTCTTTCCGCGGTGCCCGTGGAGCAGTGGATCCGCTGCTGGCATATCTTCAGACATTTACCGGCGGATATGTTTACGATGAAGAGGGAAATTTCCTTCTGGATTCTCCGGAGTGCGTGGAAGCAGTTGAAAAATGGTGCGCTATTTACAAAGAAGGATATGCGCCGGAAGATTCTGTAAACTGGGGCTTTGTAGAGATGGTGGATAACTTTACCGGCGGACTGACAGGTACTTTATCCAATGACTCTGAGGTGGCAATCTCCTGTCAGGAAAAAATGGATCCGGATACCTGGGGGGTTCTTCCAATGCCGGTTTCCACAGTAGACGGAAAACTGATGAACACGGCAGGAAGCCCATATGCTTATACCGTATCCAAGTCTTCCGAACATCCTGAGGAAGCAATCCAGCTGATCGATTTCCTGGCAAGACCGGACAACAATATAGAATACTGCAAGATGGGCGGACTGATCCCGGTGAAGAACGATGTGGGTGATGACGATACTTATGGTCCGGATGGCCCGTATGCACCGTTCCTTGCACAGTTAAATGACCCGAATTTTACAGTTCCTCCAATGTATGGTCCTTTCAACTATACAGATATGCACCAGGATACTCTGCATACAGAATTGCAGAAATACCTTCTTGACAAACAGACAGCAGAAGAGTTTTTGACAACGATCGGCACAGAACTGGAGTCCAGAATGAAAGAATATCTGGCAAATAATGAAGGCGCTACTGTTGAGTCTCCGCAGACAATGCAGTAATAAACAGAATAGTTTTATCAGTTAAGTGACAAGACGGAGGGGATTAATGTGAGGAAACAGGAGCATTAATCCTCGCCGTTTTTAAAATAAAAAAAGGGGGATCTGACTCGGATGAAAACTAGAAAGAAACTGGAACCCTGGATGTTTCTGCTTCCTGCACTTATAATTCTCCTGCTGCTATTTGGGTATCCGCTGATCAACAGTTTTATTATGGCATTTCAGAATTATAAGCTTACGGCTCCGAATAATATCACATTTAACGGACTTGAAAATTTTAAAAAGCTGCTGGACGATACAGATACACTAATGATTCTTAAAAATACACTGGTATATGTGGTCGTATCCGTATTCGGGCAATTTATCCTGGGAATGACACTTGCCCTTGCATTGAAAAAACAATTCCGGGGAAGAGGGATTTACCAGTCCATCGTATTTCTTCCCTGGGCATTTTCCGGATTTGTTGTGGGTCTGATTTACCGCTGGTCCTTTAACGGAGAATATGGTGTCGTAAATAATATTTTGCTGGATCTGGGTATAATCGATGAAAAAATAGCATGGCTTGGAACTCCGGGATATTCTCTGGCGGTGGTGATCATTGCCATGATCTGGATGGGAATTCCGTTCTTTGCAATCATGATCCTGGCAGCTCTGCAGTCTATTCCTACAGATATCTATGAAGCTGCCAACGTGGATGGATGCGGCGTAGTGCGGCAGTTTTTCCAGATCACACTGCCCTATATCAAACCGACCATCATTACCACTGTGCTTCTCAGGACGATATGGGTTTTTAACTCTTTTGATCTTGTTCTTGTCATTACAAACGGGGGGCCTGCGAATTCTTCCCAGACGCTGCCTGCATATATGTACTCGAAAGCTTTCGGCACCTATGACTTTGGCTTTGCGTCTGCTCTGGGTGTGGTGATCATGATCCTTATGGGAGCGTATGCGATGCTCTTCCTGAAAATTACGAAATACGATAAGGCAGGTGATTTCTAATGAACAGAAAAACAAGAAATGCACTTTGGACAATTTTGAGGGTGGCGATTCTGGTATTTTTCTTTCTGGTGATCGTGCTGCCGATTTACTGGATTGCAGCAACCTCCTTTAAAACAAGCGGAGAAATTCTGGATCTGAACAATGTTACCTATTATCCGCATGAAGTGACAACGGAAAATTATACAGGATTATTTTCCCAGTATAATTATCTGACACTGCTGACAAACAGCCTTATCGTATCCGTGACATCCGCTTTTGTGATCACCCTTCTTTCCATGCTGGGAGGTTACGCGCTGGCACGCTATAAATTTAAAGGAAAGTCTGCTGTGATCCTGTTTTTCCTTGTGACACAGATGATTCCCGGAATTCTGGTGATCATTCCTTTATACCTGCGGTTTTCTGAGATGGGGTTGATCAATACTCATCTGGGGCTTTTTATTTATTATGTGACTGTGAACCTTCCATTCTGTCTGGTAACCATGAGAAGCTTTTTTGAGCGAATACCGGTTACTCTGGAAGAAGCGGCAAGAGTGGATGGATGCAATAAAATGCAGTCACTGTTTAAAATCGTACTTCCCATTATGTTTCCGGGAATCGTATCCGTATTTGTCTTTGGGTTTATCGGAGCATGGAATGAATTGATTGCTGGTTCGATCTTTATCAGTACACCGGATATGTGGACGATTCCTGTGGGTCTGAAGACTCTTATCGGAAAATACAATGTGGAATGGGGACTTCTGATGGCAGGAGGCGTGATGGCACTTCTTCCCACTGCGGTGATGTTCGCTGCAATGCAGAAATTTATTGTGGAAGGAATGACAGCCGGTGCTGTAAAGGAATAAGCCGGGTTCTGGAAATTGTGAAACAGAGATACTTGAATGTAGGAGGATACGGGAGTGAATAAACAAGAAGTACAGAACCGGATGCTTTTTCCCCGGAAGGAGACAAGAGGAAGAACCCGCTGGTGGTGGTACGGCTGTGCAGTTGAGAAAAGCGAACTTATCCGTGAACTGGATGAAATCGAGAAGGCAGGACTTGGGGGTGTGGAACTGCAGATTCTTTACCCCCTGGAAGCTGACGATGAAGAAAAGGGAATCAAAAATTATGATTATCTGTCTCCGGAATATCTGGAACTGATTCGTTTTGCTGCGGAGGAAACAGAGAAAAGAGGCATGCAGTTTGACCTGACTCTTGGATCCTCCTGGCCTTTTGGCGGCCCTTTTATGCCGGAAGAACTGGCAGGGCAGAACGTCCTTCCGTTTACCATCGATGTGCAGGGGCCATGCAGATTTCAGCAGGATCTGACTACGGTGATCTATGGAAATGTGGTGGGAGCAGTGATGGGGAAAATGGAAAACGCCAGAATGCTTCCGGAAACCATCGTGGATATCATGGACAAAGTGGTGGATAAGCATTTGTTTAACTGGCCCTGGGGAACAGAGATTCAGGAGATGGATGTTCCGTCCGGAACGCATAAAATCGTACTGTTTGTTTCCAGCGATAAAAAAATGCGCGTTTTAAAACCTCTGCGGGGAGGGGACGGCCTGATCGTGGATCATAACCGGAAAGAATCCCTGCGCACCTTTCTTGCCTATGCAGGGGATCCCATTGCGGAGTATGTGGGAGAGGGCAGGATCACAAACTATTTTTGTGATTCTATCGAAGTATTCGGGCATAACTGGACTGATATTCTTTATGAGGAATTTAAGAAGAGAAGAGGGTATGATCTTCACCCTTATATTTATGCGCTGTGGGGAGAGATTGAGGGAATGACCCAGCAGGTGCGCTATGATTATCAAAAGACCATGGCGGAGCTGACGGTAGAGAACTTTTTTGAGGAGCTGACTGCCTGGTGCCATGAGAAAGGGGCAAAATCCAGGATCCAGGCTCATGGAACCTGGGGGGATGTCCTGAAAGCATACGGTGCGGCAGATATTCCGGAGGGGGAAACATTTTCCGCGTTTGATCGTTATGAGGTGAATGTGATCCACAGAAAGCTGGCTGTTTCCGCAGCCCATGTTTACCATAAACCGGTTGTCTCCAATGAGTCTTTTACCTGGCTGCGCTTTCCGAGATTTGTGGTATCACTGGAAAACATTAAGGCTGCAGCAGACAGTATTTTTCTGGACGGAATCAACCAGATCATCAATCATGGCTACAGCTACAGCAGGGATGAAAAAGAAGGAACGCTTGCTTTTTATGCATCCAGCAATATCAATCACACAAATACCTGGTGGAAATATTTTGACAGGATCGGCCTTTATATAAACCGGGTGTGCGATTTTATGCAGAGAGGAACCATGCCCATAACGACTGCAGTTTATCTGCCGCAGCACGATATCTGGTCGGAGATGCCCATGGCAGATACCCATATGTGCATGAAGCTGGACGAAAGGCTGGAATCTGCCTGTATAAATGGCCTCCATAAGGCCGGGTACTGGTTTGATTTTGTGAATGATGATGTGCTGGAACGCTGGGACGAGTATCCATACGATACGCTGGTCCTGATTGAATGTGAACGCATTCCTGTCTCCTCCATGGAAAAAATCCAGGAGATCGCCAAAAAGGGCGGAAAGATTTTGGCAGCGGAACGGCTGCCGGAAAAATCCTGCGGGCTGATAGGATACTGGAGGGACAGTCAAAGGGTGGAGCACATTGGCAGGGAGATGAAAGCAAAAGGAGAAGTCTGCATAACGAAGGATAAGTTTGAAAGCCTGCAGGATGCGCTGCAATCCATTAAGAAACCGGATGTAAAGATCAGCAGTCACTCGGATGTCATAGGGTATGTGCATAGAAAAACCGATACGGAAGATATTTATTTTGTGTCAAACATCAGCCCGGAGGATTACAGGGAAAACGTGCGTTTCCATAATCAGAACCGGAATTTCTGTGTATTTGACCCCATGACCGGAGAGGAAAAAGAAGTTCACAGCTGGAAAAAGGACGGGGAAGACATGGAGGTTACCCTGACGATGGAGGGCTTCCAGTCTCTGATCTTTGTGTTTGCCGACGGGATGGAAGAACCTGTAACTGTATCAAAAGAGCAGGAAGAGGAGCTGCTTTTGGACATCTCCAAAGGTTGGACGCTGGAAGTTCCGGAAAAGGAATTCCGAAAAGAGTATGAGAGTCTGAAAAGCTGGGAACAGGAGCCGGAACTTGCTTATTATTCCGGTACCGGGGTGTACAGCTGTACCTTTGAAATATCCCGGGAACAATGGGAAAAAATCGCTGAGGCTTCCAGGGTAATGCTGAAATTTGCCCATGTGGGGGAGACTGCGGAAATCTATTTGAACGGAATGTCTGTGGAAACGCTGATCAAGCGCCCGTACAGGATCGATATCCGGAAAGCCCTTCGGGAAGGAATCAATGAGATCCGGGTTCACGTGACAAATCTTCTGATCAATCGGATGATCGATCCGGAATATCCGGAACCTGCTGCCCCGAAAAATATCCGGCAGTGGCCCTATGCCACAGGAAGCCTTGAACAGTGCAGAAAAGAGCGGCTATATAACTGGCGTGAACGTGAAATGATCAAAAAGCCGGTTGCTTCCGGGCTGTGGGGGGAGATTGGAATTGTGAAAAATTAATAAATTAAAGAATCATGCTTGACAACCCGGAAAAATCCAATTATAGTAAAGCCTATAAAAAAGGCTGAGAAAAAGAGGAGTAGGCAATTGTCCCTGACAGAGAGAGATGTCCATCGGGTGGAAGGCATTTTGAGGAAGAGATTGCCCAAGGTAGCTTTGGAGCCGGAATGCTGAATGTGCGGATGCTTGTCATAGCTTAAGTAGGCTTTCCCGTAGATCTGCGTTAAAGATAAATGAGATGTGCAGGTTTCTGCATAATGAAGGTGGTACCGCGGTATAGATCGCCCTTCACACGTATGTGTGAGGGGCTTTTTTGAAACCTCTTACACAAAACAAACTATATTTTTGCAAGGAGGACAATATGAGTAAGGAACTGGCAAAAACTTATGATCCCAAGGGCATTGAGGAACGTCTTTATCAGAAATGGATGGATAACGGATACTTTCACGCAAAAGTAAATCCGGACAAGAAGCCATTTACCATTGTGATGCCGCCGCCCAATGTAACCGGACAGCTTCATATGGGACATGCACTGGATGAAACGATGCAGGATATTCTGATCCGCTTTAAGAGAATGCAGGGATATGAAGCACTGTGGCAGCCCGGAACAGACCATGCAGCCATTGCAACTGAGGTGAAAGTTATTGAAAAACTGAAAAAAGAAGGCATTGATAAAAACGAGATCGGCCGTGAGGAATTCTTAAAGCATGCATGGGCATGGAAAGAGGAATACGGCGGAAAGATTATTAACCAGTTAAAGAAACTGGGTGCTTCCGCAGATTGGGAGAGAGAACGATTCACCATGGATGAGGGATGCTCCAGGGCTGTTCAGGAAGTATTCATCAAATTATATGAAAAAGGCTATATTTACAAAGGCTCCAGGATCATTAACTGGTGCCCTGTCTGTCAGACCTCCATTTCTGACGCAGAGGTTGAGCATGAGGACCAGGACGGATTTTTCTGGCATATCAATTATCCCATCGTCGGAGAAGAAGGACGCTTTGTAGAAATCGCCACCACCCGTCCGGAAACCCTTCTCGGAGATACTGCAGTAGCAGTAAATCCGGAGGATGACAGGTACAAAGACCTGGTAGGCAAGATGCTGAAGCTGCCTCTTACGGACAGAGAGATTCCGGTAATTGCAGACGAATATGTAGACAAAGAATTCGGAACAGGATGCGTAAAGATCACACCTGCACACGACCCCAATGACTTTGAAGTGGGCAGACGCCATAATCTTCCGGAAATCAATATTATGAATGATGATGCTACCATCAACTCCCTGGGCGGCAAATACGCAGGCATGGACCGCTATGAGGCCCGGAAGGCCATGGTGGCAGATCTTGAAGAACTGGGACTTCTGGTAAAAGTAGTTCCTCACAGCCACAGCGTAGGAACCCATGACCGCTGCGGCACTACTGTGGAGCCCATGGTTAAGCCCCAGTGGTTCGTAAAAATGGATGAGATGGCAAAGGCGGCTGTCGAAGTATTGAATACAGGGGATCTGGAGTTTGTACCGCCAAGCTTTGGAAAGACCTATCTGCATTGGCTTGAGAATATCCGTGACTGGTGTATTTCCCGTCAGCTTTGGTGGGGGCACCGTATCCCTGCTTATTACTGCGATGAGTGCGGTGAAGTGGTGGTTGCCAGAGAAATGCCGGAAAAATGTCCGAAATGCGGCTGTACCCATCTTCATCAGGATGAGGATACCCTGGATACCTGGTTCAGCTCTGCGCTTTGGCCTTTCTCCACTTTGGGATGGCCGGAAAAAACAGAGGAGCTGGAGTATTTCTATCCTACAGATGTGCTGGTAACAGGATACGATATTATCTTCTTCTGGGTAATCCGTATGGTATTTTCTGCTTTTGAGCAGACCGGAAAATCACCTTTCCACCATGTACTGATCCATGGTCTGGTAAGGGATTCTTTAGGACGCAAAATGAGCAAATCCCTTGGAAACGGGATCGATCCTCTGGAAGTAATTGATAAGTACGGTGCCGACGCCCTTCGTCTGACTCTGATCACCGGAAACGCGCCCGGAAATGATATGCGTTTCTACTGGGAGCGTGTGGAATCCAGCCGCAATTTTGCAAATAAGATCTGGAATGCGTCCCGTTTCATTATGATGAACCTGGAAGGAAAGACCGTGACCCGTCCGGAAAACCTGGAAACACTGTGCCAGGAGGACAAGTGGATCCTTTCCCATCTGAATACCGTGATCCGTGAGGTAACGGAAAATATGGAAAAATATGAGCTTGGGATTGCGGTACAGAAGGTATATGACTTCCTGTGGGATGAGCTCTGCGACTGGTATATCGAGCTTGCCAAGGTTCGCCTGTGGAGGGCAGAGGAAGATCCTAAGGCTGCAAACGAGGCCCTCTGGACCCTTCGGACAGCCCTGACAGAAGGCCTGAAGCTTCTCCATCCGTTTATGCCGTTTATCACAGAAGAAATCTACTGCACCCTTCTTCCGGAGGAAGCTTCCATTATGATCGCCCACTGGCCGGAATATAAGGAAGCATGGAATTTTAAGGATGCAGAGACCGCAATCGAGAGCTTCAAGGAGGCAGTAAGAGGTATCCGTAATACAAGAACTGCCATGAATGTACCCCAGAACCGGAAAACCAATGTCTTTATCGTAGGCAAAAATGCGGATGTATGTACCATGTACGAGAAGAGCAGCCGTTCCTTTGTGAATCTGGCATTTGCCAAAGAAATCCATGTACAGGAGACTAAGGACGGAATCGGGGAGGATGCGGTTTCGATTGTTGTTTCCAACGCGGTTGTTTATCTGCCTCTGGAAGACCTGGTTGACAAGGAAAAGGAAGCAGAGCGTCTTACAAAAGAAAAGGAACGTCTTTTCAAAGAAATTTCCCGCTGCGAAGGAATGCTTGGAAATCCGAACTTTGTCAATAAAGCGCCGGAAGCCAAGGTAAATGCGGAGAAAGAGAAACTTCAGAAATATAAAGAAATGATGGAGAAGGTCACTCTGCAGTTGGAGCAGATGATGAAATAAAGGAGCGTTTGAATGAAGTGGTATAAATTTCTGAATAACATTTCCCTTCTGCTTCATGCTCTTGGAAGTGCGGCAGGATATTTCCTGATAGAGGCAATATCCCGCCACTCCTTCCTGGCGGCATGGGAGTATATGACAGGAAGGCCGTTGGTGTTTGCTTACAACACAGCGCTGATCTTTACAACATCGCTGCTGGTTTATCTGTTTCGCAGGAGATGCTTTTTCCGTATCCTGGTTGCCCTTTTCTGGCTGACACTTGGAATCATCAACGGTGTTCTTTTGACTACAAGAGTGACACCTTTTACAGGACCGGATCTGCATCTGATCACAGATGCACTGAAGATTGCAAACAAGTATCTGCCTATGGCAGGAATGATCGTGGTCTGCATTTTATTCGGGATCTTATGCCTCTTACTTCTGGTTCTGTTTATCAAAGGACCGAAATACAGAGGAAAGAGGAAATACCGCTATAATCTTTTGCTGGTGGCAGCAGGTGCTGCGGCTTTTGCAGGGGTGACACAGCTTGCGCTGGAAAAAAGGGTGCTTTCCAATTATTTCGGCAATATTGCTTTTGCCTACGAGGACTACGGATATCCCTACTGTCTTGCCACTACTATTTTTAATACGGGAATCGGGGAGCCGAGAGATTATTCGGAACGGGAAATCAAGCGGATCGAGAATTCAGAGAAGGATCTTCCGGAAACAAAAGAAGGAGATTATCCCAATATTATCTTTCTCCAGCTGGAATCTTTCTTTGATCCGACACTGGTGAATTACCTGCATATTTCCGAGGATCCCATCCCTACCTTCCGGAAACTGATGAAAGAGTATACCTCCGGATATTACAAGGTTCCTTCCGTAGGTGCGGGAACGGCAAATACGGAGTTTGAATCTATTACGGGAATGAGCATGCATTACTTCGGACCCGGGGAATATCCTTATAAAAGTATTCTGAAGGAGACTACCTGCGAAAGCGCGCCTTATGTGCTGAAAAATATGGGGTATACCACCCATGCCATACATAATAATGAGGCGAACTTCTATGGGCGAAGAACAATCTTCCCTAATCTGGGATTTGATTCCTTTACCTCGGAGGAATATATGCCGGAAGAAAACCAGAAGAACGTTCTTGGCTGGATAAAGGATAAGGTTCTGACCGATGAAATCATGAAATGCCTGGAAGTAACCGAAGGGCCGGATTATATTTATACCATTTCTGTCCAGGGGCACGGGGCATACCCGGAGGAGCCGGTGCTGGAAGATCCGGAGATTACGGTTTCCGGTTCTCCTACAGAAGAGAAAGACTGTCAGTGGGAATATTATGTAAATCAGATCCGGGAAATGGACAATTTTGTTAAAGAGCTGGTGGAGACGCTTTCCGATTATCCGGAGGACGTGGTACTTGTGATGTATGGGGATCATCTTCCCACTATGGGGCTGAAAGTAGAGGATGTGGATAATAAATATCTTTTCCAGACCCAGTATGTGATGTGGGATAATTTCGGCTTAAAGAAAAAAGATGTGAACCTGGCTGCTTACCAGATGGCTGCAGAGGTGATGGACCGTGTGGGAATTCACGAGGGAACGATCTTCCGCTATCATCAGGCAAGGCGGAATACCAAGAATTATCAGGTGGATCTGGAAACTTTGCAGTATGACCTGCTTTATGGCAAACGGTATGCATATGGCGGGGAAAATCCTTTCGGGCGTACGAAGATGAAGCTTGGATTGTATGATATTACCCTGGATTCCCTGCAGCTTGTTTCTTCTTCGGATTTTACCTATTATATCAGAGGAACGAATTTTACGCCGTCTACGGAGATACAGATCAACCAGGAGTGGTATGACACAGTTTATGTGAATCCCACGACACTGATGATTACAGGAACGGAACTGAAGGATTTTGACCGGATCGCGGCAGTGATGCGGAGCAACAGTTCTACGAGAAAGGCGCTCAGCAAGAGCTATGACCGCTCCTGTTATGCTCTTTTTACCGAAAATAAATGGAAATTGCCGGCGAATGAGTAGGGTTTGTCGAATAAAAACTTACGATTGGTACTGGACATCTTTCACCACTTATATATAATGATATCGTAATGGTTTTTATCCGGGGAGGAAATCTTCCCGGGAGCTGTTGCGAATACATTAGATAAAGTGGTGAATTTTTTATGAATTACGAAGAAGCAGTTGCTTATATTGAAGAGACTCCAAAGTTTACAACCAAGAACAAACTGGAGCATACAAAGGAATGCTTACGCAGACTTGGAAATCCTCAGGAGAAATTCCGCGTCATTCATGTGGCAGGAACCAATGGCAAAGGAAGTACCTGTGCCTTTTTAACATCCATTCTCCGGGAGGCAGGGTATTCCTGCGGACTCTTTACCTCTCCCCATCTTGTGGAGATCAACGAAAGATTTCAGATCAATGAGGTAAATATTGATAATGACACTTTTCTTAAGGCATTCCTGAAAGTGAAGAAGCTTTCCGAAGAGCTTGTGGCTGAGGGAAGCTATCATCCAACGTATTTTGAGATGCTGTTTTTGATGGGAATGGTGATCTTCGCAGATGCAGGGGTGGATTATGTGACTTTGGAAACAGGACTTGGAGGAAAGCTGGATGCAACTACGGCTGTGGAAAATCCGGCAGCCTGTGTGATCGCATCCATCAGTTTTGACCATATGCAGTATCTGGGAGATACGATTGAGAAAATTGCAGGAGAAAAAGCAGGAATCATTGTTCCGGGAGTTCCGGTGATCTACGACGGAAATGACAGAAGAGCGGCAGAGGTGATTCGGGCAAAAGCAGAGGAGCTTGGAAGCCCGGCTTATGAAGTGAAGAGGGAAGATACGGAAATCCTTCAAATTACCCGGGGAGGCATTGATTTTTCCCTGAAGAATGAGTATTATGGAAATACAGTATTCAAGATTCCTTTTGTAGCCAGATATCAGGTAATGAACGGTGCACTTGCCCTTATCACAATGGAAGTTTTGAAAAAGGAGATTCCCGCACCATTGGAGACTATTTGCAGGGGAATGCAGAATACCCGCTGGCAGGGACGCATGGAAACGGTTCTGCCTGGCGTGATCGTAGACGGAGCCCACAATGAAGACGGGATTGCCAAATTTGTGGAGACGGCTGTTCACTTTCAGGAGGAATATCCTCTGACTCTGCTGTTTTCGGCTGTGGATGATAAGGACTATCCGGATATGATCCATACCATCTGTGAACAGATTCATTTTCGGAATGTGGTAGTGACAGAGGTGGGAGGATACCGTATGGTTCCGGCAGAGACGCTGGCTGATATTTTCCGGAAGGAAGGCTATAAGGAAGTTCAGGCTTTCGGGAAGGTTCCTGAGGCCTTCGGGCGGGCGCTTGGAATTCGGGGAGAGGACGGGCTTCTGTTCTGTGTAGGCTCCCTTTATCTTGTGGGGGAAATTAAGAGTGCCATCAATAAGAGAAAGGATACAATATGATCGATTATGAAGAGGAACTGAAGAAATTTGAGCCCTGCCTGGATGTGACAGATGCGGAAGGTGCGATTTATGATAAGGAGTTTACGGATATCCTGGATGTACTGCAGGAACTTCTGCGGGAGGTCAAGGGCGGCAAGCGTGCAAGATAAGGAGAAATACGAATGAATTGTATGAACTGCGGCGCGTTCCTGACAGACATGGATCTGGATTACTGTCCTCACTGCGGATGTAATGTGCTGATTCAGAAAAAGGTGGACTTTATTTCCAAATACTATTATAACCAGGGACTGGAAAAAGCCAGTATACGTGATCTTTCAGGTGCGATTACCTGCCTGAAGCAGAGCCTGGCATACAACAAGCTGAATATTCCCGCCAGAAATCTGCTGGGGCTTGTGTACTTTGAGACAGGGGAGGTAGTGGCCGCATTGAGTGAGTGGGTCATCAGCAAAAACCTGCAGTCTTCCAGAAACCCTGCTTCGGAATATATCGGAAAGCTTCAGGCGAATCCCAATAAGCTGGAAGCAATCAATGAAACAATACGTAAATATAACTACGCCCTGCTTTTGTGCAGGGAAGGGCATGAGGATATGGCGGCGATCCAGCTGAAAAAGATTCTTTCCCAGAACTCCAAGCTGATCAAGGGCTATCACCTGCTTGCCCTTATCCAGATCAAGGACGAAGAATGGAGCAAAGCCAGGAGAACCTTAAAAAAGGCCATCCGCATTGACAAAACCAACACGACCACCCTGCGTTTTTTGCGGGAGGTGGATGAGCAGACCGGCGTGACGACCCGGCTGGAACAGGAGAAAAAGGGATTTTTCCGGACGGATTCCGAGGAGAGCGATGAGGAAATTGGAAGCATGGAATTTGTGGTGCAGTCCAAAACCTATAAAGAGCGTTCCAGAATTCCTCTGTTTTTCACCCTGGTGGCAGGTTTTGCTGCCGGAGCGGCTGCGTTCTGGCTTTTGGTGATGCCGGCTATCCGCCAGAACATTTATAGAGAGGCAAACCAGCAGATCGTGAAGTATAGTGAGTCCCTTGCAAGCCAGGGAGCGGAGCTGACGAGGGCGAAGGGAAAAGCGGAGGAATCCGACAGCACCGCAGAGGCGGCGGCAAAGCAGATCGAACAGGAGCGGAATAAGAGCACCAGCTATGAGGCGCTTTTGACTGCCTACGCATATCTCCTTCAGGAGGAATATGACAGTGCGGCTTTGTCTATACAGAATGTGCGTGAGGATATGCTTACGGACAGTATGCGCTCGATGTATGAGTATGTCTGCAATACCACCGGAGTAAGGGGGATTTCAAGCGAAAAATCAGAGGACTCCGGCGACGGAGCGGAGGATGGAAGCTCCGGGGACGACAGCTCTTCGGAGGACAGCTCTGATGGCTATGAGGACGGATCCGGCGGTTATGAGGACGGATCTGATGGCGAGGGAGATTATGGCGATGAGGATTATTAATCCGGCGGATACAAAGTAAGGAACAGTTTGGTGAGAAACCTCGTGGAAGGGGATGTGCATAAGCACATCTCCTTTTTTTCTTCTTTTGAGACAAAAAAACGGGAAATAGGAAAAAAATATGCATAAACTGACAGAAAATGGAAAAAATGTGTAATAGTTCAGAATCTGCTGAACTGCTGCCGGAATGTGAGATGAGGGGAGAAGATTTATGAATCCGTTGTTTGAAACAGAAGGTGCCTGCCTGACGATTACGCTTCCTGCGGAAGTGGATCATCCGGTATCGGATATGATCCGTAAGGAATCAGACAGAATTATGGAAAAGACCTATATTAAAACGATTGTATTTGATTTTGAAAAGACAGGATTTATGGATAGCTCAGGAATCGGTCTGATCATGGGGAGATACCGGGCTCTTGGGATGCGAAGCGGCTGTATAAGGGCAATTCAGGTAAACAGCCATATTGAGAAATTGCTGCGGTTATCCGGAGTACACCGGTATATGGAGATTCAGAGACAGGAAGCAGCCTGCGAAAATATTGGAGAATAGGAAGGGAGCTTATTATGGAAAATACCAATGAAATGACGATCGTTTTTGACAGCAGGCCTGTGAATGAGGGGCTTGCAAGGGTAACAGTGGCTGCATTTTGTACGCAGCTGAATCCTACGCTGGAGGAAGTGGCAGATATTAAAACAGCAGTTTCAGAAGCTGTGACCAACTGCATTATTCATGGCTATGAGGGAAAGGTACATAAGATTTGGCTTTCCTGCAGCCTGAAAGGAAGAGAACTTCTGATAGACGTGAAGGATGAAGGGGTAGGGATCTCAGATGTGGAAAAAGCCATGGAACCCATGTACACCACAAAGCCGGAAAAGGACCGTTCCGGCATGGGCTTTACCTTTATGGAAGCGTTTATGGATGAAATTTCCGTGGAATCCCAGGTGGGAAAGGGAACCACTGTGCACATGAAGAAAGTTATCAGGAGGTAAGGATGGAGGATACTCTTGCCCTGATCGGGCGTGCACACCAGGGGGATAAAGAGGCAAGAGATACATTGTTTGAAGAAAACATAGGGCTGGTTTACAGCGTGGCCAGGCGTTTTACAGGCAGGGGTGCGGAAATGGAGGATCTGATCCAGATCGGGAGCATCGGCCTTTTAAAGGCTGTGGATAAGTTTGACCTTTCCTATGATGTAAAATTTTCCACTTATGCGGTTCCGATGATTGCAGGAGAAATCAAAAGGTTTCTCAGGGACGACGGGATTTTGAAGGTCAGCCGTTCTTTAAAGGAAAGCCAGTACAAAGTGTTTAAGCTTCGGGAGGAAATGGAAGGACGATTGGGAAGAGAACCTACTCTTCCGGAACTTGCCGGAGAAATGGATATGCCTATGGAAGAACTGATCCTGACGATGGAATCCAGAGTGGAGGTGGAATCCCTGCATAAAACAATCTATCAGGGAGAAGGAACGGAGATTTCCCTGATGGATAAGCTTCCCGAAAAAGAAAACCAGCAGGAAAAGCTGATAGATCATATTTTTCTGGAGGAGGTTTTGAGAACCCTGGATCCTATGGAGCGGAAACTGATTTATATGCGGTTTTTCCAGGACATGACGCAGACAGAGATTGCCGGTGAATTGGGAATCTCACAGGTACAGGTTTCCAGGCTTGAGAAGCGGATCCTTGCGCAGATGCGGAAGAAATTATAGCTGCTGATTTTTCCCGGGTCCTGCATCCTTAACAGGCCCCGGGGAATCAGCAGCTATATGCTTTAAGCTTTCACTCCGTGAAAAAGTGTTTTGGGTATCTGGAAAGTCCTGTAAGCAGTATCATACCCAGAACGCCGCAGGAAAGAATCTCACCGATTCCCACAGTCAGCATCATGAGGGGAATGGGAAGATTAACTCCATATCCATAATACAGTACAAAGGGGACAATGATGGTGTTGGCAGCAATAGGAGGCAGGGGAGCCAGCCATTTGCAGCTTCGAAGCCGGTAAGTAAACACTGCACCAATCAGTGTTGCGATGCTTCCGAATAAAATGTCCACAGGAAGGGCTCCGCCAAGAAAATTGGCGATCAGACAACCTACAAACAATCCGGGAATAGCAGCAGGCGTAAAATACGGCAGCATCGTCAGCGCTTCCGAAAAGCGCACCTGCACTTCCCCAAATCCAAGAGGCGCAAACAGTACCGTCAGAACCACATAGATAGCCCCGATAGCAGCAGCCTGCACGAGAAACAGAGTGTTTTTGTTTTTCATGATTCAATTCTCCTTTAGTTTTGTTTTACGAGTGGAAGGTCTCGAACACTCGGCACATTTAACGGCGGTGACCGCCGGAAAGCCCTATAGACCTTGGTTTTGATGGGCTTTGCAACGATTGAGAGTATAGCATAGTATGGGGAGAAATGCAAGCCAAGTACCAAAAAAAGATGTAAAAAACTGGGGGGATTTTTGAAATGGACAAAGAAAAAGCCTTGGAAAATCAAGGCTCAAAATTCCGAGAAGATATAGAGAATAAGGGGGGGATTAAAGGCAGCAGGACATATATGCAACGCTTCAAAACGACGAATCAAAGGTATCGTTGCTCTGACGAAAAAGGTTTTCTCCCTTTGGGGCGAATGAGGGGATAGGTTTTAGTGAAGGACATTTATTTATTACGGCTCATAACCCAAATGTTGTGAGTCATTTCCTATTAGGGTAGAAGCAATGCTGTTGATTTGGTAGAACAGAGGTATCCTGGAGATACCTGCAAGGGCGTACGCTTTGGGACGTCCTTTAGCTTCGGAGGTATTGGAGTGTAGATTGCTCTGAATAGAATGTTAATAAAGGTTATGGGTGTGCGTATACGGGAAGGCATTCTTCACAGATGGTGAATGCTGACCACAAAAATGTTGTAAGAGTGTCCGAGTCCTTAAATATTCATTGTCACAAGGGACGAGCGAAGGGCGTTTGTCCTTGAGCAAGCTTGCCCAGGAGAAAGAACACTATTCGTACTAAAGTACGAATACATAGGCATTATATACACCTGCTGCCTGAGGTAAAGCCCAAATGGGTCTGAGCTTATATAATCGTAATGCACAAGAGTTTGGAAATAGGAGGTAGAAGAATATGCGGGTAAATGGTAAAAGAGTTCTAGAGATTATGGAAACAAAGGAAATGACACCAGAAACAATCTGCAGTCGGACAGGGCTTTGTAATAAATCACTGCACTGGATAGTGAATAATGGCTTTGCTTCAGAGGAAGCTATGGAGCGGATTGCGGAAGCTATTGGCGCTGAGGTGAGGGAAATCCTGCTGTCGGACATAACCAGTAATGTAGAGAATGCGATTGAATTTGTAAAGGATAATGATCGGGCAACGGTTTCTTTCTCACAGGGGCGTTACATAACCAGGATCAGGAAACTGGCAGCGGAACGGCCGGAGGAATGTGAGATTGTGGCAGAGAATAAGGATGTCAGTATATGCGCACATATCCCTGTAATGTGGATTCGGATAAATCCCTCAATAGAGCTTTCAGAGGAGCAACGCCAAAGAAAGGCGGAAACAATGCGCAGAAATATTTTGAAGAACGTAAATGATCGGCGTGAAAACGGGTGATTTTCGATTTTGGTGAGTATGACGGGGAAATCTTTGCTTAGAGATAAAAAAGCACAAAATGCGGTTTTAAAATACAGTAATATAGTTGATGGGCGATAAAGAACTATGGATATGCCGTGCAGAAATATTTTTGACAAAAGTGCTACAAGGCATGAATCGGGTAAATTTCGATTGTAATGGCTTTAGGGTAAAATTATAGGGTAAGGGATTAAAGGGCGAAAATGGGCTTTTAAAACGCGTATAGGATAGAAAAACCGCCCCTTATACTTTGACGAGTGTCGGGGCGGTATTCTTATCAGGTAAAGCATATTCTGCTTTGGAACTGCTGCCAATCATAATGATTGTACTTTTTTCAATAAAGCATCCTGCAATACTTTTGAAAAGTTAATGCTTTTTTCCTCGCAAAGAGTATTCAGCCACATGGGGATGCTTAAAGTCTTTTTTACCGCCTTGTCGCTGTGCTGTCTTGCGTATTCGGTCATATCCACCAGTACCATATTGACAAAGGCACTATCCGCAGCGGATTCCATTTCAAAATCTTTAAGAATGGCAGCAGGATTGATTTCGCTTAATGCACTGGGAGCCGGGAGGTCTTCGCCGTCACGCAGGGCGGTAAACAGGTACAGACCGCAGGCATCTTGAGCCATGCGCATAGCGTCCGCCACATTATCCCCAAAAGTTGCAAGATTTCCTAAGTCGGGGAAAATGACAGATATTGTACCCTCTTCCTCATAGAAAACAGCCGGGTATACATAATTCATAAATCATTGCTCCTTTCTGTGTGATCTATATCATTTGTAAGGGGCAGGGGCTTATTTCAGCCCCGCCTGAATGCGTATGGATTTAACAACACTTTTCGGGATGTCACCGGGATGATTCGGAACGCTTACTTTTCCGGGCTTTGTTGGGTGCTTGTATTGGTAATGTGAGCCGCTTATGTCTGACACGTACCATCCATCATCCTTTAGCATCCGGTCGGCTTCTCTGAATCTCATGTA
>JAETNR010000187.1 GCA_021772055.1 Blautia sp. | reverse complement strand
CCTACCATAGAACGATAAAAAGCTATTGCAGTATTCTTGTAATTGATTTGGTAGACAGGTAGTGCGCCGCTTGCAGAGTAGAGTTCTGCTATTTTCTCTACATTATCCAAAGAAGAAAACTTTTGAATGATGTTGTCAGAAAATGTGGAAATACATATTTCAGGGATATTTTCAATTCTTTTGGTGGTGTCGGATGGACTGAATAAGGATGGTTCTGAGATTTCTGTTCTTTGAAATATTGTATACAATTTTTACACCTCGTTTCTATTCATTTTCGGGATAGATTTTTACAAATATACCACTAACCCCTTTTTTTACAATCTTGCTGTCATCAAGAATACTTTGCTTAACAGCGTCTAAATCCTTTGAGAGTGCTTCAATCGCCCGTTGGTGTTCTTCCTCCGATGAGAAGCGTTCTGTATCATTCAAAAGATTCTCCTGCAATTCCCTTGCTTTCATGTATACGCCCAACTTATGATTGAGCAGGGAGTTCTTAAAGGATATTTTGATTGTAGCGGGATTGAAACTTCCGTCCTCGTACCTCTCTGCTTCAAAGTCCATATCTAATTGTTCGTCCATTTTCAAAATCAAAGACAATACATCTGACACTGTTTCTATATCAAAATCCATGAAAACATTGATACTGATACCCAAAGCATTTGCAATTTTCATCAGTTGATCAGGCTTGGGATTGCGGATGCCATACTCATATTTTTTAATTGTGGCAGAATTGATGCCGGAAAGCTGTCCGAGTGTTTCCTGTGATATTCCACGCAAATTTCGAAAATGTTTAATTTTTTCCCCGGTAGTCATGCCAATACCTCCAATTTATGTGATTTTCGTTAGTGCTTAGTTCAATTCTACTACATCAGGACACATTTGTGCATATAAATTTAAAATAAATACTTGACGTTCACAAAAGTGTACCGTATAATAAAAACATAAAGGCCACATATGTGTACTGAAAACAAAAAAGAAAGGACAGGACTATAAAGGGATGCGTTTCTGTCAGGAACAGGCGGGGGCAGCCGGTATCCGGCCTTTCCGATTCCAGGTAATCATATATGGCATTCCCCACAACAGCAGAAAGAGGAAGTTCTAAGGGTACGGATGTTTTCTGCTGTGTGACCAGTATCCGTTCATTTTCCCAGTCAATGGAATGGAAAGTAAGCCCGGCGATGTCACACCCCCGAAGCCCCGTAAAAAGGAGCAGGAAGAGAACTGCCCGATTACGTGCGGAAACTTCGCTTTTTTCTGCCGCTTCCCGTAGAAGCCTGACCTCATCCTGCGTAAGATACTGGATATTCTTTCTGCTTTCCCTTAGCACAGGAAGGAAACTGAGCAACTTCCGGCACTGGGCTGTTTTCCAGTTAAGCCCTGCTTTAAACACTGCGGCTATGTTTTTCTTGTAAGAGCAGCTTCTTTGCAAAGAACCATCTTCTGCGAGAAAGAATGACAGGACATCCTCTTCCGTTATTTCATCCAGACACTGGGCGCCCCGTTGCTGCATCTGATGTAAAAAAGATGCTGTATTGAGTGCTTCGCCCCGTATGGTCGATTCCTTCTTTCCCCGTTTTTCTTCATACATACGGTAAAAATCAATCAATTCCCGGAATTCCGGACAAAGCAGGTGATAGGAGCCTCTCTCAAACAAGGTATGTCGGCTTCTGCCGTCAGGCATGCGGCCGAAATCATCAAACTGC
>JAETNR010000082.1 GCA_021772055.1 Blautia sp. | reverse complement strand
TTCACATTCGAACTGTGGGAGGGAGAAACCCTGCTCGACACGAAGGAAGTGGCAGGAAAGGGAACGGTACTCTTTGATGAACTGAGTTATGCTGAAGCAGGAACCCATACGTATACTGTAAAAGAGACGACTCAAGCTCCCGCAGGTGATACACATGGAACCTGGGTATATGACAATACAGACCATATCGTAAAAGTAGAAGTAACCTATAATAACAACACCAATAAATTCGAACTCGGTAAGGTAACAGGCCTCAACGCAGTTAATAGTGTCGAGATTACGAACACCTATATTGAAAATCCTGTTACGGAAGTAGGCGTAATTAAGACGTGGGCAGATTCCGATGATGCTGCAGGAAAACGTCCGGAGAGCATTGAAGTCACCCTTTTTGCAAATGGCGAAAAAGTGAAATCCGTAAACCTTGCTGAAGATAAAGACGGAATTTGGAAATATACCTTTGATAATCTCCCGAAATATGAGGCAGGACAGGAAATCCAGTATACGATTCAGGAGACTCCTGTAGAAGGTTATGTAACCACAGTAACCGACTTTAACATTACCAATACCATCACCAGCGTAAAAGTCAGCAAGGTAGACATTGCCGACGGAAAAGAACTGGAAGGAGCAACCATCCGGATCCTTGATAAGGATGGGGAGGTGGTCGAAGAGTGGAAATCCGGTAAGGAGCCTCATGAGGTATTTGGCTTAAATCCGGGAGAGACCTACACACTTCAGGAAGTTGTGGCACCGGTTGGGTATGATATCACAACCGATACTACCTTTACGTTGGATGAGAAAGGCAATGTAACAGGAGGTACAACCACGATCAGAGAAGAAGACGGTGTACTTCTGGTAGAAGATTCCAAGACTTTAATTTCTGTCAGCGGAGTCAAGCTTTGGGACGACGCAGACAATCAGGATGGAAAGCGTCCGGAGTCTATTACCGTAAATCTGTATGCGGGTGAAGAAATCGTAGACACGCAGGAAGTTAAAGCTGACGAAGAGGGTGCATGGGCATTCCGTTTTGAGAATCTTCCGGAGTATGAGGACGGAAAGATAATCACCTACACGGTAAAAGAAAATCCTGTGGAAGATTACAGTGTAACCTATACAGAGAATGAAAAGGATACAGGAATCGTCATCAAAAATACTTATACGCCTGGAGAGACAAGCAAAACAGTGACGAAGGTTTGGGAGGATGCAGACAATGCAAACGGAGTCAGACCGGATGAGATCACAGTTCAGCTCCTTGCAGACGGCGAAAAGTATGAAGATGCAGTTATTCTGAATGCCGAAAATGAATGGACTTATACATGGGATCATTTGCCTGCAATGAACAGCGGAAAGGAAGTTATTTACTCTGTTGAAGAGATCAGCCAGCCGGATGGCTATGTAACTGTTTATAGTGAAGATACCTTTACGATCAGCAACAAAGCAATTTCCTTTAATGTAAACAAAGTAGATTTGAATGACAACGAAAAAGAAGTTGCCGGAGCAGAACTGACTGTTTACGATAAAGAGACAGGCGAAAAAGTTGATTCCTGGATTTCTGAGGAAGGCAGCACCCATGATTTCGGACCATCTCTGAAACCCGGCGGTTCTTACATCCTGAAAGAGACTGTTGCTCCGGACGGATATAAGTACACAACAGACATTGAGTTCCATGTGGGAGAGGATGGAAGCATTACTACAGATGCAAAATCAACTGCCGATGAAAGCGGTAATACCGTTTATCTGGTAGAAGATGCACCTGTGGAAGCAGAAATCAGTAAAGTTGATGCAACAACAAGAGAAAATCTGGGAGGAGCCGCCTTAAGAGTTACAGACAAGGACGGCAACGTTATTGAGGAATGGGTATCAGACGAAGACGGCAGCCATCTGATTACAGCAAAACTGAAACTTGGTGAGACCTATGTGTTAACAGAGCTGGAGGCTCCGGAAAATTATGAGCTTGCAGAACCGATTTCCTTTACAGTAAGTGAAGACGGAGAAATTGATCCGGTTGTGATGGAGGATGTACGAATCAAGTCCGAAAATGCTTCGATTACTGTTGCTAAGAGCCTGACGGTTGATGGAGAACCTTTAAGTGCGGCTGAGCAGACCTTCTATGTTTGCCTGTATCTTGATGAAGCTTGTACACAGCCGGCAGGGGACGTTAAGCCGATCGTATTCAGGAATGCATCTTCTTCCACAGCGGTATTTACGAATCTGGAGATCGGAAGAACCTACTATGTAGGCGAGTGCGATGCAGACGGTACGGTAATTGAGGTTGGCACAGTAGAAAGCGGTGATACTTTCTTTGCAAACTTTGCCGAAGGAAATGAAGCGGTCGTTGAAGAAGCGGATGGTTCTGTGACAGTTTACTTTGAAAACGAGTTTATGAGCATTCCGGATGGATTTTACATTGGGGGCAAACTGGAAGTAACGAAGAGGGTGATCGATGCAGAGGGTAAAGCTCTGGAATCTGACGAAACCTTCTATGCAGGTGTGTTCGATGATGCGGATTATACGGTTCCGTCTGAGCAGGTAGAGTATAATCTTCTTCCTCTGGAGATGAACGGCGGTTCTGTTGCTGCGGCAGAAACCTTTGTGAATATTCCGGAAGTGGGAGGAGAGACAGTACTTTATGTAACCGAGGTTGATGAAAATGGTGTTCCGGTAGAGGGGAAAGAAGGATTCAGGTATACGGTAAGTCAGGACTACACAACAGTATCTATTGACAGGGAGAATACTTTGGCTGCTGTAGAAATTACCAATAAACAGGTTGAGGAAAAGAAAACTACAGCAACTCCTACACCAACCCCATCTGCAACGACAACAAAACCTGGGGTCAAGACAGGTGATCATTCACCAATCGGTCTGTATCTTGCCCTTCTTGCTGTGTCCATGGTATTTATAGGTACAGCCGGATACAGAAGACGCCGCAGAAATGGCAGGTAGCAATCCAAAACTGAATTTTGAACATAAGAAACCGGCCGTTTCCCGAAAGGGAGACGGCCGGTTTCTTAGGCTTCCCCCCGTACGTTCGGCAATTGACTGTTCATCCAGCATACCTGAAAGAAGGAAGCCTTCCTTTGGTATATCCATCCCCTGTGAAATAAGTTTACTATAAGAATAGAAATAAAATCAAGAACAAAATGTACTTACAACTATAAAACAGGAAAAATTTTGCATATTTCAGCAATGTCTGGTAAAATTCTAAATATAATTCAATCTCACCGGCGTGGGATTATTCATACAATAGGAGGAAACAATAATGGAATATGAAATAAAAAATGCACAGCTTTGTGTAAGAATTTCATCAAAGGGAGGGGAATTCCGTTCTATTCAGGATGGAGAAGGACGTGAGTACCTGTGGCAGGGGGATCCGGCCACATGGAGTGACAGAGGCCCGAATCTTTTTCCCTATATTGCAAGGATGACGGACAAGAGTTACACCTATCAGGGAAAAACCTGGCATATGGATATCCATGGGTTTCTGCCGCAGTCGGAAATGAAGCTTGTAAGCTGCGAACCCCGGAAGCTTGTCCTGGGCCTTGAAAGCTCGGCAGAGACGCTGGAAAAATATCCCTTTACTTTCTCCCTGGAAATTCAGTGGGAACTGAAAGAAAGTACCCTGGAAATTACTTACCGTGTTTTTAACAAAGACACGAAAACCATGTATTTCGGAATCGGAGGCCATCCGGGATTTTGTGTTCCGTGGGAAAAAGACACAAATTTTGAGGACTATTTCCTGGATTTTGGAGAACATACAGAGCCTGTTCGGATTGGCTTTACAGAGGACTGTTTTTTAAATGGAAATGATGTGCCCTTCTCTTTACGGGAAAACAGGTATCTGAATCTGAGACATGATCTTTTCGACGATGATGCGATTGTTCTTCGGGAAACCACGGGACATGTGGCTTTAAGAAATAAAACGGGAATAAAAGCGATAGAAGTGAAGTTTCCTCAAATGCCTTACATCGGATTCTGGCATTGGCCGAAAACAGAGGTACCCTATGTCTGTATTGAACCATGGAGTTCCCTTCCCTCCAGAAAAGGAATTGTAGAGGATCTGGAGACCCAGGAGAATCTCATTGCCCTGGAGGCAGGCGGCAAATATGAAAACCTGTGGAGCATTTCGCTGAAGGATGAGGAGAAATAGACAGGAATCCGCAGCAGCTTAAGTGTAGGATGAACTGGGGTACATTTCACGGGAGCCATTCCCCGCCCTGTGAAATGTAACTGAACTGGCTAAATCATGCTTCAGAAAGAAAAAAAGATTGCATAAGTAATTATAGATGAGTTACAATGAACTATATAGTTAGTGACAAATACATAGGAGGTTTTGCAAGGATGAAACAGGATATGATTGTAATTCTTGACCTGGGAAATACGGAGAATACGGCGCTTGCACGCGCCATCCGCGGGCTTGGAGTTTACAGCGAGATTTATCCCCATGATATTACGGCAGAGGAATTAAAGGCAATTCCCAATGTAAAGGGCGTGATTATTAACGGCGGCGAGAATCGTGTGGTAGACGGTTCTGCCATTGATGTTCATGAGGAGATTTACAGCGTGGGCTGCCCGTTTATGGCAGTGGATCATGCGCCTGCCCTGTGCGAGAAGAAACTGGAAGCATGGCCGGAGGATATGGCTTCCATGGAAGAAATTTTGAAGAGGTTTGTTTTTGAGGACTGCAAAGCAGAAGCAAACTGGAACATGAAGAACTTTATTGAAGATCAGATTGAACTGGTTCGTAAACAGGTAGGAGATAAGAAGGTGCTTCTGGCTCTTTCCGGCGGTGTGGACAGCTCTGTTGTGGCAGCCCTTCTGATCAAGGCAATCGGCAAGCAGCTTACCTGTGTCCATGTAAACCATGGCCTGATGCGTAAGGGTGAATCCGAAAGTGTTGTTGAGGTTTTCCGCAATCAGATGGATGCAAACCTGATTTATGTGGATGCTGTGGAGCGCTTCCTGGGCAAGCTTGAGGATGTGGCAGATCCGGAGCAGAAGCGTAAGATCATTGGTGCGGAATTTATCAATGTTTTTGCAGAAGAAGCACAGAAATTGGAAGGAATTGAGTTTTTAGGACAGGGAACGATTTACCCTGATATTGTGGAAAGCGGAACCAAGACTGCGAAAGTAGTAAAATCCCATCATAATGTAGGCGGTCTTCCGAAAGATCTGAATTTCAAGCTGGTTGAGCCGCTGAAGCAGCTCTTTAAGGATGAAGTACGTGCCTGCGGTACAGAACTTGGCCTCCCTTACGAAATGGTATATCGCCAGCCATTCCCTGGCCCAGGCCTTGGGGTTCGCTGCCTTGGAGCGATCACAAGGGAGCGCCTGGAGGCAGTGCGTGAATCCGATGCCATTCTTCGTGAGGAATTTGCAAAAGCAGGCCTGGACAAAAAGGTATGGCAGTATTTCACCATCGTACCGGACTTCAAGTCTGTAGGTGTGAAAAACAACGCACGCTGCTTTGAATATCCTGTAATTATCCGCGCTGTCAACACCGTAGATGCCATGACAGCAACCATTGAGCAGATCCCCTGGGATATTCTGCAAAAGATTACAGACCGCATCCTTGCAGAAGTACCCAATGTAAACAGAGTCTGCTATGGAATAATGAAAGAAATCTGAAAACCCGCATAAACAGGGCGTTTGAGAGACATCAAGGTTCTATTTGATAACAAAATGATAACACTGGATATTTTGGTATTATTTATCAGGTATCCTGTGGTTATCAGGTAATATGTGTGAAACCGACAAAAAAGGTCTTACTGAATTGAGTGAAATCAATTTGGTAAGGCCTTTTTTCGTTGGTTTTTATTTTGCTTTTTTCGGGTAATTGTACCGCCACTGGTCATATTCTTCTTTGGTAATTTCTCCGGATTTTAGTTTTTCTGCCTGTTTCTGCCATGCATGGAACATATCAAACATAGAAAGGTAGGTGGTTCCCTTGGATTTATCTAACCGGAGGCAGAGTTCTCCGTCAATCTCTCCGATATGAAGTCCGTAAAGATCTTCTAATGTAAATAAGGTGTGCATCAGTCCTACATAACTGTCGATGTCCGGGACTGCCAGTGCATGGGGTGATACATCGAAAATGTCAGCCAGGGCATTCAGATAGTTTTCTTTCGGGCTGCGTGCGCCTTTTTCGTACTGTGCAATGCGGACATCAGCCTGCGATTCGCTGAATCCCAGCTGCTGACCTAAATATTTCTGCGTGAATCCACGCAGAAGTCGGAAATGATGAATTCTTTCTCCTATTGCCATATTCATTCTCCTGTCTGTCTATTGATAAATTGAGTATAGCATATATGTATAGTACAGACAAGAAGAAACCATACAAAAAAGTATAGAATTTTTGTTCCGAAACACTTGACCAATACAAAAAAGTATAGTATCATGCAGACTATACAGAAATGTATAGTGTAAACAAAGGAGGGATTTTACAATGAGTAAAATGTTTATGAATGTAAAAGAGGTCATGGAAGTTCTGGAGGTATCGGAATCCTACGCTTATAAGCTGATGAAGAGACTGAACAGGGAATTACAGGCGATGGGATGTCAGACAATCGCAGGAAAAGTTGACCGGAAGTATTTTTACGAGCAGTTTTATGGAACAAGATCGAACGATGGGAGGAATTAGGAATGGCAATTTACAAGAATGAAAGCAATAACACTTGGTACGTCATGGCAAGGTATCAGGACTGGACCGGAGAACGTAAGCAGAAATGCAAGAGAGGATTTGCAACAAAGAGGGAAGCTGCACAGTGGGAGCAGCAGTTTATCCTGCAGAAGAAAGCCAGCATGGATATGGAACTGGAGAGCTTCTGCAAATTATATGAGGAAGATGTGAGACCAAGGCTGAAAAAGAGTACCTGGCTCACAAAAGAAAATATTATCAAATCCAAAATTTTACCGTATCTGGGAAAAAGAAAGGTGTCGGAAATTACCGCAAAGGATGTTTTGGACTGGCACAATGAACTTCGCAAATTGACAAGCCGGAGAGGAAAACCCTTATCCCCTACTTATCTGAAAACGATTCATGGACAGTTGAGTACAATTTTCAATCATGCGATCAAGTTTTATGATCTTAGTACGAATCCGGCAAGGAAAGCGGGCACAATCGGTTCGGAGGAAAGTAAGGAAATGCTCTTCTGGACAAAGGCAGAGTATAAGCAATTCTCGGAAGAAATGATGGATAAACCTCTTTCCTATTATGCGTTCCAGTTACTTTACTGGTGCGGAATCCGATCCGGGGAGCTTTTGGCATTAACTCCTGCGGACTTCAATTTCCAGAAGAGAACGCTGCGGATTAATAAATCTTATCAGCGTTTAAAAGGAGAAGATGTGATCAGCACGCCAAAGACAAAGAACAGTATCCGTACTGTGACGATGCCGAAGTTTCTATGTGACGAAATGCAGGATTGTCTGAAGTTATATTACAGCCTGCAGCCGGATGATCGTATTTTCCCAGTGACAAAGTATTATCTGAACCATGAAATGGAAAGAGGCTGCAAAGCAAGCGGTGTGAAAAAAATTCGTGTGCATGATCTTCGGCACAGCCATGTCTCTTTGCTGATTAACATGGGTTACACTGCACTGGCAATCGGGAAAAGGGTTGGTCATTCAGCGGAAAAAATTACTTACCGGTATGCACATTTGTTTCCGTCTGTACAGCAGGATATGGCAGATCAGTTGGATGCAGAAAATATGAATGAAGAATCAAATGATAGGGAAGGAGGACTTGCGTATGTCAGCTAAATGTCTGGATAAACAGGGGCGGTGGAGAAATAAAACGGTAGCGTTTCGGGTATCACCGGAGGAGGATGAACTTCTGGAAACAGCAGTCAGATTGTCCGGTCTGACCAAACAGGATTTTATTATCCGAAGATTGCAGGAAAAAGAGGTTGTAGTGACAGGAAATCCGAGAGTGTATAAAGCGTTGAAGAATGAGCTTGCAAAGGTTCTGAATGAGCTGAAACGTTTGAAAAAGGGTGATAATGTGCCGGAGGATTTACTGGAAGTGATCCGGTTGATTACAATCACGATGAATGGCATGAAGGAAGAATAGAAAAAGCCTTTAAGTGTCGGCAAACACCTAAAGGCAGGGATTTGGTAGAATACTCAGACCAAAACTTTCTATGGGTATTCTATCAAAATCTCCTGTTTCTTTCAACGGGAAAATAAGGAGGAACGGATGGAAACAAAGAAAACAGAAACAAAAAGGATGGAGCCGGATCTGAGGCTGATCAACATGGAAACTGTGGAAGTAGAGCAGATTGAATGGCTGTTTTACCCGTTTATCCCTTTTGGGAAGGTAACGATTATTCAGGGAGATCCCGGTGAAGGCAAGACCACGATGGTGCTTCAGATCATTGCAAAATTGACCAGAGGAGAAAAGATTCTGCCGGAGCAGGAACAGGCAACCGAGGAAAAGACTAGAGCAGAAATAGCTGCTGATTCTGATGTGAAATTATCGGAAAGTTCTATTGAGCCTGTGAATGTCATTTATCAGACTGCAGAGGATGGACTGGGCGATACGATTAAGCCGAGGCTTCTGGCGGCTGGTGCTGACTGTTCCAGAGTGCTGGTCATTGATGACCGGGAGCAGCCACTTACTATGCTGGATATCCGGCTGGAGGAAGCTATTATGCAGACAAAAGCCCGTCTGGTGGTTTTAGACCCGATACAAGGCTTTCTTGGTGCAGAGGTGGATATGCACCGGGCAAATGAAATACGTCCGTTGATGAAACGTGTAGCGGTACTTGCAGAGAAATATCGCTGTGCAATCATTCTGATCGGGCATATGAATAAAAATAGCAACGGAAAGTCTTCCTATCGTGGCTTAGGTTCTATAGATTTTCAGGCGGCAGCCAGAAGTGTGCTGATTGTTGGGAGAATTAAGGATGAACCGGAAATCCGTGTGGTATGTCATGTGAAAAGTTCCCTTGCACCAGAAGGGAAGTCCATAGCATTCCGTCTGGATAAAGAGACGGGCTTTGAATGGATTGGGGAATATGATATCAGTGCAGATGATCTGCTCAGTGGTGACAGCAGAGGGCAAAAAAGCCGGAAAGCGAAAGATTTCTTGCTGGAGATATTGGCTAACGGTGGTATGGCTCAGAAAAAGATTGAAGAAGAAGCTGAAAGGCGTGGGATTAAGAAGAAAACACTGCGAAATGCAAAACTGGAACTGGAGATTGATTCTGTTAAACGTGGAAATCAATGGTTCTGGATGTTGCCAGAATAAAAGGAAGATGTCAAGATGACCATTTCTTAAGAACAGGGCATCTTGCCACCTTGAAAGGAGACTATATGGAAATTAAGAATGTACAGATACCGTTTAACTTGTTTCGACAGCTTGTTTCCTATCATTTGATGGAAGATCAAAGCTGTTCGGAGGAAATCTGCAAAGGGCTTATGGAAAAGGTGGATCGTATGGCGAACCGACAATTATATACACAGTCGAAAACTGCCTATACAGAGGAAGAACGGGAAAAATCCCGGCAGGAATATCTGGATAGACGAGGCATACCGGACAGTTTCCGATGGTAACAGTTCTTGTTGACTACCTTACGACAGGAGCGTGTCACGCACCTGTAGATAGCAAACAAGGAACAGACTGTAAGGTGCAGACGGAATGTTCTTGCACTAACGATAGGTGAATGGCTGCGAAGGGAGCCCTGTTTCAGGGCATCCTTGCGATAAAGATGAATGAAGGGAGAACGTGAAAATGAGAGAAGGAAGACTTGGTTACAACAGCAGCAACGGAAGATATGGCATTTTGTCATCGGATTTATGGATCGATACCGGATTGCACTGTGGGGAATGCCTGCAGATTTTGATGGATGGCAAATGGGTACAGACTCGGATGGAAATGGATGCTGCCCGGAACTGGTATCTGGTAGGGACACCTTACCGTGGTGATTTGGAATATATCCAGGCAAGGATATAACCGGGCATAGCTACACCGACCGAAGGGAGGTATAGGTCTTCGCTCCGCTTCGGTCGGTGCAGAACAGACGTCCCCCAGACGTCTTGCACCCCCGGCAGGGTGCAAGGGTACTTTTGATGGACGGTACGGCTGTCGAAAGTGCTTTTGCGTTACTTTTGACAAAAGTAACAAAACCGCCGTATCCGGCGCATATTTCTTTTTGCCGTATCCGGCATTTTTATAAGCGAGGGAGGTGAGAATAGTGGAAATGAAAAGGACGATCAGCGGTATGATTGGAAAAGGTTCTATCGCCCACAATGAGAGAAAATTTATTGCAGAAAACGTAGATGCTGCCCGGACAATTCGAAACGTGGTATTGCAGTCAGAGAATGTGAAGGACGTTTACCATGAATTGTTTGATGAAGCAATTGAACGGTACAACGCAAAACAGAAAAGGAAAGACCGGAAAATTGAAGATTATTATGAACACATCCGAACTGGGAAACAGGAGAAAGTTTTCCACGAAGCAATCTTCCAGATTGGGAATAAGGATGATACCGGATGTTTAAGCCGGGAAGGGCAGATTGCCAGACTGGCATTGCTTGATTTTGCAAAAGACTTTCAAAATAGGAACCCACAGTTTCGGGTATTTGGTATATATCTGCATATGGATGAGGCGACACCACATCTGCATATTGACTTTGTGCCGTATATAACTGGAAGTAAACGTGGGCCAGATACAAGAGTATCCATGAAACAGGCACTGGCATCCAGAGGCTTTGTCGGAAAGGGCAGGGAAAATACAGAATATAATCAGTGGATGGAATCGGAGAAACAGGAACTGGCGAAGATCGCAGAAAGATATGGGATGATCTGGGAGCAGAAAGGTACACACCGGGAACATCTGGATGTCTTAAATTTCAAAAAGGAACAGCGTGAGCAAGAAGTGGCAGCTCTGGAAGAGCAGAAAGCACAGTTGCAGAAGGAAACGGCTGCTTGCCATGAACTGGCAGATAATCTTCATGAGGAATTGAAGCAGACTGGGGATGAGCTGCAGAAAAAGAAAGAAGAGCGTGCCAAGGCAGAAAAAGCAGCGGAACAGGCGAAAGCAACTGCCGATAAATATGAGAAAAATCTGAAACAAGCAAATACTATTGCAAAAGAGATCCAAAGATATGCAGGTGAATTTTCGAAACCCGTTGATGAGGTGCTTCCAGAAGCCGGGATGCTGGAAAGTGCCAAGAGTTACCGGGATAAAAAAGCATATCCGGTAATCAGTGAACTGAAAGAGCTGTTATATGGTTTGTACCTGAAATATATTCAAGTAAAAGAGCAGTTAGATCAGGTCGTTTATAAGTATGATAGACTGAAAAATTCCAATCATACATTAGCGGAGCAGAAACAGGAATTGATAAGTGAAAATGCAGTTCTTCGGCAAGAAAAGGAAGATTTTCGGAGGCTAAAGAGGGCAGTTGGAAAGGAACGTTCCGAATATCTCATTCAGAACGAAAAAAGCAGAGAGATGGCTGAGAAAAACAGAAGAAAAGTAAATAAGCGGTCGCATGATTGGGACGCAAGATAAGGAGGATTAACGCTATGGAAAAACATATTTATGATGATAAGAATGGTCTGGGCTATACACTGTATGGGGATTATTATCTGCCGGATCTGGAATTGCCTGAGGACGAAGAAGCACATTACGGAAAATATGGAATGCTGCGGAAAACTTATCTCAAGGAGCATAAAAAGCCGTACTATCAGATGTTGATGCTACAAGGGAAACTTAATAAACATCTGAACAGGGTAGATTGGGAAGCACATGAGCGGATGGATATTCTGGTGGCACAGATGGCAGAAAAACAGGGAGTTACAGAACTGTTTAAAGCAGAACAGCCGATGCTATGGGTACAAAGGATGAATGGAATAAGGACTGCAGCAGAGGAAATAGTGTTTACAGAGATTATATATGGGTAAGAAGTGAAAAAGAAAGGGTATCTTTGTCTTTATCATTAGCAAATGAGGAGTTCTTTTATTCCTTTATGGAAAGTTAGCTTGACATTTTTGGATAATCATGTATAATCAAGATATGGAAAGTTAACTTTCCGTGAATGAAAAGGGGATGAGAAAAGCATCAATGAAAAACAGATTAGAAGAATTAAGAAAGGAAAGAGGAATTAAGCAAGAAGAATTAGCGTCTGCCATGGAAGTTTCAAGACAGACCATTGGCTCCTTGGAGAATGGAAGATACAATCCGTCCATTTTGTTAGCCTTTAAACTTGCCAGGTATTTTGGTATGAGTATTGAAGAAATATTTATTTATGAGGAGGAGAAACATGAAGAAAAGTGATAAAATCATGTTAGCAATTTATATTGTTATTGGTATAGCTTTAGTAATTATTGGAGTTACTATTCAAGTAGATTATTATTCCTCAATGATTTTTGCCATGGGATTCGCATTGATTTTTAGCAGCATTATGCAGTTCGTGAGATATTATCACCATACAAGACCAGAAAATGTAGAAGCATATCGTAAAAAAGTACGCCAACAGGAAATTAATTTAAAGGATGAAAGAAAGGTACAGCTTCGTAATCGTGCGGGATATATATCATGGGCAGTTACTATGGTGGCGTGTTTTATTGCTTCGTTTATTGCTGCACTATTTCGTGCAGGTACTTTGATCGTATGTATTCTTGCCGGTGTTGCAGTTGCAGAGTATATATTAGCTACGATTATATATCGTTATTTGTGTAAAAAGATGTAAATAACAATGTTTTATCTAGATAAATATAATGAAGAATGAATCGTTGATGTTTTGAGTGATAATAATTGGTGAATTCCTTGTCGGGATATTATTGAAGAATTGATGGTACTTTTAAAATTTCACTTTACTATTGATGGTACTATTTGAAAAATAAGAAAGCTGTAAAATTTTAAGTTGAATTTTACAGCTTTTTCGCATATAATAATTATAGAAAAAAACAATGCATCAAGAAAGGAGACCGGTTTATATGGCGAATATTTTACCAGTATCTGATTTGAGAAATTATAATGAAGTTTTAAAAAATTGCCGGACTGGAGAGCCGGTGTTTTTGACGAAAAATGGCAGAGGGCGTTTTGTAGTGCTTGATATAGAAGATTATGAGCGTGATCGTGCAGAGAAAAAGCTATTAATGAAGCTACAGGAGGCAGAGGAGGCAGTCAAAGACGGCGAAGGCTGGCTTAGCTTGGACGAATTAAAAGCACTTGTGGGGGAGTAAACTATGCTGAAATTACGAATTAACCCATTGGTTGCAGCGGATTTAAAAGAAATTCGTGATTATATTGCTGAGGATAATGCAGAATATGCTGCAAAGACGATTAAAGAAATTTACGGTAAATTTGAAAATATTCAAATGTTTCCGGGGATAGGTGCAGATCTCTCCAAAAGAGTCAGTTTCCGAACAGATTACAAGTATGCGGTTTGGGAAAACTATGTGATTATTTATAAAGTGGGAGAAGAGTATGTAGAGATTTACCGGGTGGTAAATCGGTATCGGGATATTACGAGGATTTTTGATTGATTACAAAGAGGTGGAGATAATTATGGCAAAGATTATTGAATTATTTAATCATAAAGGCGGAGTTAGTAAAACCACTACAACGTTTCATTTGGCATGGAAATTAACACAGAAAGATAAGAAAGTATTGGTTGTAGATGGGGATTCGCAATGCAATTTAACGGGAATGTTTTTAGGAGAGTCTTTCGATGATTATTATGAAAATGATAATACAAAATATATGAACATTAAGGATGCAGTTAAGATGGCTTTTACGGGAAGACCACAACCGATAGAAGCGATTGAGTGTCCAGTACACTGTAAAAATCCAAATTTGTATATTATTCCAGGACATATGGATTTATCTGAATTTGAATCATCTTTGAGTTTAGCTATAAATAGTAACAATGCAATAGTAACGTTACAAAATTTGCCCGGTTCTTTTTATGAACTTATAAAAAAATGCTGTGAAAAATATAGTATTGATTATGTATTTATTGATATGAATCCAGGGCTGAGTGCAATTAACCAGACTTTTTTTGCATATGCAGATGCGATTATTGTACCAGCTAATCCTGATCCTTTTTCAACGATGGCTTTAAAAACATTAAAGCAAATATTGCCGAAATGGAAAAAATGGGCAATTCAGGGGAGAGAAATATTTAAAGAATCTTCATATCCGTTACCGAATTGTGAAATGAAATTTGTGGGTGAGATAATTCAGAGATTTAATCTTAGAAACCATAAAGCTGCAAAACCATATACTGGAAAAATTTCAGAAATAAAAACGTATATAGAAACTGAATTTGTATCTGAATTGGAAAAATATGATATGGTATATGATATTAGTGTTCTCATTGAAAAGGGAGTGTTAAAGGATCATTGTTTGGGCGAAATCCCTGAATTTGGTGCATTGATACAAAAAGCAAATGAATCAATGTTACCTGTGTTTGAATTGACAAAAGAAGATATGGGTACTGTGGGAAATGTATACGATAGCATGGAAGAAAAAAGAAAACTTTTTGATGAAATGTATGAAAATATTATCAATGTAATAATGGAGTTAGTATAATGTTATTTGCATACAAAAGATTTCTTGAACTGGTCAATGATACACAAAATGTAAAGATTTTGTATGAGTATATAGAAAATACAATGAAAGCACCGATTGATACAAGTGATTTGTTAAGATGGCAGTGGGTTCAATGTATTTCAGCATTTGATAAATTTGTTCATGATATTGTTAGAATTGGAATGATTGACATATTCCAGGGAAATAGATTAGCAACGCCAAAGTATAATACTTTTCAAATGGACATTCAAACATACGTGGATATGCAAAATTCACCGTTAACTGCAGTGACGATTTTTGAACAAAAAATTATCTTGAAACATAGTTTTTTAGCATTTCAGGATCCAGGTAAGGTTGCGGATGCACTATCCTATATCTGGAATGATAATGACAAATGGGCAACAATCTCAAGCATGGTGGGAATGAGTAGAAATGATTGTGTGACATTTTTGAAAAATGCTGTAATTCGTCGTAATCAGATAGTACATGAAGGGGATTATACAGACGTTCTTGCTAAGCGTCAGGATATTTACGAACAAGATGTTAACGAAATTAGACAATTCATTTTAAAAATTGGAAAAGCAATATATGATTGTGTTATTTAGTACATATGTTTAGGTGGCGTGATGATAATAACCAACTTGTAAATTTAAATGTGTTTCTTGAAAAGATTTATGATTTGTATTAGTGTAGGAATTTTTGATGAATTAGCTAAGAAAATATTTTTATAGAGAGAACATTGATAACAGAAACATGATAACAAATTGATAACACCGTTCAGTACAGTCTATGGACTTAGGACAGTGGAACACATATAAAACCAAATAGAACCATAATGCCGATACAAAAATGTATAGTAACAAGGATTTATTTGCGAGT
>JAETNR010000186.1 GCA_021772055.1 Blautia sp. | reverse complement strand
ATGAACTGGTTCTGCTAACGCAGGGCTTATAAGTGCTTGAGCCGTGTGAGGGGAAACTCTCATGCACGGTTCTTAGAGGGGAAAGCGGTAGTAATACCGCTGACCTACTCGACCAGCTGATCGAAAGCAAGCAGAAATTCATTTCCCAGATCATGACCAGCAAATCACCGGTGCGAAGCTGTGAGGATGTGGACGATACAGCATTGACCTATGCGGAAGTAAAAGCACTGGCAACGGGAAATCCGGCAATCAAAGAAAAAATGGCACTGGATGTGGAAGTATCGAAACTGAAGCTGCTGAAAGCGAATTTTGTGAGCAACCATTATCGGCTGGAAGATGATATTACAAAGAATTTCCCGCAGCAGATAGCAGTACTTAAGGAAAGCATCGAAGGATATAAAGCGGATCTGGAACAGTATCAGGCAAATAAAATCACGGTTCCGGAGAAATTTGTAATGGAAATCGGCGGCACAGTCTTTTATGAGAAAAAGGAAGCGGGAGCAGCCCTTCTTGCTGTCTGCCAGTCCATGAAACAGGCGGATGCCATGATTAATGTCGGACAGTATCAAGGATTTTCCATCCGCTTAAAGTTTGATTCCTGGAATAAGGAATTTATCCTTTCCCTGAAAAATGAAAATGTATATCGTGTCAGCCTTGGTTTCGATGAAAACGGTAATATCATCAGGATTAATAACGCATTGGATGCAATCCCGCAAAAGCTGGAGGAATCAGAGCGTAAGCTGGAGACGGTACAGGGGCAGCTGAAAAATGCGATGGAAGAGGTGAAGAGACCATTTCCGAAAGAAGAAGAACTGAACCAGAAACTGGAGCGTCTGTCGGAACTGAATGCATTGCTGAACATGGATGAAAAGGAAACTGTGATGGAGGGGGAAGAAGAGCAGGACGAGCCTGGAAAAGAAAAACGTTCTATTCATGAAAAAATCAGTGCATATAAAAAGAGTACTCAACTGGAAAATGCTGAAGACAATGGTATGCAAGAGAATGAAAATAATGTAAAATAAAGGCAGGTTTTGAAAAATAAAAAAATGAATGTATCAGCTTGAAGTGCCAAACTTGCATTTCAAGTTGAGTAAGGAGATTATATGGCTGATCAAATGACAAATGAAGTGATAGACCAGGAAACTGCGGAAGCACA
>JAETNR010000185.1 GCA_021772055.1 Blautia sp. | reverse complement strand
TGTCGAATGTGTTGAGCATTGGTAAATCTCTCCTGTACTCTTCGGGTGTGATTCCATACGTTTCCTTGAAGGCCCGCGTAAAATTTGCATGGCTTGTAAAGCCATAGTCCAGGGCAGCGTCAAGTATTCTCTGTTCGGTATTACCCAGATTTTCAATCACCTTTGCCAGACGGCGGAGCTTCACATATTCCTGAACCGGTTTATTTACCAGCCGCTTGAACAAACGCTGAAAATAGAAAGGGGACAGGCCGGCAATATTTGCCAGTTCCTCCGTATAAATTTCTTCTGTTAAGTGTTCCTCTATAAATGTTAAGGATTGTTCGATTGCTTCCCATGCGTACATTGTTGTACCTCCTGTATTTGATGTTCACATTATATCATCTTATTTTTTACCGGGCTTATCACACAATGCGCTTTTCATAAAAAAATCATACTGTCCCCCTCCTATGTTTTAATAGTTGGTTTCATAAAAATTGCCTGTTCTCTTAGGTAAATCTAGCATACCATTGATGAACAGGCAATTTTCATACTTAAATTGATTTTTTTCTAAGATGCTGTGAAAGAGATTTTGGATGATGCTGATGGGATTTCAATGATGAAAGCAGTGCGTCCATTACTGCTTTCAGCCCTTATCTGTCCGCCATGCAGTACAATAATATTTTTTGCAATAGCAAGCCCCAAGCCGGAGCCTCCTGTCTCGCTTAATCTCGCATTGCTTAAACGGCAGAATTTATCAAAAATCACATTGAGCTTATCCTCCGGAATTTCCCCATCATTTTCAAATCGAATCACCGTCCATTCTGAAAGCTCTCTGGCTGAGACTTTGATAACGCTGTTTTCCGCACTATAAGAAATGGCATTTTTCAGGATATTATTAAACACTCTGGCCAGCTTATCAGAGTCTCCATATACAGATATGTCCTCATCTACATGATTCTCTATGATTTTTCCGCATGCATTCAACTGCGGATACAACTCATCTGAAATCTGAGCAATCATATAGAAAAGATCAACCTTTGTCTTATGAAGCGGAAGAGATTCCGAATGGCTGCGGGTAATCTCAAAAAACTCATTCACCAGGGTCCTGAGCCGGTTCGCCTTTTCCCATGCAGTATGGATATATTTTGCTTTCTCCTCATCGGGCATATCCGGTGTTTC
>JAETNR010000184.1 GCA_021772055.1 Blautia sp. | reverse complement strand
ACCGGATGACTGCTTCGCCGCCTTTCCCATCGATTTTCTTTAAATTTTCCATACCTGTATGAAATCTCGTTTTCTCCATTTCTTTTCTTCTCCTTGTCTGGTAAAATGGTCTTATGAAACAATTTCTGTTTGATAAGGTATCAATAGATGCTGTAAAAAGGATAGTTCTTAGACCATAGTCTAAGTCAAGACTTTTTCTGAAAAGAGGTTTGTTATGACCATTGGTGAGTTTTCTGTGATAACTGGAATCAGCACATATACACTGCGTTATTACGAAAAGAAAGGATTGCTGCGTGTAAGCAGAGACAATGCCCAGAGACGGGATTATAGTGAAGATGATATAGAATGGGTAAAATTTATTAAGCGTTTGAAAGATACCGGAATGCTGCTCCGGGATATTAAGCATTATTCTGATCTGCGGTATCAAGGAGATGACACGATGACGGAGCGGATGGATCTGCTGATACAGCACAGAAAATCTGTAGTGGAGGAGCAAAGAAAATGGGCTGAGTACCTGCAGAACCTGGATGAGAAAATAAGCATATATCAGGATAGGATAAGCGAAAGTGAGAAGGACTGATGGAGAACTGTTTTACGGTTGGGCAAATTGACAAAGATACATGGATGATCAGTGAATATCGCCACCCGGAAGAAACGCATTGTTATCTTTTAAATGGTTCCAGATACAGCCTGCTAATTGATACCGGATTGGGAATCTGCAATATATATGATGAAGTAAGGAAGCTGACGGACAATCCGGTCACTGCGGTTGCTACGCATATTCATTGGGACCATATTGGAGGACTCAAATACTTTCCGGATTTTTATGCGCACAGGGAAGAATTGAAATGGCTTTCAGGAGAATTCCCTTTGCCAATAGAAATGATTAAAAAGATGGCTGCTGACCATTGTGATCTGCCGGAGAATTACGATATTGATACATATACTGTTTTTCAGGGGTTGCCGACAAGGGTTTTAAATGACGGGGATATCATTGATATCGGCGGGCGCAGGATTAAGGTGCTGCACACACCGGGACATTCACCCGGACATATGTGTTTTTGGGAGAAAGAAAAGGGATATCTTTTTACAGGGGATTTAGTATATAAAGGTACATTGTTTGCTTATTATCCTTCTACGAATCCGGAAGACTATCTGAA
>JAETNR010000081.1 GCA_021772055.1 Blautia sp. | reverse complement strand
AGGGGGCAGTATGCCCTTTTTGTCATGGGAGGAGTATGTGTTCAGTCGAAACGCCCAGAATAATTTAGATGGCCGTCTCGTTACTTTTTCCAAAGCCTTTCGTGAAACAGCCCTAAGTTTGGGGCGTTTCGTATTGACAGGAAAGCGGGTAAATGCTAAGATATCAAATACGGAGTAATAAGTGATGCGGATATGGCGGAATTGGCAGACGCGACGGTTTTAGGTGCCGTTGGTTCACCGTGCAGGTTCAAGTCCTGTTATCCGCAGTACGGATGGAAGCCGGAAATATAGGGTTTTTAAGTAAAAGCACTATGTTTCCGGTTTTTCTGATATAGAACATGCAAATGAACATGTAATTCTAGCTGGGAATGTCAGGATGGAAAATAAGAAAATACTTTTTGATCATATGGATCAAATTCATACGACTGAAATGGGCGCTGAGAGAATTAAGAGAAATTTGAAAATAGATACAGCCGATGTAGTAGAATATTGCAAGAATAAGATTTCAGAGGAAAATTGTAATATTTATAAAAAAGGGAAAAATTGGTATTGCGAGACTGATTGTATGAGGATAACGATCAATTCTCATAGCTATACGATTATTACAGCCCATATGAGATAATGCAAAGGGAGAAAGGAGTGGGACAATGTTGGAATTTAGATATGATACACAATTATTGATTGAAGGCGAGAACCTTGACGAGGATGTAATAAGTGAATATTTCACTAATCATTTCGAAGGGGATTGTTTATTGGCAGTCGGAGATGAGGAACTGGTAAAAATCCATTTTCATACCAATGAGCCATGGAAAGTATTGGAATATTGCGCGTCCTTAGGCGAAATTTATGATATTGTCGTTGAGGATATGGAAAGACAGTCGAGGGGGCTGAATGGTTGACGGTCGGAATGGTCAAATGGCAGGAAAAATTTAAATGCGCTGACTGGAAGAATTATGAAATTGGAACGGAGGTGGATATTGTGGATGTGTTAAGAAAAGAAGAAGTTTACACGATTAAAGATATCTATGAACTGCCGGACGGCGAACGGGCGGAGCTGATTGATGGAAAAATTTATTATATGGCGCCGCCAAGCTGGACCCACCAGAGGATAAGCCGCAAAATACATCAGGCAATAGCAAACTATGTTGACAGCAATGGAGGAAAGTGTGAAGCATTGGCAGCGCCATTTGTAGTATTTTTGAATGATGACGATAGAAATTATGTAGAGCCTGATATTTCTGTTATCTGCGATCCATCCAAACTGGATGAGAAAGGATGCCATGGAGCGCCGGACTGGGTGGTGGAGATTGTTTCGCAAAGCAGCAAGGCAAGGGATTACATGGCAAAACTGTTTAAGTACCGCGCGGCAGGAGTTAGGGAATATTGGATTGTTGACCCGGAAAAGCAAATGGTGACAGTCTATGGATTTGAAAAAGATACGGTGGAACAATATGGTTTTGGGGAAGATGTGCCGGCCGGAATATATGAAGGATTTTCTATAAAAGTGTAATAGGTGATTTTTAATAACAGGAGAAGGAAAGGCGTTGCAAAAAAGCGGCGTCTTTTCTTTATGCCAAAGTATGATGCAAAAATGATGCATAAGTGATTTATAATAAAAAAAAGAAAATTTACCGCCGGAATCTTATGAGGGGGATTCATGATGAAGAAAAGGAAAAATAGAATAGCCGGGATCATATCTTTATTGGTTTTATCAGGCATAATAGTTTTTGTGCTTATGAATCGATGGAAAGCAGAGGCAGTCGACCAGACAGCAGAAGCGGAACTGGAATCATTATTGCCGGAAGAAATAGATGATTTGGTTTTAAAAAGAGATACGGCTTGCTTTGCCTATGAGGAACTGCCGGATGGCACTTTGCGAATTACAGGATATGATGAGGGGAAAAATACGCAGAACCCGTATCAGGTCATGATTCCTTCCGTGATTGACGGGAAACGGGTATCTACGCTTGGAAAGGAGTGTCTGGGCGTGCCTTATTCCGCCGGAAAGCTGGTGGAACTTACGGTTTCTGACGGCATTACTACAATAGAAGAAAATGTGATAGAATATGCCTATAATATTTCCCTTGTAAAACTGCCGGACAGTGTAACATCTATGGATGAAAAGGCTTTTTGGAGAAATGAATATCCGTGGCCGGTGGTGATCGCCTGCAACGATACTTCTTATGCCTATCAATATGCGAAAGAAAACGGCTATGCCTGTCAGGTAATGGAAGCCGCTTTGCCGGAGAATGATTTCCTTGACGGATACAGGAAAGGAACAATAACGGGGATCCCATATTTCGCCCACATAAAGACGGAAGGGGAAAAATATGATTATATTACGATAGAATACCGGGATAATGAAATAGAAAAAAGGCTGGCAGGGGAGATGGTTTATCAGGAGCCGAATGAATTTTTGGTACTGGTTATAGATAAATTTCAAGGGGATATCCTGCAATGTATCGACTCGTCCTGTTGTTTGGATACGGAAAAAGTGAGGTTCTATCGGTTAAATAATGTTTTTTGCCAAAACTTTCTCTCCTTTGAGGATTGGAATTTTGACGGGGAGAAGGATATCCGTTGTTATCAAGGCGTATTTGGCACAGGAGCGGCGACCTATTCTTCCCTGTTTATTTATGAACCGGATAGCGGGTTATATAAAAATGTGCCGGAATTTCTAGGGATTGATTCGCCATCTTTAAGGAAAGATAAACAGTGCATCTATGGATTTTCCAGAAGCGGTGCTGTCGCGCATTATGTAGACCGGTATGAATACATAGACGGGGAGCTTATAAATGTCGCAAGGCTTAGCCAGATCATCCATAAGGGGGATGAAGTGGAAATTGTGGACGAGCGTCTGATGGACGGGGAATGGCAGATCTACCGTCAGGAGACTTTTTATCCAAGGGATCCATCTACAGAAGAGCCTTGGCTGGATGCTTATGAACAGTCGGAAATCTTGTATGTGGAAGATGGATATTGGGATTTATAAAGAAAGAATAATTTCGGCAGGCTGCGATAAGGAGAAGGGTTTATGAACGAATGCAAAATAATAAAAATAAGGGAATATCCGGAACTGCAAGCCCATGCGGCAGACTGGTTCCATCAAAAATGGAAGATTCCGCTGGAAGCGTACGTGGAGAGCATAGGCGAGTGCCTGAAAAACGAATGTGCTGTTCCGCAATGGTATGTGGCAGTACAGGGCGGCGGAATCGTGGGAGGACTGGGCGTGATTGAGAATGATTTCCATAATAGAAAGGATTTATCCCCCAATGTCTGCGCGCTTTATGTGGAAGAAACGTATAGGCGGCAAGGCATAGCGGGTCGTCTGCTGGGCGAGGTTTGCCAGGATATGGGGGAACACGGTATCGATACGCTCTATTTAGTTACGGATCATACTTCCTTTTACGAACGTTATGGGTGGCAATTTTTATGCATGGTACAGGGCGATGGAGAGGAAGAGGAAACGAGGATGTATATCCATCGGCAAGGCAGGATGCGATAGGAAAAGCATGATCAATAGATCAGGGATAAACGGAATGATACGGGAAACGGACGCTGATAACTACCGGGCGCTTTCGGTTTCTGTCCCGGTTGCGGAAGCCGGAACGGGCGCAGCAGTATCCGACGGTTTGCTTCTTGTAAGAAAGAGCAGGATAATGAGGATAATGAATGAGAGGATAAGCCGTTGTTTTTTTGTCAGATTAATTTTCATACAAATTCTTCCATTTCTTTATTATTTTAATGATTGACTCTATTATTTCTAATTTTTATCAAAAAGTAAAGCCTAAAAAGAAATTTTTGTGACTTTTTCATCTTTTCCGGCATCTAATGATTGTAAACGGGAAAAGGAAACCCGCTCAAAGAAACGGCCGTTTCATAAAAGACGAGGAATAGCCCGTAATTTAGTGATAAGGAACTGGAGAAAATGAACAAGGAACAGTTTACGACAGAGGTACTTGGAGCTGAAAAGAGTTTATACCATATTGCAAAGTCCATTTTGAGAAACGATGAGGATTGCGCGGATGCGATGCAAAATGCAGTCTTGCATGCTTTTGAAAAATTACATACATTACGGAATGAGGCATATTTTAAAACGTGGCTCACCAGAATACTGATCAATGAGTGCCATCAGATCATTCGTTCCAGGAAAGAGCAGATTTCTTATGAGGATTATTATGGAGGGCAGATATCGCCGGAACCGGGAAATGGCTCTGACGTATTTGAAGCGGTGATGAATCTGGAGGACAATTACCGAATTCCCTTTGTGTTGTTTTATGTGGAGGGATTTTCCATCAAGGAAATCTGCCAGATATTGAAACTGTCGCAAGGGACGGTAAAAATGAGGCTGTATCGGAGCAGAAAACTTTTAAAAGAAAGATTAGTGGGAGCATATGGATATGAAAAATAGGAAATGGAACGCTGAATTTCCCGATGTGCCGGAGCATGTGCATCAGACTGTATTAAGTACCCTTGCCGGACTGGATGACAGAAAGGTGAAAAAGGTGAAACGGATGAAAAAACGCAGGATGGTTATTTTAATTGCGGCGGCGCTTGCCGTGCTGGGGACAACGGTAAGCGCGTCGGAATTTTTTAAATGGAATAAGAGGGCAACAGAAGTTTTTGTGGCTGATGAAGAACAACAAAAGGAGCTGGCGATGAGCCAGATTGCAAAGGAGGAATACCAGACAGTATCGGATGCGGGGATCACGATACGGGCGGTGCAGACCATACAGGATACCAACTGCTTTTATGCCTTGTTTGAAGTGACGGCTGAGGATCCGTCAATACAGATCACGGCGGATAACGGCATGAGCTTTTTGGTCGATTACCAAGGCGGCGAAGATCCTTTTGGAGCCTTCGAATGCGGTTTTGTGGGCGAGGATCAGCAGGCCGTTTCCAACAGCAGATATTATGAAGTATTCGGAACCAAAATGAATCCGGGGACAGAGGATTTGAACATGAAAATACAGTTCACTTCATTGGACGCGCCGGGGGGAAAGGCCATGAAAGGAGAAGGTATAGTGGATGGAAACTGGGAATTTGCGCTTAACCTGCATACCACGGAACCTGTTCATTATGAGATCAATGAAGAGTATCAGATCAATGGATGCACAGTTATGGTGAAATCGGCAGAACTTACGCCGATCAGCGTAAAACTGACCTGTGACAGGGCGGGAGCGCTGCAGCTGGAGGAGCAGGAAGGCATCAATCTCGATCAGACGGACAGCCTCCGATCCCTGTTTGTCAACGGAATCAAATATCAGGATGGCACGATCGTAGAGGAAGAGGGATATCAGGAACTTTGGATATCCTGCGGGGACGGCGATTATACAAAGACTGCCCGTTTCTCCCGTGTGATTGATGTAGAAAAGGCCAGCGCGCTGCTGGTAGGGGATGGCAAAGATGAGATCAAGCTGCCATAAGCGATGGGGCAAAAGACATATTCTGCCGAACCCAGGTGTTGTATTGGTGTAGATGATGTCCTATAATTAGTATGATCAAGGAGGAGATAGCGGTAATGAAATTAAAGAATATTTTGATTGTTGTTAAGGATATCCATAAATCAAAACAATTTTACCATGACCTGTTCGGTCTTGATGTGGTGCTGGATAACGATGGCAATATGATTTTAACGGAAGGCCTTGTGCTGCAGGACGAGAAAGTCTGGAGGGAATTTCTGGGAAAGGATATCATTTCGGAAAATAACGCCTGCGAATTGTATTTCGAAGAACCGAATATAGAAACCTTTATCGAAAAACTGGAAAAGTTATACCCTTCCATCCAATATGTTCATCGACTGATGACGCATGATTGGGGGCAGAAAGTAATTCGCTTTTATGATCTGGACGGTAATCTGATTGAAGTAGGGACACCGATGTAATGCAAAAATCCAAATGCGCCGTGCTGCTTTGGACTAACAATGACGATAGGGTGCCTTACCAGCGGAGTCTGCGGATAAAAGATGGGAAGCCTGGTTTTACAAGCTTCCCAAAGTTTTTTTGAATGTATCGAATCATTGTGGGAAAAGGTTAAAAATTTGCTGCTCCCGTGCAAAAGTCTGCGCCCCATAGCAGAACCCGGATGATGCCGCACAGGAAGAGATGTAACGGATAATAAATGTAAAACAGTTTTCCAATACCCTTCATGGAACCACGTTTCCCGTTATAGAGCCGCAGAAGCGGGATGGCCAGACAGTTAAATAACTGGATGAAGGCATATACTTTATCGATAAAGAAAAAGAACACCAGAGCATATATCAACGTCCAAATCATCATCCATGACATCTGTTTTTTGAAGTTTCCTCTGTATATCCCAATATATACGATTGCCATCGCTGCGATGCAGCTATGATCGGACGGAAAGGTAATCAGACAGACAAGGATGGTCATGCAAATTTTCAGCCAGGGTTTCCAAGGCTTTTTGTCATGTATGTACAGCAGAACCAGTCCCCATGCCAAGAACCAGACGACGCCGGTCTGGTTAAATACGGTTGTCTGAAAAGGGATAAAAGGAATGCCAAAACAGAAATTATAGGCAAAATGGGAGATTGCCGCTAATAGAAACAATCTGGCGGCGTATTTTTTGATATCATGTGTGTAATGGTATCCTTCTGCAATAAAAAACCACATAATAGGAGCTGTAAGCCTGCCGATAATATGAAACAGAATAACAAACCATTCCGTAGAATAGCCGGGAAACAATGTCCATGCTAAATGGTCCAGCGTCATCGCCGCAATGGCGATCAGTTTTAGCTGATTGGAATTTAATCCGTTTTCTCGATCTGCCTGTAACATAGTCAATCCTCCTTTGCCTCTGGAAAGTAAAGGATCAGTATAAAGGATTTTAGGGACTGCTTGATTTCTTTTCAATACAGGCGCAGTTTATGCATTAAGAATAAACTTTTCAATCGCCCATGCCACACCGCATTCATCATTAGTATAAGGGGATATATCATCCGCTTTTTCTAATGTTTCCGGATAAGCATTTTTCATAGCAATGCCCAAACCGGCATATTCTAACATCGCAATATCATTAAGTCCGTCGCCGCAGGCCATAAGCTCTTTTCTGGAAATGTTCAAATACTTGCAGATGCCGGACAAAGCCTTGTCTTTTGCCACGCCTTTCGGAGCCAATTCTAAAAAATAAGATTCTGCAAAAAAACTGTCACAAATATGGGAATACGCCGCAAGGAATTCCTTGCGTACTTCCTCCAGCCGTTCATGCTCGCCCGCAGCCAAAATCTTTGGGATGGGATAATCCAAAAAATCAGGAAGAAACGGCACTTTTTTTACAACTGTATAGTTGCATTTACATTCTATCAAAACATATGGATCGGTATCCGTCTCTGCAACAATCTGCGTATTGGTATAAGACAGAGGCTGCGCGCCGTGTTTTCTTACAATAGCGCAGGCATCGGCAATGACTTCTTTTGGAAAAAATAATTGCCGGATAACGTTGCCCGTTTTACAGTCAATCGTTTTTCCACCGTTAAAAGCAGCAATAATTCCCCCGCGCTTTTCCAATTCCAACTCCTTGGCAAGGCCGGCAATCCCCATCACCGGCCGCCCGGATATTAAAATTACTTTCACTCCCAGATCCATCGCTTTCCATACAGCTTTTTTATTTTCAGGGGGAAGGTTTTTATCGCTGTCCGTTAAAGTCTCGTCCAAATCCAATGCTAATGCTTTATATTTTAAATTTTGCATATTTGTCTCCATACATATTGAAAGCAGGCCGGCGGTGCCGCAGAACAAATATCCTGCCTGATGCGCCTATAATATTATTTTACCCCGGATTGGGGAGAAAAAGCAATATCCAAAACTGTTTTCGGTTTGCATCCTGCGATAAGTTGACTGCCGTCGCTGTATCCTTCTTCCCTGTCTTTTAGAACATCAATCAAAATATTACGGCATTCTTTGATTGCATCTGCATATTTAATAGACTGTGATTTTCCAAATATATCAGAAGAATTTTATATGCAGCCAATAGAAATTTTAGTGACAAATCAGATACCTGTTATGACAAAGGAAGTTAGCCCCATTGACTATATGCTTTATGTTCGTACAAATATGGAGATAAAATCAGAAGGACTTTTAAGAATGTCGGATTATCTTCCAGATGAATTTATTTATACAATGATGGAATATATAGATATGTTTACTAAAAATCCCATGTATAATGCATATTTGAAATAAAATAAGAAGTTAAACTTGATTTGCTAAAGGCGGCAGAACAAAAATGAAAATAGTGAAAAGGAAACGTTTGTTTTGTTGGAAATCCAATGTAACCGGACTGAACACCGCATAAATAAGCCATTTTTCACCCTCGTACGTGCTAAAAACATTAAAAAATAAGTATTTCTTGATAGTGACCATATGGAAAACTTTGTTTTTTTCAATCCGTTGCAAAGATTGCATTGATAATATATACATATTAGGATATAATATGACTATATCAAAGCTGGGAGGAAAATATATGGAAGCTATCAGACCATCTTCAGATCTAAGAAATCATTATAGTGAAATATCAAAACAATGTCATGAGGAGCGAAATCCGGTCATTATTACGGTAAATGGTCGGGGTGATACAGCAATTTTAGGCTTGCAGGATTATTACCAGATGAAGTCAGAACTGGAATTATTGCGGACATTGGCTGAAGCTGAAAATGATGTTGTGAATGGAAGAGTTGCATCAATGCAGGATACATTTGACGATATAAGGAAGTCTTTGTTGGAGAGAAAATCAAATGAAGTATAGTATAATTAGAACCGACAAAGCAGATGAGCAGTTAAGAGAAATCATTTTTTATATCGCAGATGATTCAGGCAGCATAGATATAGCGTTAAATTATCTTGAAAAAATTGAAAAAGCAATAAACAGTTTAGAAGATTTTCCTACGTCTGGAAGTGTACCAAAGTATTCCATATTGAGAAAGCAGGGTTTCAGAGTTCTTATTGTGGAAAGGCATTTAGTATTTTATAAAATTAATGAAGAAAAAAAAGAAGTTGTTATATATGCAGTTGTAGATGGTAGACGTGAATACCGAAACTTGATTTGATGAATCTAATATGAAAAAGCCAGTCCTGATTAGTGGGCTGGCTTTTGCCGGTAGATTAAGCATTTCACTGCCAGTCAAAGAAGTTGGCAATATTAATTCTTCTCTTGGAGAAACAGCCTCTACAACAAGTAATGTAGCATCTAACGTAGATACGCTAAAGACCAATCTAACCGATGTAAACACACTTGTAACTGATGAACAGACAACATTCAGTACTCTCATCCAAACAATAAATGATATCATCGAAGCGATCAACCAGAAGACCACAGTTATTCAGGAAGAACAGAATGCTGTAGGTATCCCAACAAATAGCGAAATGGCCGATTTCTTATTACTGAAAGAGAAAATCCTTCTTGTATCTACAACATTAGGCGCAGGTATAGAAGGTCAGGGCGAAGGCGTAACTGAACATCCATTAAGCCCCCCCAGCAGAGCTGGGGAGAACGGAGTGAGCTGTAGCGATCCCCAGAGTATCAAAAATAAAACCTCCATGTTATCATAGATTTGGGTCTAGGCAACCTAATCTACAATAACAGGAGGTATCCAAAATGGATAATCAGATTTTAGTACATACCAAGTATAATTGCACGTATCATATTGTTTTTATTCCGAAATATCGTCGGAAGGTGATGTATGGGAAGATTGGAAAAGAGGTTGGCGAGATATTGTCCACAGTATGCAAAATCACGGGAGTAGAATTGATAAAAGGTGGAGTATGTCCAAACCATGTACATCTGTATGTAGCGATTCCGCCCAAGATGAGTATTTCAGAAGTAATGTCAAAACTGAAGGGAAAGAGTACTCTGATGATATTCGACCGACACCCGGAGTGGTAGTGTAAAATAGTTTGTGTCTTTGGAAAGAAATACCTCTTTTTTGGTAAGAATCAAGATATGACAATTCTTATCAAAAAGGAGGATTTTTTATGCCAGCAACAAAACAGCAG
>JAETNR010000183.1 GCA_021772055.1 Blautia sp. | reverse complement strand
CTTTACCGCATTACGGGAAATCTGTGGGCAGGGCTTGGCGACCATTTGTTCAATAATACCGTTGCGACTAATATGCTGCATGTAGTTTCGCAAAATGGCGCAGACGAATTACAAATCGACCGTATTTTGGCTGCACAGATTATTTCTTTCGTTTTTGTGTTGATGGTTTATTATTACAAGAACAGAAACGGAAACTGATAATTAAAATTTACTAATACGAGGAGATTTGAATGATGAAAAGGAATTTATCACTGAGTTAAATAAAACGATAAATTTTTGATTGTAGAACGAGGAGGAGAAATTCAATGGACGATTTAAAAGAATTAGGGAAACTGATGAAAGAACATCCTGTCATAATTGTTGTAACATTAGCGGCGATGGTTGTAGGCGCAATTTTTGGAGCGGTCGCGTTTTACCAGGGGTGGTTAGGATGAAGGAAGCAGCAAACAGGGGAAAAGGAAAAACGCTCCTGATTTCAGCCGGCATAGAAATTATGCTGATTATCTGCATTATAGCAGCGAATCTAAATCCAACGCCCATACTATATTTTATTTTTTACAATCTCCTGTATGGGCTGGTATTCAGCCTTTTGATTCCGCTGTACTGTTTGTATAAGGAAAATGGAGTACCGGCTTCTGGCAGAGTATTAGCAGAAGTCGGTTTCAAAAAGCCGGGCATACGGCAATGGGTTGTTTTGGCTGCCTTTGTGGTATTTTCCGTTGGAGGGTAGCTTATCCCAAAGATGGCTGTCGGTGAGCAGATCCCCTGGCGCTTGCTGCCTATGGGAATTGTGCCGCTGATTATGACCACGTTTTTTGAGGAATTTTTATTCCGCGGATTTGTGCAGAGCCGGATCGACCAGCAATTTGGATGGGTACCTGCAATTCTGGTTTCCGGGGCAATGTTCTCCCTTTACCATTTGGGCTATCCGGGATTCCGCACCTGGGAGGACATTCTTCTGCTGTTTGCAGTAGGGGCCGGATTTGCGGCTGCATACAAGCTATCTGGTAATAACCTGATGGTATCCTTCTTTGTGAACCTGCCGAATGCTTTTGTTACTTATATGCTGAAATATGAGCAGTTCCCCGTTATGCGTGGCAGTTCCACCATAGCGGCAGCTGTCACACTGGTGTTTATTGGGTTGATCCTTTTATTATATCGAAATGCAGATCAAAGGAG
>JAETNR010000019.1 GCA_021772055.1 Blautia sp. | reverse complement strand
CGAATTAAACCACATGCTCCACCGCTTGTGCGGGTCCCCGTCAATTCCTTTGAGTTTCATTCTTGCGAACGTACTCCCCAGGTGGAATACTTATTGCGTTTGCTGCGGCACCGAAGCCCTTCTGGGCCCCGACACCTAGTATTCATCGTTTACGGCGTGGACTACCAGGGTATCTAATCCTGTTTGCTCCCCACGCTTTCGAGCCTCAGCGTCATTTACCGTCCAGTGAGCCGCCTTCGCCACTGGTGTTCCTCCTAATATCTACGCATTTCACCGCTACACTAGGAATTCCGCTCACCTCTCCGGCAATCTAGCCCTACAGTTTCAAAAGCAGTCCCGGGGTTGAGCCCCGGGCTTTCACTTCTGACTTGCATGGCCGCCTACGCTCCCTTTACACCCAGTAAATCCGGATAACGCTTGCCCCCTACGTATTACCGCGGCTGCTGGCACGTAGTTAGCCGGGGCTTCTTAGTCAAGTACCGTCATCATCTTCCTTGCTGAATGTGGCCGTTCACCCTCTCAGGCCGGCTATGGATCGTCGCCTTGGTAGGCCATTGCCCTGCCAACTAGCTAATCCAACGCGGGTCCATCTCATACCACCGGAGTTTTTCACACTAGAGCATGCGCTCCTGTGCGCTTATGCGGTATTAGCAGTCATTTCTGACTGTTATCCCCCTGTATGAGGCAGGTTACCCACGCGTTACTCACCCGTCCGCCACTAGAATCAAGTTAAATCTGCCGAAGCTTCAATAAAATAATTCCCGTTCGACTTGCATGTGTTAAGCACGCCGCCAGCGTTCATCCTGAGCCAGGATCAAACTCTCTGATAAAGTGTGTTTGATTCACTCAAGATAACTACTAGCTATCTCTCGTTTTTACTGTTTTTGGTTCATCGAACCGTTCTTTGAATGTAAAGAATTTTCGAGAATCGTATGTGTTTCACTGTTTAGTTATCAAGGTTTTCTGTCTTGCGACAGCTTATTAAGATTACCACAACTTTCTTTCTTTGTCAACAACTTTTTTTATTTTTTTAAATTGTTTTTTGTTGTGTTTTTTGTTGTTTTTAGCAACTCAATTACTTTATCATATAATTGAATGTTTGTCAACAACTTTCTTAAGTTTTTTTCAAAACTTAAACGGAGAAGGAGGGATTTGAACCCTCGCGCCGCGTTAGCGACCTATACCCTTAGCAGGGGCACCTCTTCGGCCTCTTGAGTACTTCTCCAGACTCCGAACTTGATAATTTCTTATTTAATTCGAATACGTAGTTTTCACAACGCATTGTTAATTATAGCGAAGAAAACCCGTCTTGTCAACGGGTTTTCTTCGTTTTTTTATTATTTTTCTTATTTTTCATCCCAACCGCCATTTTGCTGTATTGTCCGCTCAATCCGACGTTTTACTTCTGCTGCTATTTCAACAGACTTCATGTCTTTGTAGTCTTCATACATCATTGGCTCTAAAAAGTGCACCTGTACAGTCAGCGGTTTTATAGAACCGGTATCAAAAGATTTATAGGAATCAATCAATGCTACCGGAATAATCGGACATTTTGCTTTTATTGCAGCTTTAAAACTTCCTCCTTTAAATTCCTGAGGATGATTTCCATTTTTGCTTCTGGTGCCTTCTGCAAAGATCAGGTAATTTCTTCCCTGCTTTACTTCTTTTGATACATTGATAATTATCTGCATAGACTGTCGGATATCTTCCCTGTCTATGATAAAAGCTTTCATACAAGCAAAGACCTGTTTCAGAAACGGAACCTCTGCGACTTCTTTTTTAGCTACTACAGAAAACGGATTCGGACATGCTGCCAAAATAGCCAGTACATCATACAGACCCTGATGATTAGGATAAAACATAAATCCATTCTCTTTTGGAATATTCTCTACTCCATGAGCATCAATCACAAGATTTCCTCCCTGATTAGCCCGTTTGTCAATATATTTCAAAAGAGCATATCTTTCTTCTTCCGTATAGCAATCCACATGGGACGCATACCAGCAAAGTTTTATCCAACCAAACGGAACAAACAAAAGATTTCGTAAAACCATCATAATAATTCTTTTCATGTTATTGTCCTCTGCATCCAGAACTGAATCAGCTTAATTTACCGGCAATCTTATCTTCATATCCCGGATTTTTCTTTATAAAGGTCTCGTATTCTTTAACATAACTTTTATATGTATTGGTAGTCATAAATTTTGCGTAATCTGCTGCAGCCTGTTTGCGCATCTCGTCCGTAATCTGGGAAGGAGGCAGAATGTAATATTTTCCGTCTTTCTTACTTGTCATATAAGTACTGATACAGGGATATGCCTGGTCATTCTCCAATACCAGCTGATAATTGATATATACATACGTATATTTCTCACTTTGGGAAAGAATATCACATTCCACAATTTCCGTTTTTTTCGTATTATGAGCCTTAAAATACTGAATAGTCGCTTCAATTTCCTGCTGAAGAGCCTGTTCTGTATCTTTACCGGCTCCGTAGCAGTCCCTGACCCTGTTTTCTTTTCCATTTCCATAAGCCTTAATCAGCGATTTTACTACGCCTTCCGGGGATTTATGACTTACACCGCTGCAGCTCTTCATTCCAAAGATAATCAACAGCAGAACAAACAGAACTCCCAATCCAATCATGATAAATCTTTTGTACTGTATTACCGTTTTCATGGCTGCTCTTTATCCCCTTCTGCTGTTTGCTCTGCTTCCCTATCCTGAGATGTTCCTTCTAAATCTTTGCTGTCAGCTTTTTCTGTATTTTCTTCTTTCTTTTCCCGTACCTTTGCAAAACTTGCTACTTTTACACCATCAGACAGATTGATCAGCTTCACTCCGGATGTGATTCTGCCAAGAATGGAAATCTCGGAACAAGAAATACGGATAATAATCCCCTCTGTTGTAATGATCATAATCTCATTTTCTTCACTAACTGCTTTTGTTCCAATGACATTTCCTGTCTTTTCTGTAATCTTATAGCATTTCACACCCTTACCGCCGCGGTTCTGGCAGGTAAATTCACTGATCGGTGTCCGTTTGCCCATACCGTTTTCGGATACTACAAGGAGATAGTCTCCCTGGGAATTTAGCTGCATTCCTACAACCTCATCCCCATCTTCCAGATTAATTCCGCGGACACCCATGGAAACTCTTCCGGTAGTTCTCACATCGGACTCCTTAAAGCGAATACACTGTCCGTCTTTTGTTACCAGAAGGATATCTTTCTTATCGTCTGTGGATTTTACCTCGATCAATTCATCATCATCACGGAGAGTAATAGCTGCAAGACCTGTTTTACGCACATTGGCATATTCCAAAATAGGTGTTTTCTTTACCAGTCCCTTTTTGGTAGCCATCATGAGATATTTTCCCTGTACAAATTTATTGATTGGAATTACAGCTGTGATACGCTCTCCGGGCATTAACTGCAGAAGATTAATGATTGCAGTTCCTCTTGCTGTTCTTCCTGCTTCCGGTATCTCATAAGCCTTTAAGCGATAAACCCGTCCCGTATTTGTAAAAAACATCAGGAAATGATGGGTCGTTGTCATGAGAAGTTCTTCAATAAAGTCATCCTCCAGAGTCTGCATTCCTTTAATTCCTCTGCCGCCCCTGTTCTGGCTTCTGAAATTGTCCACCGTCATTCTTTTGATATATCCAAGCTTTGTCATGGTAATGACTGTATTTTCTCTTGGAATCATATCCTCTGTGGTAATATCAGAATCATCATAACCAATCGAAGTTCTTCTGTCATCTCCGTATTTTTCAGATATCTGCAGAATTTCTTCACGAATCACCCGAAGAAGGAGATTTCTATCTGCCAGGATTGCAGATAATTTACGGATTCTCTCCATCAATTCTGCATATTCTGCTTCAAGCTTTTCTCTCTCCAAACCTGTCAAAGCACGCAGACGCATATCTACAATGGCCTGTGCCTGAACATCTGTCAGCTCAAAACGATTGATCAATTCCTCTTTGGCAGCCTGTACATTTCTGGAATTACGGATAATCCGGATTACTTCGTCAATATTATCCAGTGCTTTTAACAAGCCTTCCAAAATATGGGCACGTTCCTGTGCTTTATTTAAATCATACTTTGTCCTTCTTGTAACAACATCTTCCTGATGTGCAAGATAATATTTCAGCATATCATGCAAATTCAGAACCTTCGGCTCCAGACTTCCGTTGGTGGAAACCAGGCACAGCATATTTACGCCAAAGGTATCCTGAAGCTGTGTATGCTTATAAAGCTGATTCAAAACAACATTTGCATTTACATCTTTGCGCAGGTCAATACAGATTCGCATGCCTTCCCTGCTGGAATGGTCATTCAAATCTGTAATACCGTCTATTTTTTTATCACGGACAAGCTCCGCGATTTTTTCGATCAGGCGGGCCTTATTTACCAGATAAGGAAGTTCTGTAACAATGATCCGTGACTTTCCATTTGGTAAAGTCTCAATATTCGTCACTGCACGTACACGGATTTTTCCGCGGCCTGTACGGTATGCTTCCTCAATTCCCCTGGTTCCCAGAATGGTAGCGCCGGTTGGAAAATCCGGTCCTTTCACAACCTCCAGGATTTCCTCAATTGTGGTGTCTCTTTGTTCTTCTACAATATTATCAATAATTTTGACAACAGCCTGAATTACCTCACCAAGATTGTGAGGCGGAATATTCGTTGCCATACCTACGGCAATGCCGGAGGTACCGTTTACCAGCAGATTCGGATAACGGGACGGAAGTACTACAGGCTCCCTCTCTGTTTCATCGAAGTTCGGCTGAAAATCAACTGTATTTTTATTAATGTCAGCAAGCATCTCCATAGAAATCTTGCTGAGACGTGCCTCTGTGTATCGCATGGCTGCTGCGCCGTCGCCATCCACAGAACCAAAGTTGCCGTGCCCGTCTACCAGCGGATATCTGGTTGACCATTCCTGGGCCATATTTACCAGAGCACCGTAAATAGAGCTGTCTCCATGAGGATGATATTTACCCATGGTATCACCCACGATACGGGCACATTTACGATGAGGCTTATCAGGTCCGTTGTTCAGCTCTATCATGGAATAAAGAACACGGCGCTGAACCGGCTTCAAACCATCTCTTACATCCGGCAGTGCACGTGAGGCAATTACGCTCATGGCATAGTCAATGTAAGACTTTTCCATGGTTTTTTTAAGATCCACCTCATGGACTTTATCAAAAATATTATCTTCCATTATGATCTCCCCTTATCCGGATCAGATATCCAAATTTTCTACAAATCTTGCATTTTCCTCAATAAATTCACGTCTTGGCTCTACTTTATCTCCCATCAGGGTGGTAAATGTCAGGTCAATTTCTGAAGAAGCAGCCTCGTCCATGGTAACCTTCAGAAGAATTCTCTTTTCCGGATCCATTGTTGTCTCCCACAGCTGCTCTGCATCCATCTCCCCAAGACCTTTATAACGCTGGATCTTGTTGTTATTATCACGTCCTATTTCTTCCAGTATCTTATTAAGTTCGATGTCATCATAAGCATACCAGACCTTCTTGTTTTTCTCGATCTTATAAAGGGGCGGCTGTGCCAGATAAACATATCCCTGTTTAATAAGCTCCGGCATAAAACGATATAAAAACGTAAGCAGCAAAGTAGCAATATGGGCACCGTCCACATCGGCATCCGTCATAATGATGATCTTGTGGTAACGAAGCTTGGTTATATCAAAATCCTCATGGATTCCTGTTCCGAAAGCAGTGATCATTGCCTTAATTTCATTGTTTCCATAGATTCTGTCAAGCCTTGCCTTCTCCACATTTAAAATTTTTCCTCTTAAGGGAAGGATCGCCTGAGTCGCACGGTTTCTGGCTGTTTTTGCAGAACCGCCTGCGGAATCTCCCTCTACAATATAAATTTCACAGTTTGCAGGATCTTTGTCAGAACAATCTGCAAGCTTGCCCGGCAGAGCCATACTGTCCAATGCAGATTTTCTTCTGGTAAGATCGCGGGCCTTGCGCGCAGCCTCCCTGGCTCTCTGTGCAAGAACGGACTTCTCTACGATTATCTTGGCAACTGTAGGATTCTGCTCCAGGAAAATCTCAAGCTGTCTGCTTACCACATTGTCTACCGCACCTCTTGCCTCGCTGTTTCCAAGTTTCTGCTTTGTCTGACCTTCGAACTGCGGCTCTTCGATCTTAACGCTTACGATTGCAGTCATTCCCTCACGGATATCTTCTCCGCTTAAATTTGGCTCACTGTCCTTCAACAGTTTATTCTTTCTTGCATAATCATTAAATGTTTTTGTAATGGCATTACGGAAACCAACAATATGAGTACCGCCCTCCGGCGTATTGATATTATTTACAAAGCCATAGCAGTTCTCCGTATAAGAATCATTGTGCTGCATGGCCACTTCTACGAAAACACCATCCTTTTCACCCTCACAGTAAACAATTTCCGGATAAAGTGCTTCCTTACTTCTATTCAGATAAGATACGAATTCTCTGATACCGCCCTCATAATGGAATGTCTTTTCTCTTTCCATTCCCTCACGGGTATCCTTCAGGATGATTTTCAGTCCCTTGGTAAGAAATGCCATCTCACGCAGTCTTTGCTTTAAAATGTCATAATCGTATACTGTTTCTTCAAAAATTTCTTTATCCGGAAGAAAACAAACCCTGGTTCCCGTCATTTCCGCATCACAGGTTCCCACAACCTTCAAAGGGTGCATCGTATGTCCCCGTTCATATCTCTGCTTATATTCCTTGCCGTCTTTATAAATACGAACCTCCAGCCACTCTGACAATGCATTTACGACTGAAGCTCCAACTCCGTGAAGACCACCGGATACCTTATATCCCCCTCCGCCGAATTTTCCGCCTGCATGGAGGATAGTAAATACAACTTCAACTGCAGGAATTCCTGCTTTATGGTTAATTCCAACCGGAATTCCCCGTCCATTATCAATAACAGTTATAGAATTATCTGGATTAATGATTACCTGGATTTCCGTACAAAATCCAGCCAGAGCTTCATCTACAGAATTGTCGACAATTTCATAAACAAGATGATGAAGTCCGCGGCTGGATGTACTTCCAATATACATTCCCGGTCTTTTACGCACGGCTTCCAAACCTTCCAGAATCTGAATCTGATCCGCGCCGTACTCTGTATTCTCTACGCCCATTTGCTTCCTCCTGTTATTTTCTATATATTGAACAAAGCGGCAGCGTATGCTGCTGACCGCTAAGTGTAGACATAATAATACCAATTTATTATAGCACAAAAGGTATGTTTTTTCCAGAAGTAAAATTATTTTTTAAGGGGGAAGGGACGTCGTGGAGACAGGGATGTCCCTGGCGTCCCTCCTACATCAACACCTTATAAATTTCTCGTTTCGTAACCCCCCTATCCTTTGCTACTTTCTTCATTGCCTCTTTTCGGTCCATCCCCTGCTTCTCATAAATCTCCATATGTTCCTCTATAGAAATCTCCTCCCAGGATGCCCTCTTTTCTTCCTCAATTTCCTTCCTGCTCCGTCCTTCTATTACAAGAACACATTCCCCAAGAGGCTTCTCCTTTTCATAATAAGCAATCAGATCTTCCACAGTGGTGCGAAAAGCAGTCTCATGCTTCTTTGTCAATTCCCTGCAAAGAGTCATTCTTCGGTTTCCAAGGGCATCCTTCAGTTCTTCCAGTGTACGCAGAAGCCTGTGAGGTGCTTCATAAAGAATAATTGTTCTGGTTTCTCCGGCAAGTTCCTCCAGAATTGTTTTCCGCTCCTTTTTGTCCATGGGCAGAAATGCTTCAAAAGCAAACCTCCTGGTAGGCAGTCCGGATAAGGTAAGGGCAGTAATACAGGCCGACGGCCCGGGAAGAGACGTAACCTCAATTCCGACCTCCGCACACATAGCAGCCAGTTCTTCCCCGGGGTCAGAAATTCCGGGAGTTCCCGCATCTGTGATCAGAGCAATATTCTGTCCACTTTTCAGCTTCTCAATAAGGACATAGGCCTTCTCGATCTTATTATACTCATGATAACTGGTCATGGGCGTCTTAATTTCAAAATGATTCAGAAGCTTAATACTGTTCCGTGTATCCTCTGCTGCAATCAAATCTACCTCTTTTAGTGTCCGCAGCACCCGCAGGGTAATATCCTCCAGATTTCCAATAGGTGTTGCACATAAATATAATTTCCCGCTCATCGCTTCTCCTCCTGCCTTACACCATACCGTAAATTTCCAGAATAGACTTGGTATACACCCCCGGTTTCTCATAAACGATCAGCGGACGTTCTACCGTAATTCTGGAATTTCCGCCTTTCAATGCCTCAATCAGCACCATATTCGGCTCACGGTCTATGTATGGGTAAACAAGCTGCATTCTTTTTGGCTCCAATTTATATTTCGTAAGAACATTCATAATTTCCGTCAAACGGAAGGGTCTGTGCACCATATAAAAGCGCCCTCTGTCTGTCAGAACTCTGGAAGCCTCGCTTACCACATCTTCCAGAGTACAAAGAACTTCATGGCGCGCAATAGCCTTTGGCATATGGGGATTTCTGATTCCGTGGGCTCCGATCATATAAGGCGGATTGCAGGTTACTACATGAAAAGAAGCTGCCCCAAAGATATCAGCAGCCTCTTTAATATCACCATTTACAATACTCACATCTGATTCCAGCCCATTATAAGCGACACTGCGCTCTGCCATTTCGGCACATTCTTCCTGAATCTCCAGACCTGTAAAATGCTTTCCTTCTGTTCTTGATCGAAGAAGAATGGGAATAATGCCGGTGCCGGTTCCCATATCCAGCACTGTCTCTCCCTTTTTTACCCTGGCAAAGCCGGACAGCAATACAGCATCCATTCCAAAACAGAATTTCTCCGGATCCTGTATTACATAAAACCCATTCTGCAGGTCATCCACTCTCTCATTTGGTTTCACCAGATCATTTTTCATTTAATTTGGAGTCTCCTCCCTTGTCTTCCAGATTTTTCAGTTCCTTCATTTCCTGCTCGGAAATCTTGATTTTCTTCTTCCTTGGACGAAATTTCAGTTCATCCACAGAGTATTCCTGAATTTCTTTTTCATCGTTGATCTCTACAATCACCTTTACTCTCTGGCGCAGGACATTCACACTCTGCACAGTACCCTGTAGTCCCTCCGGCAGGGTAACGATATCACCGATTCCCGGAAGTTTTTTGTTCAGTTCCTCATACGTCTCCTGCTCATTTTTCAGACAGCACATCAGTCTTCCGCAAACCCCTGAGATCTTGGTCTGATTCAAAGAAAGATTCTGTTCCTTCGCCATCTTAATAGATACAGGTGCAAACTCAGATAAATAGGTATGGCAGCAAAGACATCTTCCGCAGATGCCGATTCCTCCCAGAATCTTTGTCTCATCCCGGACACCGATCTGGCGCAGCTCAATCCTGGTCTTAAAGATTGCTGCAAGATCCTTTACAAGCTGGCGGAAATCAATTCTTCCGTCTGCTGTAAAGTAGAACAGCACTTTATTATTATCAAATGTATATTCCGCATCGATCAGCTTCATTTCCAAGCCGTGTTCCCGGATTTTTTTCTGGCAGATTTTAAATGCGTCTTTTTCTTTTTTACGGTTCTGGGCTTCCCTTTCATCATCTTCCGAGGTTGCCACGCGCAGAACCTCTTTTAAAGGATGAACCACTTCCTCTTCCGGAATTTCTTTGGGTGCAAGAACTACTCTTCCGTATTCAATTCCCCTGGCAGTCTCCACGATCACATGGTCCCCTACCTTCATCCGATATCCCTTTGGATTAAAATAATATATTTTTCCTACATTTCGGAATCTTATGCCTACTACTTTTGTCATTTTATTTCTCCCTGATTGTCAGGAACAGCAGTTCCAAAGCAAGCTCAAAATTAACATTTGCCCGGAGACGAACCTTAGTCTTGGTAATGGCTTCCAGAATTTTTTCCAGATTTTCATATGAACGCTGGCTGGCCTGTTCCTTGATAAAATTAATTTCCTGCTTAAATACCAGATTATCAATCTCTCTTGTAGCCTTGAACATTAGTACATCACGGAACCAAAACTGGAAAATATCCAGATAATCATTAATATTATGCTTCTCCTCAGAAAGCTTCTTAATTTCTTCCGCAAGCTCATATACCTCCATGGTATTCGCATACTTCAAAAGCTTCATGGCATTCTGAGACATTCTGGAAAATTCTTCGGACGTAGCAGCTTCTTTTGCTTTCCCAATGCTCCCCTGTGCAAAGGATGCATCCACCTCTGCCTGATAATCCGGCACCTGAAGATGCTCCATGAGATACTTCTTTACAAGATGATCATCTACCACCTTCAGATTCAGGCACACGCAGCGCGACTGAATCGTGGGAAGAAGAGCATCCACATTGCTTGTAAGGAACATGATCACCGCATATTCCGGAGGCTCTTCAATAGTCTTTAAAAGGGCATTCTGTGCCTGAGGCGTCAGCAGCTCTGCTTCCGGAATGATGTATATCTTATGAGGGCTGCAGTAAGGCTTGATTGCTACGTCATGAATAACCTGCTCACGGATCTCATCAATGGATATGGTTCCTGTTTTTTCATGGTTTACCATAATGATATCGGGATGATTCTTTCCAATTGCCTTTTTACAGGAGTCGCATTTCTGGCATGGTTCCGTGCCTCCTTCTTCACACTGGAGGGTCATTGCAAATGTGGTTGCCAGAAGTTTCTTTCCTGAACCAAGTTCTCCGGTAAAAATATAGGAATGAGATACCTTGCCCGTCTCTATGGCATTTTTTAAATGTCTTATTATTTCTTCGTGGCCAATAATATTATTAAACCCAACCATTAAGAATCACCTCGCTTATTATTGTTTATGTTTATTATAACATAAAAATTTTTCTTATTGTACTGATTTTATATATTTTACGATTTCTTCTACACACACATCCAGGTCAATATTCTCAAACCTTTTTTCGATTCCTGCATTGAAAATCTTCTCTTCAGAGAAATCTTCTTCATCTGCCAGGAATCTTCTGCACATTTCTGCATATTTAGGGTTCTTCTGGCTCTTTTCTCTTTCCAGCGCTCTGGTCAGGCGCTCTCCGTTTTCCACCTGGATATAGATGGGGATCACCTTATCCGTCCCATAGTATTTTCTCATTTTTACAAAGGATTCCAAAGTTCCGATTCCCAGATAATCCGCCTTTTCCAGATCCACCTGCTCGTCATCCGCAGTAAAATAAGTCCAGATGCCATGCACTGTATGATAGGCCCTGGATTCGATCAGCCGGCCGCTCTCTCTAAATTCCTTAAGCTTTTCTTCATTTGTAAAAAAATATTCTCTTCCGTCCTTTTCTTTCTCACGAATAGGACGTGTGGTATATAAGATCAGCTTCTGAAGTCCTAAACGTTCCTCTGCTGCCAGACAGGAATAAATCTTGTCCTTTCCTGCCGCGCTTTTTCCCATAATGTAAAAAATCTTTCCCACAATTACTCTCCCACCACGCAAATAGTTCTGTTCGTATAATCGCAAAGTCCCTGAAGATCCAGTCCCTGCTCCATGTATCTTCTCACATTCCGGACAAATTGTCCAGTAATCTGTTCTCCTGGAACAAGAATGGGAATTCCCGGAGGGTAAAGATAAACAAATTCTGCTGAGGTTTTTCCTATACTTTCTTCCAAAAGACATTTCCGCACAGGTGACTCCATAGCCTTTGCAATTCCCATCACCTGTTTCATCTTCATATAAGGAGCGCTATCCAGAAAAATTTCTTTTTTTCTTTCATCTATTCTTTTTAACGCTTCACGTCTGTCAATTTCTTCAATTGCATTGCACAGCCGCTCCAACCCCTCTTTGGTATCTCCTACGGATGTAATGGCAGTCACATAATACTCCGATTCCATCTCCATTTCCAAATGAAATTCTTCCCGCAAAATAGTATGAAGCTCATGCCCTGTAAGGGATGTCCCTTTTGTAAAAAAAAGAAGCTTGGATCTGTCAAAATCAAAAACACCTGCATTTCCGATCATATCCGTGGTTCCAAGCCGGATATACCTGCATTTTTCCAGTCTTTCACGGACATGCTTTAAATTTCCCACAAAATTCTGAAACATTGCATCTCCGTCTCTTGCGATCTTATCAAGGCATGCGTCCATACTTGCCATCAAAATATAAGACGGACTGCTGCTCTGATAAATTCCCATAAAACGCCGTATCTCATCTCCTGACACCCGGTCACTGCACCTGTGCAGAACAGCAGTCTGAGTCATGGAGGGCAAAGTTTTATGAAGGCTCTGCACTACAATATCCGCGCCAAGCTTCAAGGCGGAAACAGGAAAATAATTGGAAAAGCAGAAATGTGCTCCGTGAGCCTCATCCACGATCAGCGGAATTCCGTATTCTTTTGCAATTCTTGCAATACCGGCCACATCGGAAACAACTCCGTCGTAAGTAGGGGAAGTAATCAGGATTGCCTCAATATCCGGCTGTTCTTCCAGCATCCGTTTTACCCTGCAGGGCGCAATTCCCCCGTTAATCTCCAGTTCACGCTCTATCTGGGGATAAATATAAACAGGCTTTAAATCCCGAAGATAAACGGCATGATAAACAGCCTTATGACAATTTCTTGCCATAAGGATCTTTCCCCCTCTTTTCACACAGGCGGAAACAGCAGCCAAAAGTGCAGCCGTACTCCCGTTAATACTGAAAAAACATTCCAGAGAGCCATAGAGTTTTGCCCCTTCCTCCTGGGCTTTTTTTAAAATTTCCTGAGGATGATGGAGATTATCAAATCCGGAAATTTCCGTAATATCTCTGTCAAAAGGAAAATCCCCATCAACGGAATTCCCATTTCTCTTATGCCCCGGCATGTGAAAGGGATAATAATCTTTTTTACTGTAATTTTCTAATTCTTTATACAATCTGTCCATGCAGTTAAACCTTAAAGCGATAACCGACTCCCCAGATTGTTTCAATATACTGGGGCTTCGCAGTATTAAATTCAATTTTTTCCCGGATTTTTTTTATATGCACAGTTACTGTAGCAATATCCCCTACAGACTCCATATCCCAGATCTGACGGAAAAGTTCCTCCTTGGTAAATACCCTGTTTGGATTTTCTGCAAGGAATGTAAGCAGATCAAATTCCTTTGTGGTAAATGTCTTCTCTTCATTGTTGATCCAAACTCTGCGGGCAGTCTTATCAATTTTGATTCCACGAATCTCTACCGTATTATTTTTTTGAACCTTTGAACCAACCAGACGGTTATAGCGCTCCATATGTGCCTTCACCCTGGCAACCAGTTCACTGGGGCTGAAGGGCTTTGTCATATAATCATCTGCTCCAAGTCCAAGTCCGCGGATCTTATCAATGTCATCCTTTTTCGCAGATACCATGATAATGGGCGTATTTTTTTCCTGGCGCACCTGGCGGCAGATATCAAATCCATCCACCTCCGGAAGCATCAGATCCAGGATGATCAGGTCATAATCCTCTTTCAGCGCCTTTAGAAGCCCTTCATCCCCTCTATTTGCAATCTCTACCTCAAAGCCAGAGAGTTCCAGATAATCCTTCTCCAGATCTGCAATGGCTTCTTCGTCCTCTACGATCAATATTTTACTCATCTAATCGGTACCTCCTGATATTTTCTAAGTACAAAGTACATAATTGTTCCGATACCCTCACGGCTGGTGGCCCAAACCTTGCCGCCGTGGTCCTCCAAGATCTTCCTCACGATGGAAAGTCCTATTCCGCTTCCTCCTTTTGAAGAATTTCTGGAAACGTCCGTCCTGTAAAAACGTTCAAAAACATTCTGCAGATCCTTGGCTGCGATTCCTTTTCCATTATCCTCGATTTCCACCTGTATAAAGTCGCCCACATCCTTCACCCGAAGCTGGATCACGCCTTTTCTCTTATCCATGTACTTTACCGCATTGCTGATAATATTATGGATTACCCGCCGGATCTGCTCTCCATCTGCAATTACCAGCACATCTTTTTCAACATAATTGGCATACAGAAGTTCGATTCCCCTGGTTTCCATCTCAAGTGCCAGCTCCTCGGCGCAGTCACCGAAATAATCATCCACATTCAGTTTACTGAAAGTATAAGGAATACGATTTGTATCGATTTTGGAATAAAAAGTCAGCTCGTTGATCAGATGATCCATTTCGTTTGTTTTATTATAAATGGTTTTTACATAACGATCCATCTTCTCCGGCGTATCTGCCACACCGTCCATGATTCCTTCTACATAACCCTTCACTGCCGTGATGGGCGTTTTTAAATCATGGGAAATGTTGCTGATAAGTTCTTTATTCTCTTTATCCATCAGGATTTTTTCTTCTGCGGATTCCTTCAATCTCCTGCGCATTTCCTCAAAGTCCTGAAAAAGCTCCGAAAATTCGTCTGTTCCTTCCACTTCCAAAACAAAATCCAGATTTCCCTCTTTAATATTCTGGGTTGCCTTTTTTAATTTTACAAGGGGTGCTGCAATACTTCTGTAGATCCAGAGTCCGATTGCCAGAGCAGTAAAGATCAGAATGATAAAAGCGGTAAACAAAAGATCCTTCGTCATAAGATGGATCCTGGCCTGGCTGTTATCAGACTGGGTAATCGCGATATCATAAATTTCATTCTCTGCATTTACCACACTGGATTTCATCTGTGTCTCCGGCTCCCGGGCCTGGCTGCGGGCATATCCGTAAAGAGTCGCATAAAATAAAAGCAGAGGTACCATAATGATCATGGAAAAACCCACAATGATTCTCGTTTTTAGTTTCATAAGTCTCTCCGTTCTATAAAATCTGCTTTAATAAAGCTACTTCTCATTATATCATAAACCATTTTTTCTATCTCTAAATTTTCTATAAAAAATACGCCGGATATATAAAAAGACCCGGAGTCATTTCCGGGCCTTTTCAAAAAGTTATCCACATTTCTTATAAATATTTCTTTAACTCATCCACTTTATCCAGTTTTTCCCACGGCAGATCTACATCTGTACGGCCGAAATGTCCGTAAGCGGAGGTCTGCTTATAAATCGGTCTTCTTAAATCCAGCATCTTAATGATTCCTGCAGGACGAAGGTCAAAGTTTTCTCTGATGATTTCCACAAGCTTTGCATCAGACAGTTTGCCGGTTCCAAATGTATTTACATTAATGGAAGTAGGGTGTGCAACACCGATGGCATAGGAAAGCTGAATCTCACATTTATCAGCCAGCCCTGCAGCTACCATATTTTTTGCAACATAACGTGCTGCATAAGCTGCGGAACGGTCAACCTTGGTACAGTCCTTACCGGAAAAAGCACCGCCGCCGTGACGCCCTGCACCGCCGTAAGTATCAACAATGATCTTACGGCCTGTCAGTCCACTGTCTCCGTGAGGTCCGCCAATGACAAAGCGCCCTGTAGGATTGATAAAATATTTTGTATTTTCATCAACCATATCTGCCGGAATGATGGCATCAAAGACATATTTCTTAATATCCTCATGAATCTGTTCCTGAGTCACATCCGGATCATGCTGTGTGGAGCAGACAACAGCATCAAGGCGTACCGGCTTTCCTTCTTCATTGTACTCTACCGTTACCTGTGTCTTCCCGTCCGGTCTTAAATAGCTTAAAGTTCCGTCCTTACGCACCTTGGTAAGCTGACGTGCAAGCTTATGAGCCATATTGATTGCATAAGGCATATATTCCTCTGTCTCATTGGATGCATATCCAAACATCATTCCCTGATCTCCTGCACCAATGGCATCGATCTCATCCTCGCCCATTTTTGCTTCCAGTGCTTTATCAACACCCATAGCAATATCTGTAGACTGTTCATCAATAGCCGTGATCACACCGCAGGTATCCGCATCAAATCCATATTTTCCTCTGGTATAACCAATTTCACGAACAGTATCTCTCACGATCTTCTGAATATCTACATATGCATTCGTGGTAATTTCTCCCATAACCAAAACAAGACCTGTGGTAGTTGCAGTCTCACAGGCAACACGGCTCATTGGATCCTGCTCCATAAGAGCATCCAAAATAGCATCGGAAATGGCATCACACATTTTGTCAGGATGACCTTCTGTTACGGACTCTGAGGTAAATAAAATTTTCTCCATGATTTTTCCTTTCTTTTGTCTGAATTGATATGACAAAAAAACAGCCCGAATAATCGGACTGTTAGAATACAATAACAATCCTCTTATTGTTCGATTGCTCGCTCAGGTTGGCACCTTCCTTAAATCTAAGGGGTTGCCGTGGCTTCACAGATCCTTTGTATCTCCACCACTCTGAATAAAAGGCTATTTTTTATAAAATTGTTGCAATGCTTACAATATACTCATTTACAGCTATTGTCAAGTGAAATTTATTGATTTACTACCTTCAGGCGAAATTTCTGAATTTCCTTTTCACTGGAAACCTTTTCGATTTCTGCTCCGAGGCTTCTTAACTTTTCTTCAAAATTTTCATATCCTCTCTGGATATAAACAATATCATCCACGATCGTAATTCCTTCTGCAGCAAGCCCTGCAATTACAAGGGCAGCTCCTGCACGAAGATCCGGTGCGCAGACTCTTGCGCCTGTAAGCTTCTCCACGCCGTCAATAATGGCAGAGTTTCCTTCCACCTTAATGTTAGCACCCATACGGGAAAGCTCGTCCGCATACTTAAAACGGTTCTCAAAAATACTCTCTGTTACAATACTGGTACCCTCAGCCAGAGCCAGGGTAACTGCGATCTGCGGCTGCATATCCGTAGGATATCCAGGATAAGGAAGGGTCTTCACATGGGTGCGGTGAAGTCTCTTCGTAGCTCTTACACGAACAGCATCATCAAACTCATCTACTTCACATCCGATTTCTTCCAGCTTCGCTGTGGTAGCTTCCAGATGCTTCGGAGTTACATTCTTAACGGTTACATCTCCTCCTGTTGCTGCTGCAGCAAACAAGAAGGTTCCTGCCTCGATCTGATCCGGAATAATGGAATATTCCGTGCGGTGAAGCTTCTCAACGCCTTTAATACGGATCACATCCGTACCGGCACCTTTGATATTGGCACCCATGCTGTTCAGAAAGTTCGCAACGTCTACTACATGAGGCTCTCTTGCCGCATTCTCAATAATGGTACGGCCCGGAGCCAGAGATGCTGCCATCATGATATTGATCGTAGCACCTACAGAAACTACATCCAGGAAAATATGGCTTCCATGAAGGTTCTCAGCCTTTGCCACGATTGCTCCATGAACAATATCCACCTTGGCACCAAGAGCACGAAATCCCTTTAAATGCTGGTCGATCGGACGGCTTCCGATATTGCAGCCTCCCGGAAGTGGAACCTCTGCATGTTTATATTTTCCAAGAAGCGCTCCTAAAAGATAATAGGATGCACGGATTTTTTTTATATACTCATAATCCACACTTACATCGCCAATGGTAGAACCATTGATCTTCACTGTAGATCTGTTAATACGATTAACCTGAGCACCAATTCCGGCTATTGCTTCCAATAAAACGTTTGTGTCTCTTACATCGGGCAGATTTTCAATGAGGATCGTCTCATCCGTCATGATAGCAGCAGCGAGAATTGCGAGAGCCGCATTTTTGGCACCGCCAATCTCCACTTCACCTACCAAAGGATTTCCTCCTCTGATTACATACTGTTCCATTAAAACACCTCTATAATTATTTTCACTCCGCAAACCGAAGCGAACGCCAGAAAATCAAAAACATTGTCAAATGGATATCTTTTAAATATTCGGTCTTTTATTATAGCACATATTTTCCATTTGTAAACTATTTTCTTGATTTCAGTTACAACGTTCAAGCTTCCTCTTTGTCATTACCTACAAGCTGATCCAAAATTGTCTGCAGACTTGCCTCCAGATCTTTCCCTTCTTCATCCAGCACCATATCTGCGTATTTTTCGTAGAGCGGGACTCTCTCTTCATACAAATCCTTCAAAGTCTGTCCCTCCTTTAACAAAACGCCTCTCCCCTTCAAATTACCGAGACGCCTGGATAAAGGCTCCAGTGATAATTTCAGATAAACAACTGTTCCTACAGATTTCAGATGTTTCATTGCTTCTTCACAATATACCACGCTTCCCCCTGTGGAAATCACCGTATTCTCTGCTGTGATCGAAGCATTCACACAATTCTCTATTGCCTTAAAACCATCTGCTCCCTCCTGCTCAATAATCTGATACAAACGCCTATTTTCCTGTTTTTGTATCAGAAGATCCGTATCCAGGAACTGGTAACCCAAAACCTTAGCAAGAACAACCCCCAATGTACTTTTTCCTACACCCGGCATTCCAATCAATATGATATTATGACCCATTTTCATCCTCCGTGCCGAGTATCGATCAGTACGATCAAACTTCTATAAAACTAATATACACAACTTTTTGCTTTACCATTCTAACACAAGTTGCTAAATCCTGCAATCCCTAACAGATTCTCCTGCTTTTTCAGCATTTTCTGCAATTTTTCTTATTTGGTTTCTTTTTCCTTATGCTGTACCCAAAGGTTCCAATGGGTTTCCCAATCCCGGAGTACTCTCCGTGAGAGTATACCAGAGGCCTGGAAAGCTTCAGATCGAATTTATTTTTTTCGTCCATATAAGCTTCCTCTGCATGTACGGCAAGTACATCTGCCAGAAACATATGGTGGGAGCCAAGCTCCTTCACCTCCCGGACACGGCATTCAATAGAAACAGGGGCTTCTTTGATCATAGGGGCTTTTACAAATTCCGCCTTTTCTCTGGTAAGTCCCGTTTCTTTGAATTTATTAACCTCCCGGCCGGAACGTACACCACAATAATCTGCTGCAAACGCCAGCTTTTCGGTGGTAAGATTAATCACAAATTCTCCCGTACTGCGAATCATCTCATAAGAAAATCTTTCCGGACGTACAGAAATAGAAACCATAGGCGGATTGGTGCAGACCGTTCCTACCCAAGCTATCGTAATGATATTGTCCTTTCCTTTGCCGTCTGTCACGCTGACCATCACGGCAGGAAGAGGATACAGCATATTTCCAGGCTTCCAGGTCTGTTTTGCCATACAGCTTCACCTCCGCTTATCTGAAAATTTTTAGAAATCAGTATTCCCCATCTGCGTAGATTCCATCAAAGCGGGAATTAACTGTTTCTTTCTGGATACGACCCCATCCAGATGGAATACGCCATCCTCCGGCTCCATTTTGAAGGCAATCCTTGCCATCTCTTCGCTTCCTTCTCCGTAATAGAGAAGCTCTGTGCTTCTTTCGATAATATTGGTAAGCATAAAGTATACGATAGAAACTCCATGGCGACCGCATTCGCTGACCATAAACGGAATCAGCTTTTCTTTGATCCGCTTTAATTCGTCTGCATCCAGAGAACTGATCTGTCCCACTCCAAAGGAAACTTCATCCTCAGCAATAAATTTCTTGTAATCCTGATAAAAAATCTCTTCAGGAGCTTTATCCTCCAGATTGCTTCCTGCCTTAAACATTTCTTTTGCAAATTTATCAATATCAATATCTGCAATCAGTGCAAGAGCACCTGCTGCCATCTTATCATGAAGCGTACAGGTAGGAGAACGGAACATCAAGGTATCCGATATGATGGCAGCGCAGAGAAGTCCTGCAATCTTTTGAGGAATCTCCAGCTTCTGTTCCCCGTACATCTGGTACATGATCGTCCCTGTACATCCCACAGGCTGGTTTCGGAAAGAAACCGGCTGCATAGTCTCCAGGGAACCAAGCTTATGATGATCAATGATTTCCAGTATTTCCGCCTTTTCAATATTATCAACTGCCTGGTCTTTTTCATTATGATCTACCAGTACCACTCTTTTTTTATTCATATCAAGGAAATTGCGGCGGGAAATGGTTCCCACACATTTTCCTCTTTTGTTGATTACCGGAAATGCACGATGGCGGTGTTTGATCATTACATCCTGAATATCATCCGTAAAATCTTCCGTACTGAACGTGATCAGATTTTCCTTTTTCATAATATGCCTTACAGGAATACTCTGATTGATCAGTCTTGCAATAGTAAAAGTATCGTAAGGTGATTTAATGATGATAATGTCTTTTTCATGGGCAAGATTGATTACTTTCTCCGAAACATCAATGTCCATGCCTACAATAATACAGCTTACATTCTGTTTGATTGCCTGAAGATGATCTTCCTCACGGTCACCCATGATGATCATATCATTCTCTTCAATATACTGCTGCATCATATGGGGATTAGCGGTAGCTACCAAAACCTTTCCCTTAATAAAATATCCATGCTCATTTCCTTCTACCACACTTCCGCCCAGAGTTTCTGCAATCCGTTTATACTGGGTTCTTGCTCTGGACAGAAGATAGCTGTCTGTGGTATCCATATATGTCTGGGCAATGTCACCTATGGTAATGAGACCTTCCAGAACTCCGTTTTTATCCCTGATGGGAAGAGTTACAATCGCGTTTTCCCGCATGATATCCCATGCATTTTTTAAAGAAATACTTTCATCTGCATCCGGGCTTATCCGGATATCCATATCCTTCACCTGTGTGCCGATGTTGCTCAGGTATCCCGGCGGCTGCACCCCAAAGCGGTTTAATACATATTCTGTTTCTTCGTTGATCTGCCCTGCTCTTTTGGGAATATATTTTTGATCCTGGGTTGTACGGTTTTTAATATCTGCATAAGCGATCGCTGAACAAATGGAATCTGTATCCGGATTTTTATGTCCGATTACAAAAATTTTTTTCTGGCTTCTCATTACATTACCGTCCCTTACGTTAATTCAGTTTAATGTTTGCAAAAAGTGATCCCAGGGAAGTCGTAGCCTGCTCTTTTGCATCCGGAATCTCATAAACTTCTTCTTCGATTTCTTTCGCCATCATATCAGATGCTTCTTTTATGCTGAGACTGATTTTACCGTCTTTGATGGCAATAACCTTTACTTTAACTTTATCCCCTTCTGCAAGGACTTCTGACGGTTTCTTAATTCTCTTCTCACAAATCTGAGAAATATGTACCAGACCGGAAAGTCCCTTTCCAAGATTTACAAAAGCACCATATGGCTGCAGGCTTTCCACAGTTCCCTCTGTAACAAATCCTACTTCCAGGTTGGAAACCATATTTTTCCGCTCTTCTTCTGCTTTTTCTCTTAAAATTTCTTTTGCAGAAAGGATCAGGCGGTTCTTCTCTTTATCTACATCAAATACACGTACCTGAATAGGTTTGTTTAAGTATTCTTCTGTATTTTCCACGTAATTCAGGGAAAGCTTGGATGCAGGAATAAATCCGCGGACATCCTCTACATAAGCAATCACTCCGCCATTTACAATTCCCTTTACAACTACATCCATAATTTCACCGGATTCCTTCAGTTCTTTTAATTTATCCCATGCAAGAACGTCCGTTGCTTCCACTTTGGAAAGAAGGATATTTCCATGTCCGTCATCCCTTCTTACAACAGTTGCGGAAATTTCATCTCCCGGGTGTACTGCTTCTTTCAGATTAAATCCGGGCTCTCTGCTGTAATCTTCTGCAGGAATGATTCCCTCTGCATAATACTTCAGATCCAGGATCACTTCTTTTTCATCAACACTGATAACCGTTCCTGTGAGAATATCTCCTTCTTCAATCTTCTTAAAAGAAGCCTCCAGTTCAGCTTCATAATCCTTCATTGTCTCAGACATAGTAAAAACTCCTCCGTAAAATTTATTTTTGCTTGCGCTCATTAAGTGTTCACATTATACTCCATTTTATCTTTTCTAACAATAGATTGTAGGGACAATTTTTCCGGGGGAATGCCGTAAAGAACGTTACACTTCATTGGAAGGTGAGGGAGAAAGGGACATCTGTCTATGTGAGCTGCTGTTTCGAATCACAGGAAACAGTAAGTTCCCTATAAACGAGGAGTGCCCCGGCAGTGGTTTACCGGGGCAATTATTATGAAAAAATTTATGTGTAATGAATGTCATTACAACGTCTTTCCTACGTTCTTTCGAACTGTTATTATCATAACAGCTTATTGTGAACAAAATATGAACAAATAGTAAATAATTGTTTATTTGCACAAATTTTATTTTATTTTTATTATTTTTTTATAAATTTACCACATATATTTTTTTACTTTAATTTGGTAGAGTTATGCATTTTATATATTTTAAAATTTATTCAAGAATACTTTTTGCAAAATCAATCAATTGTCTCAAAAGGCCCTTTACATCCTCTTTTTCAATACCAAAATCATCCAATGTCTCATATACTTTCTTGATATCTTCTCTTAACTGCTCCTCATCAATATCCATATCCCGGAATTTCTTTACCAGTTTTAAAAGGGTATCTTTTTCCGTTTCTGAGATACTGACCTGAAAATGGTCTGCTGCCTGATAGATCACATCGGAAATATTCTCATCAGAAATGTCCTGCTCATCAATCAGATTTTTTACATATATTACAATATCAGCAATTTCATCTGGATTATCCAATAAAGAATCAACTGCAGTATTGATCATACTCTCTTCTGCTACTTCCTCTGCAAATACAGCAGCGGGTGATGTACATGTAAGAACTCCGGCTAAAATAAGTACTCCTAATTTCTTAACTTTCATGTTTCAATTCCTCCTTTTCTCCGAAAGTTACCACAGCATCATAACACATTTTCAAATACACTCTGTAAAATTTATTATAAAAATTCCTGTCTGCACTTTCTTTTCCGTCATTCATAAATCTTTTGACATTCGTTCATTATTTTTTCATAAGTTAAACATGAATCTATCACAATTTCGGGATATACTAACATCATAAAAATAATACAGCCAACATTATTTTTATAATTTTCTTTTTCATATGTTGATTGCTTAATGTAGTAATCAACTCTCCTTCCTTTTTAAATAATAAATTACAAAAAAGCATCCGCCTAGCCACCGGATGCTTTTTTCCTGTTTAAATTTTCTGTTTTATTCAATAAACGCATTGGTCAGTTCTGCAAATTGTTCCAGGGTCAATGCTTCCCCCCGGATATTCAGCGGAAAACCGCATTTTTCAAGGGCACTCTCAATCTTTTCTTTAGAAAAATCCAACTCCCGGGAATTCTTCAATCCATTGACCAATGTTTTTCTTCTCTGATTGAAAGAAGCACGAACCAGGCAGAACATCAGTTTTTCATCTTTTACATTTACAGGAGATTCCTCATGTCTGGTCAGCCGGATCACTGCACTGCCCACCTTTGGCCTTGGCATAAAGCAGTTCGGCGGAACATTCGCCACGATCTCCGGTTTTGCATAATACTGCACAGCCAGTGAAAGAGCTCCGTAATCCTTGGTTCCCGGCCCTACCTGCATCCGGTCGGCAACTTCCTTCTGCACCATAATGGTAATGGAGTCAATCGGCACTTTATTCTCGAACAGGCCCATAATAATAGGCGTTGTTATATAGTAAGGCAGATTTGCCACAACCTTAATAGGTTTTCCTCCATTTTTATCCAAAGCAAGCTTACGGATATCCGTTTTCAGAATATCTCCATGAATTACAGAAACATTATCCCACTCCTTCAGGGTATCACTCAGAATAGGAATCAGCGCATCATCGATTTCCACAGCAGTTACTTCTCTGGCAGCTTCCGCCAGATACTGGGTCATGGTCCCGATTCCAGGCCCGATCTCAAGAACAAAATCCTCTTTCGTAATTCCTGCAGCGGAAATTATTTTATCCAGAACATGGGTATCTATCAGAAAATTTTGACCAAACCTTTTCTGGAAAACAAAATCATACTTTTGAAGGATCTCAATGGTATATTTCGGGTTTCCAAGATAAGGTCTGGTCATAGTCTCTACTTCCTTTTTATTTATGTAATATTAGCTGAAATCTTTTTCATACAGAATGATAAATCCTTCATGATCTGTACGTTTCTTTGAAATATTTCTCTGGAACTTGCGAAGGCCTGCCTGGGATTTGGAAATTGCTTCATCCACCAGTTCTTTTACGGCACCAATGTTCATGGGCTCATCTGCTTTCTGATTCATGCCGATCCTGTCATATAATGCAAGCATTCCCATCTGATCAATTGTATATCCGTTTTCTTTTGTATAAACTCTGGCAAAAGCTACAAGCTCTTCATTGGTAAACACCGGAATATTGATCATAGACGTAAATTTCTTTGCAAGCTTGGGATATCTTGCGATAAATTTACGCATACCGATCTTCTCATCTTCCACAATCACGGTCAGTCCGTCTGTCCTGAATTCCATTGCTTTATCAAGCTGCTCTGCTGTTTCCTGGGAAAGCTGATTTGCATTTTCAATTACCAGGAAACCGCCTGACAGTTTATTGACAATTTTTGTCATATCCCTGCCATTGATCTGCTCTGCAAAAACATAGGCTACTTTGGACGCTTCCAGATTTAATTCCTTACATATTGCAGGAATCAGGCTGGAGATCAGTCTTGTCTTACCGGTTTCCCTGCCGCCCATAACAATGACGTTTCCTGTTCTGGAGGTCTTATCAGCAGCAGCCATCTGCACATCACAAAGAGTATCCACAAGCTGTTCCTTCATTCCGGGAACTCTCACAAAATAAGTAAACAGCTTTTTCTCATCATCCGTCAGTTCTCGTTCTCTGGGGATAATGTCATAAGGACTTCTCTTATTTTTCGGCTGAATAGACTCGATAAACTGCTCCAGTTCCTCCTCCTCTGACAACGGCTCAGATGATATTTCTTCCTCTTCTTCTTTTAAATCGTCATCTGCAAAATCAGGAGCATCTTCTTTCTCTTCCGTCTCTTCTTTCTCATCAGAATCTTCAAAAGGATCCACACTGAAAATATCGTCATGATCTCCAAGAACCTTTTTAATTTCTTCCTGGAAATTAAATATTTCCGTATTCATCCCATCCGGATGCTTTCTTTTTTCAGGTTTCGCTTCTTCCTTCTTCACAGGTCCATTCAAAAATTCTGCTTCCGCTTCCTGAAGATCTTCTTCTGAAAGGAATTCTTCATCCTCCAGGGTAGGAATCACTCTTTTTGAAGATTTTTCCGGCATTTCTTTCGGTTCTTCCAAAGAAGCTTCCTCAAAATCTTCTGTCTCTTCTAAATTCTCTTCCGGCAAATCTTCCTCCTGCAGGATATCCGGATCTTCTTCGTCTTCCTCAAAAGCCGGCTCTTTTTTCTCCGTAGCCGGTTCTTCCGGAATCTCAATTCCCTGGGCACTGGCAGCGGCAAGGATCGTATCCTCCAGATTAAAGTTAAAATCATCTTCTTTTATCTTTGTATCATCTGCTAAAAGAACATCCTTGTCCAAAACAGGGGCCTTGGGAATTGTATTTTCCTGAAGGTTCACATTCTTCATGGACTTCGGAATCTTTAACGGCGGAATCTGCATTGTCTGAGAAAGATCCTGCTTCGGCTCTTCTCCGGATTCCTTCCCCTCCTCTTTTGCCAAAGGAGCTTTGACTTTTTCTTTCTCTTCAGGTTCCAGATCAGGAACATCCACATAATCCAGCTTTGAAGAAATATCCCGGATCACTTCCTCAGGAACGTAATTTTCTTCCTCCTTAAGCTCTGCTTCTTCAATAGCCTCCTCCGCTTCTCTTCTCTTACCGCCAAAAATGTCGCGGATACCCTTGGAAATTTTTTCCTGAAGTCTTTCTGCGTTATTGATATCATTCTCATCCATACGGATGCTCTCGATCATAGGCGCTTCTTCCTCTAAAGGCTTCACTGAATCCTTAGAATCATCCAGAGGACTTTCCTTTATTTCTTCCGCAGCACTACTTTCTTTCAGAGCCTTTGCTTCATCCGTTGTCATAAGATTCGGCACAAACTGCTTTTCATACCGTTCCTTTTCCTGACCTGTCAAAGAGCCGAGACGCATCTTCAGATCCATGGCCTTCATGACATACTTGCCTTCATTAAACCAGATCATCATCTGGTTGCAAAGTTCAAGACACTTCTCTTTTTCACCTGCCTGATAATAAAGGTTTGCCAGCTCGTAGGACCATTTCTCTGTAAACTCTTTCTCTTTATACTCCTCCAGAATCTGGATCAATTCTTCAAGAGAAGCATTCCTTGCCTTATCGATCTTATACTTCAGAACATATTTCATATTATCATTGGGAGCAACTTCCAGATATTCCTCATAAAATTCCATTGCTTCCTCAATATCTCCCATTTTCAGGGATACCTCGATCAATCTGTACAAAATGTTCTTTCCGATAGAGGATCTGTGATAAGCCAGAAGGAAAATTTCTTTACTTTCTTCATAGCGTTTATTAGCTGCATAAATTTCACCTACAACGCATAATGTACGAACATTTTTTACGCGGCGCCAGTCAATACTGTCAACTACGTTCATGGCACCTTTATAATTCTTATGTTCTACCAAAAGATTAATTTCTTCCAGTTTTATCCGAAATTCTTCTTTGTCCAATGTGGTCACCAACTTTCCATAGATAGAAATAGTTTAACATATGCACTAATGCTTGTCAAAAACTGTTTCTCATTATTTAAGTACTTCTCCCTTAACAACCTGAAAAACTTTATTGATCTGAAACTGATAATTGATAAAATCATCGAGTCCCGTACAGGTTATCATTGTCTGAATGTCATGGATACTATCCAGAAGATATGTCTGTCTGCTGGAATCCAGTTCTGAAAGCACATCGTCCAGGAGCAAAACCGGCGTATCCTTTATTTTCTTTTTCACCAAATAAATCTCCGAAAGTTTCAGGGAAAGAGCCGCAGTCCTCTGCTGTCCCTGAGAACCATACTTACGAATATCGACCCCATTTGACATAAGACAAAGGTCATCCCTGTGAGGTCCTGCAGAAGTCATCTTCATCCGGATATCCCTGTCTCTGTTTTTTGCAAGTGTTTCTGCAAAAAGGGCACTTTCGGTGCTCGGCTCATAAATCACTTCCAGATGCTCTGCCCCGCCTGTAAGACTTTTATGAATATCCTCAATGACAACATTCAGCTCCTTTACAAAGGTACTTCTTTTCTCAATTACCCTGCTGCCGTACTGCACCATCTGCATATCCCATACATCCAGTGTATCCAAAAGGCCTGGTTGAAAGCTCAGCTCTTTTAAAAGCTTATTCCTTTGATTTACAATATGATTGTACCCCGCCAGGTCCGTGAGATAAAGCTGGTCAAGCTGACAAAGTTCCAAATCCATGAAACGCCTTCTTTCCCCCGGACCACTTTTAATAATATTCAGGTCCTCCGGAGAAAAAAACACAAGATTCACAATTCCGAACAAATCTCTGGCTTTACGGATGGGAAGCCCGTTAATGGCAACACCCTTCGCCTTATTTTTTTTCAGGTGCATATCTATTTTGTAGGAAATATCATCCTTTACCACCTTCATCCTGATATGAGACTCTTCCTCTCCAAAATGGATGATTTCTTTATCCTTACTTCCCCTATGTGATTTTGTTGTTCCGCAAAGATAAATCGCCTCCAGAATGTTAGTCTTTCCCTGGGCATTATCTCCGTAAAAAATATTGGTAGCTTTGTCAAACTTCAGTTCAAGGAAATTGTAATTCCTGAAATTTTTTAACTGAATAGACTCAATATACATAAATCACCTGATGACTTTCATATCATTTCCCTTAAAGGAAATAATATCTCCTACATAAACCTTTCTGCCGCGGCGTTCATCTACTTCCCCATTCACTTTGACAAGTCCATCCGAAATCACGTACTTAGCTTCTACGCCGTCTTCAACAACTCCGGCCAGCTTTAAAGCCTGCCCAAGCTTAATAAAATCGTCCTTAATTCTGATTTCCATTGTAAAATCTCCTATCTTGCCTGGTTCTGGTTAATATTTACAGGCAGAATCAGATACGTATAATTTTCCTCATCATCTCTGATAAAACACGGTGCCTTTGGATTTACCAGATAGATGGTAATGGTTTCATCATCAATTACTTTCAGTGCATCAATTAAGAATTTTGGATTGAACCCAATAAGAATATCCTTTCCATCCTTCTCAATATCAATATCCTCATTCATGGAACCCATGGCAGAATCAATTTTTAATTCCATCCTGTTATCTGTGATGCTGATAATAATCGGCTTCTTATCTCCCTCCCGCACAAGAAGGGTAGCACGGTCAATACAATCCAGGAATTCTTTTTTGTTGATTGTCAGTTTTGTTTCATAATCACTGGAAAGCATCTGCTCAATACGGAAGTAATCTCCTTCAATCAGTCTGGAAACTACCATAGTCTGGTCAAATTCAAATAAAATATGGTTTTTCGTAAAGAAAATGCTGACCATATCATCTACTTCTCCGGAAAGGATCTTACTGATCTCACTTAATGTCTTTCCGGGAACAACAATTTTTCTGTCAGAATATTCTCTCTTCAGAGGCATTTTTCTGATAGAAATACGATGTCCGTCCAGAGATACGATTTTCAGACAATTATCCTTAATCTCAAATAATTCACCAGTCATCAGACGATTATTTTCGTTTACTGCAATGGAAAAAATCGTCTGACGTATCATTTCCTTCAGCGTATACTGTGAAATCGTAAGTGCCTCTTCTCTTTCGATCAAAGGAAGGTAAGCAAAATCTTCTCCTGATTTTCCAGGAATATTGAATTTTGCTTTTTCACAGGTAATGGTTGCTGTATATTTGTCGTCTGTTTTAATCGTAACATCATTGTCAGGGAGTCTTCTTATAATTTCATACAGAATTTTGGCATCCAGGGCAATCATACCTTTTTCTTCAATGTGTCCTTCTACAACTGTTTCAATTCCAAGTTCCATATCATTAGAAGTAAATTTGATCTGATTGGTTGTTGCATCGATCAATATACATTCCAAGATAGGCATGGTTGTTTTTGATGGAACAGCTTTTAATGAAATGTTGACGCTTTTTAGTAAACTGTTTTTGGAACAAATGATTTTCATATGGTGCATAACTCCCTTCCTGGTTAAAGTGGTTTTTTCATATATCATAATTTAGAAGATATCCGCAGTCATCGCCGTAGGGGCTGTGAATTTGTGAAAAACTCATTTAAGCCCAGTATTACAAGGCTTTTTGCCGTGGGATAACTTCGTGTAAAAGTTGTGGTTGAAGGTGTGAAAGAATTGTGTATAACCACATTCGCTGAAATTCAGGAAAAAGTTATACACATTAATTAACAATAAAGGCAATGCTTATACACTGCTTATGTGGAAAAATATCTTAGCTTTGTGGATTAATCTTTTTCTTTAAAATGTCCACAGTGTTTCTTAAATTGTCGTTGGTCTCTATTTCTTTTTCAATTTTTTCAATGCCGTGCATTACTGTAGTATGGTCACGGTTCCCAAGGCTTTTTCCAATGGTTTTCAAAGAAGTGTCGATCAGGTCTCTGCAAAGGTACATGGCAATCTGTCTTGGTACCACAACTTTACTGTTGCGCTTATTGCCGGATAAGTCGGCTGCTGATACATTAAAGTGTTCTGAAACAACGGAAATTACATATTCCGGTGTAATAATTCTCTTTTTGTCCGGTGAAACAATATCTTTTAGTGCCTGTTCGGCAAGTTCTAAGGTAACCTCCCGCTGTTCCAGCTTTGCAAAAGCCATTACTTTATTAAAGGCTCCTTCCAGTTCACGGATATTGGATTTAATATTATTGGCAATGTATTTTATGACTTCTTCATTAATATTATAGCCGTCCATTTCTTCTTTTTTATGAAGAATTGCCATTCTGGTTTCATAATCCGGAAGAGTAATGTCTGCAATCAGCCCCCATTCGAAACGGGAACGGAAGCGCTCTTCCAGAATTTCCATATCCTTGGGCGGTTTATCAGAGGAAATGATGATCTGCTTTTTGGCACTGTGCAGACTGTTAAAGGTATGGAAAAACTCTTCCTGTGTGGATTCCTTTCCTATAATAAACTGAATATCGTCGACCAGAAGAACGTCAATATTTCTGTATTTTTCACGGAATTTGGTCATTGCCGTATTATTTCCGTTTCGGATTGTCTCGATCAGCTCATTGGTAAATTCCTCACTGGTAACGTAGAGCACCTTGCTGTCCTGATTATTTTCTATAATATAGTGTGCAATAGAATGCATCAGGTGAGTCTTGCCAAGTCCGGCACCTCCGTATATAAAAAGCGGATTGTAGGTATCCCCGGGAGATTCGGCCACTGCAAGGGCCGCAGCTTGAGCAAATTTGTTATTGCTGCCTACGATGAAGGTGTCAAATGTATATTTCGGATTCAAATGAGCTTCTTCATAACGGGTATCCTGTACCTGATTATTATAAGAAGCTTCTTTTTGCGGAACTTCTTCAGGAAGAATGAACTTGATTTGACAGTCAGACATTCCACAAACATCACAAATGGTCACCTGAAGAGGCAGTTTGTATTTTTTTGTAATAATATTAATTAAAACCATCTGTTCGGAAGGAACCAGAATTGTAACCAGATTCCCTTCTACCTGATAAACCTTCAGCGGCTTTAACCAGGTATTAAAGGCTACCTCGGCCACATCATATTCGGTTTTGACGATCTGCAGAATCTCGTCCCATTTTTCCATTACTTTATTCATCTTCATCATTTCTCCTGGTTCATTTAGCTTCTATATAAATAAAGACCGTTTCTATTTCATGAATAGACATAAATATCCTTTTAATATATTATAATAAATCCTCTTTTTTCGCAATGCCTAACAACAAGAAATTTGTAGGTGTTTTTTGGGTTTGTCACACTTTTTTTTGGCGGAAGATGTGTGAAAGTAGGATGTGGATAATTGTGGATATGTGGAAAGCGAAAAATATATTGTCATAACAGGAAGAAAAATGAAAGTTATCCACAAATTATGGGGAAAAAAGAATCCACGTGTCAAAATAGCGTAAATAAAGGGTTTTTTAATGGAGGTGTGTAAAAAGAATAAGGCAAAAGTGGATTGTTTAAACTAAAAAACGGGAGTTATCCACAAGTTATCCACAAAATGTGGATAATTTTACGTAAACTGATTTTATCCACCATATTATCAAGATATCTTCCACAGGGGGGAGCTTCGTCGCGAGAGCGCTCCTCAGCAAGTGCTTACTAAGAGCTGGATTTTCGGACTCACTTTTCGCCAAGCCCCATGAACCAGGCAGTATCCGCTCTCCGGGCTGTGTATTTGATTTCGTGAGGGTAAGGGTGAAAAACCCGGAAGGAGAACGAATTATGTCGTTTCTTTTGGATTCCCTGCCTGTTTTTTCACCTTTACTACCTACTGAAACCAAATCTCAGCAAGAGGTGCAGGGTGTGTTCGTTTACAGAATTTTGGCGGAAAGCGCGCCTGAAAATCCAGTTCTTAGTAAGCACTTAGTGAGGAGCGCTCTCGCGACGAACTTACCCCGGAGGGGGCCGGAAGAAAGGTTCAACGAACCTTTCTTCCGGAGTGCGTCTTAGAACTTAGTTGAAGGGAAGCGGGCCATTCTGTAAACGAACACACCCTGCACCTCTTGCGTCCAGTTTTTTCAAATTCCCCTTGACGAATCCCCACTTTACGCATATAATTAAAACGATGTTCTATGAAAAAAATGAAACAATGTATGAATAGATAAAGGAGGTGTTTCACCTATGAAAATGACATTTCAGCCGAAAAAGAGATCAAGAGCTAAGGTACACGGTTTCAGAGCACGTATGAGCACAAAGGGAGGCCGTAAAGTATTAGCTGCAAGAAGGTTAAAAGGAAGAAAGAGATTATCAGCATAAGACCGCATTTATGTGGTCTTTTCTTCTATATATCTTTCAAAAGAAGGATATGGATGGCTTTTACCAAAGACAGGTAGAAGGAAGGGGGATTCGATGATTCATTCGGAGTCCTTGAAAAAAAATAAAGATTTTCAACACGTATACAAAAATGGAACATCACAAGCAAATCGGTATCTGGTGATGTATGTATTGAAAAATCAATACAGGAAGAATCGTCTGGGAATATCAGTAAGCAAAAAAGTAGGAAATAGTGTGGTTCGCCACAGAGTCACCAGGTTGATCAGAGAAAGTTATCGATTAAATGAAATGGAATTTAAAAATGGTTTGGATATTGTTGTGATAGCCCGCCCATCAGCGAAGGATATTACTTATAAAGACGTGGAGAGAGCTCTTTTACATCTTGCAAACAGGCATCACATCATAGGTGAGAACAATGATGAAGAAATTTCTAATTAAAATGATACGCCTCTATCAAAAGTATTTATCGCCGATGAAGAGAACAAAATGTCCTTATATTCCCACATGTTCTCAATATGGTTTAGAAGCAATCGAAAAATATGGCGCAGTGAAGGGGAGTTTGCTTGCAGTATGGAGAATCCTGCGGTGCAATCCTTTTTCTCATGGAGGATATGATCCTGTGCCATAAAGAGGCAGGAACCGGGGAAGCCGGAATAGGTAAGAACCTGTCAGTTCAGGATTCTAGGAGGAATTGAACTTGGAGATGATTTTAGCTACAAAAAGCGGAACGCCGATCATAGGTCAGGTGGCATCTTTGCTTGGATGGATCATGAACGGTATTTATATGGCTCTGGATGGATTATTCGGAATTCAGAACCTGGGTCTGTGTATTATTATTTTCAGTATCCTGATTTATGCCCTTATGACCCCGCTGCAGATTAAGCAGCAGAAGTTTTCGAAGCTGAGTGCAATCATGCAGCCGGAGCTTCAGAAGGTACAGAAGAAGTATCAGGGTAAAAAAGATCAGGATTCTATGATGAAAATGCAGGAAGAGACTTCCGCAGTATATCAGAAATACGGAGTTTCCCCTACAGGAAGCTGTGTGCAGCTTTTGATACAGATGCCTATTTTATTAGCTTTATGGCAGGTAATTCAGAACATTCCTGCTTATGTAGGCAGTGTAAAAAACATTTTTATCGGTGTTGCTGATAAGATTATTGCAGTAAGCGGATATACGGATATTATACAGAAATTTATTACAGAAAATAACATGACGAGAGTCAGACTGATTCTGGATAACGAAGTAGCAACCAGAGACTCTATTATTGACTTTTTATACGCATTGTCCCCATCCCAGTGGGAAAGCGTGTCAAAAATGAGCCAGTTTTCTGCATTTTCTGATACGATTGAAAATACTGCAGAGAAAATTACCGGAATGCAGACTTTTGGTGTATTAAATATTGCAGAGCAGCCATGGAACTATATTCAGGCAGCATTGGCAGGCGGAGCCATTATTCTGGCAATCGCTGCAGTTGCGATCCCTGTTTTATCCTGGGCTACCCAGATGCTGAATATTAAGCTGATGCCACAGCCTGAACAGCAGGATGGTCAGAATAATCCCATGAATGGTTCTATGAAGATGATGAACACGGTCATGCCTCTGATGTCCGCTGTATTCTGTTTTACATTCCCGGTTGGTCTTGGTATTTACTGGATCGCCAGTGCAGTAGTAAGGAGTATCCAGCAGTATATCATTAACCGTCACATGGATAAGATCGATATTAACGAGCTTGTAAATGAAAACATGAAAAAGATGGAGAAGAAACGTGAAAAAGCAGGACTTCCTCCCCAGAAGATAACCAATCAGGCTCATCAGAGTGTAAAAAATATCAACAAGATTGATAAAGGCCAGAGCGGCAAAAATGTTGATGAAAGAGTCAAAAAGGTTGAAGAGTCTTACCAGAAGGCGGTAAATGCAAAACCTGGAAGTATTACTGCCAAGGCCAATATGGTAAGGGATTACAATGAGAGAAATAAGAAGAAGTAGTAAGGAACGGAGGGGCAAATAATGGAAGATTTTATCCAGTTTTCAGCAAAAACAAAGAGCGAAGCGATTACAAAAGCATGTATAGAGCTTGGTGCTTCCAGTGATCAGTTGGAAATTCAGGTAATCACAGAAGGAAGCAGTGGATTTTTTGGAATCGGAAGTAAGCCTGCGATCATTAAAGTCCGCAAAGCAGAATCCGTTTCTGAGGATGTTGAGATTGAAAAAATAGTAGAATCCGTAAAACTGGATTCCATTAAGGAAGAAAAGAAGAGAGAAACTCCAAAACCAAAGGCAGAACCTGTGAAAGAATTCAAAGAAACAAAGGAGCCGCCGCAGCCAAAAGAGTTTAAAGAAAAACCGCAGAAACCGCAGAAAGAAAAACATCAGAAGGATCGTCCTGCAAAAGAAAAGCCTGTAAAAGAAAAACCTGTAAAAGAAAACAGAGAGCCAAAGGAAAAAGTGCAGAAGGAAAAACCGGTGAAGGAGAAACCTGTAAAGGCTTCCAAACCTGTAGAAATCCTTACAGATCCCGCAGAAATCAAAGAAATAGAAGAGCGTGCCATCGTATTTCTCCGTGATGTTTTTGCATCCATGAATCTTGGTGAGGTAGAAATTACCTCCAAATATAATACATTAGACGGATGCTTGGAAGTGGATTTTGAAGGGGAAGATATGGGAATCCTCATTGGAAAAAGAGGACAGACCCTGGATTCTCTTCAGTATCTGACAAGCCTGGTAGTAAATAAAGGAAAAGCAAATTATATCCGTGTAAAGCTTGATACAGAGGACTACAGAAGGCGCAGAAAAGAAACACTGGAGAACCTGGCAAGAGGAATTGCCTACAAAGTAAAGAAAACCAGAAAAGCGGTTGTTTTGGAACCCATGAATCCATATGAGAGAAGGATCATCCATTCCGCTCTGCAAGGAAATAAATTTGTAGAGACCGTCAGTGAAGGGGAAGAACCATATCGCCATGTAGTAGTAAAATTAAAAAGATACTAGTATATAGTCTTTAAAAATGTTATTCTAGGTGAAAGCGTGAATAACACGTAAGGTACGTGTGCTTTTACTCGGAATAACATTTTTTATTGCCAGAAATTCAGGAGGTATTATGGAAAGGACAATCGCTGCAATTTCAACAGCTATGAGCACATCGGGAATCGGAATCGTGCGTATCAGCGGAGAGGAAGCAATGGAAGTCATATCCAGAATCTACCGCTCCAAGGGAGGAAAAAAGGATATCAAAAAAGTTTCCACCCACACCATACATTACGGATATATTTATGACGGAGAAGAATTGATCGATGAGGTTCTTGTAATGATCATGAAGGCTCCCCGTACCTTTACAGGAGAGGATACGGTAGAGATTGACTGTCATGGTGGCGTTTTTGCCATGAAAAGAGTTCTTGAGACGGTTTTAAAAAACGGAGCCGGTATTGCAGAGCCCGGTGAATTTACGAAAAGGGCATTTCTAAACGGAAGGCTGGATCTTTCACAGGCAGAAGCGGTTATTGATGTAATCAATGCCCAGAATGAATATGCTCTGAAAAGCTCCATGGAACAGCTTAAGGGTTCTCTTATGCGTTCTGTAAAGGAAATCCGAAGCCATTTAATTTACCACATTGCATATATTGAATCTGCTTTGGATGATCCGGAACACATAAGCCTGGATGGCTATCCACAGCAGCTTCTGGAGATTGTGGAAAACGAGCACCGGGAAATCTGTAATTTGTTGAAAACTGCAGATGACGGAAAAATAATCCGTGAAGGAATTAAGACAGTGATCCTTGGCAAACCCAATGCAGGGAAATCCTCTCTTTTGAATCTTCTGGTAGGAGAAAACAGAGCCATCGTTACAGACATTGCCGGAACTACCAGAGATATCCTGGAGGAATACATCAACCTCCACGGAGTAACCTTAAGGATGATCGATACTGCAGGAATCCGGGAAACACAGGATATCGTAGAAAAAATAGGGGTGGAAAAAGCCAGGGAAATAGCAAAAGACGCAGACCTGATCCTTTATGTGGTGGACTCTTCCACACCCCTTGATGAAAATGATGAAGAAATCATACAAATGCTTTCTGACAAAAAAGCCATTGTGTTGTATAATAAAACAGACTTAGCTTCCGCAGTGGATATGGAGACTTTGCAGAAAAAGACAGGACATACCATCATCCCTGTTTCCGCAGTAGAAGAAACAGGAATCCGGGAGCTTGAAGAAGAAATCAAAAACCTGTTCTTTTCCGGAAATCTATCATTTAACGATGAAGTTTATATTACCAATGCCCGACATAAAGAAGCGCTTGAAGAGGCGAAAAAAAGTCTTGAACTGGTAAAAAACAGCATTGAAATGTGCATGCCTGAGGACTTTTTTTCCATTGACCTTATGAGCGCATATGAAAGCCTGGGCAGGATCATCGGAGAAGAGGTAGGGGAAGATCTGGTAAATGAGATTTTCAGTAAATTTTGTATGGGAAAATAAATTCCATTGCCCATGGCAATCAGGGGTGAAGAGTAAGGATATTTGTGCCGCCGGCGAAAGGACGGCAGAATGGAGAGTAAGATGAAACATCTGACACAAGAGTATGATATTGTTGTAGTAGGGGCAGGGCATGCCGGATGTGAGGCTGCTTTGGCCGGGGCGAGACTGGGATTAAGAACCATTATGTTTACGGTAAGCGTGGACAGTATAGCCCTTATGCCCTGTAATCCCAATGTAGGAGGCAGCTCCAAGGGACATCTGGTAAGAGAACTGGATGCTCTGGGCGGCGAAATGGGAAAAAATATAGATAAAACCTTTATTCAGTCAAAAATGCTGAATCAGTCAAAAGGTCCTGCAGTTCATTCTTTACGTGCACAGGCAGATAAACAGGCCTACAGCACAGAAATGAGAAAGACTCTGGAAAATACGGAGAATCTTACCATAAAGCAGGGAGAGGTGACGAAGCTTCTGGTGGAAGAGGGAAGGATCACAGGAGTAGAAACATATTCCGGAGCAGTATATTACTGTAAGGCAGTGATCCTCTGTACAGGAACTTATCTGAAAGCCCGATGCATTTATGGAGATGTAAGCAATTATACAGGTCCAAATGGCCTGCAGGCTGCCAATTATCTGACAGATTCCCTGAAAGAGCTTGGGATTGAAATGTTCCGGTTTAAAACAGGAACCCCTGCCAGAATTGCGGGAAATACCATTGATTATTCCAAAATGGAGGAGCAGTTCGGAGACGAGAGAGTGGTTCCCTTTTCTTTTTCTACAGACCCGGAGTCTGTACAGATTGAGCAGAAATCCTGCTGGCTGACTTATACCAATGAAAAAACCCATGAGATCATTCGTCGGAATCTGGATCGTTCTCCCCTGTTTTCCGGGGCTATTGAGGGAACAGGACCTCGTTATTGTCCGTCCATTGAGGACAAGGTGGTGCGTTTTGCTGATAAAAACCGCCATCAGGTATTTATTGAACCGGAAGGTCTTTATACAAATGAGATGTATGTAGGCGGAATGTCAAGCTCTCTTCCGGAGGACGTCCAGGAAGCCATGTACCATTCCGTACCCGGTCTGGAGCACGCAGAAATCGTGAAAAATGCCTATGCAATAGAGTATGACTGTATCAATCCAAGACAGCTTTATCCAACCCTGGAGTTAAAAAAAATCAAAGGACTCTTCAGCGCAGGGCAGTTTAACGGAAGCTCCGGCTATGAGGAAGCTGCTGCCCAGGGCCTTATTGCAGGCATGAATGCAGCATTAAAAATAAAGGGAAAGGATATGATCATCCTTGACCGTTCCGAAGCATACATCGGCGTTCTGATCGATGATCTGGTGACAAAAGAAAACCATGAGCCCTATCGGATGATGACCAGCAGGGCAGAATACCGTCTGCTTTTAAGACAGGATAATGCAGATCTGAGACTGAGAAGAAAGGGTTATGAGGCAGGGCTGATTGATGAAGAATCCTATCAGAAGCTGCTGAAAAAAGAAGAGCAGATCAAGGCAGAAATCCATAGGATCGAACATACCAATATCGGTGCATCCAAAGACGTTCAGGACTTTCTTATAGAACATAACAGTACGCCTCTGAAGTCAGGAACCACCCTTGGAGAGTTGATTCGAAGACCAGAATTATCCTATGAAATGGTTGCGCCCATTGACCCGGGCAGACCGGATCTTCCATGGGATGTGCAGGAACAGGCAGATATTAACATTAAATATGATGGATATATCCGTCGCCAGCAAAAGCAGGTAGAACAGTTTAAGAAGATGGAAGCAAAAAAAATCCCGGAGGATTTAGACTATGAAAAAGTAGGAAGTCTTCGTATAGAAGCCCGCCAGAAGCTGGAAGCATACCGCCCGGTATCCATTGGACAGGCATCCAGAATATCTGGTGTTTCACCTGCTGATATTTCGGTATTGCTTGTATATTTGGAACAGTATGGAAAGCAGAATCCAGCAAAACTCTGATGAAAAATAAGGAGCAAAAAAGGAAAAATGACATATGATCTGACTGTGTTAAAACGAGGCTGTGAAAGCCTTGGAATCAATCTTACGGAGCTTCAGGAAGAACAGTTTATTAACTTCTATGAGTATCTTGTGGAAAAAAATAAAGTAATGAACCTGACTGGGATTACAGAGCTTCAGGAGGTTCTGGTAAAACATTTTCTGGACAGCCTTGCATGTGTAAAGGCTGTCAAAATGGAGTCCATAAAAAGGGTAATGGATATTGGAACAGGTGCCGGTTTCCCGGGAATTCCCCTGAAAATTGCTTTCCCCCACCTGGAAGCCTGCCTTCTTGATTCCCTGAAAAAACGTGTGGGATTTCTGGAAGAAACCTTCCGTCTTCTGAATTTAAAAGAGATACGTGCCATTCATGGAAGGGCAGAAGAGTATGCCAAAAATAAAGCATACAGAGAGCAATATGATCTTTGTGTATCCAGGGCTGTATCCAATCTGGCTACTTTAAGCGAATACTGTCTCCCTTATGTAAAAACAGGAGGACTTTTTATCTCCTACAAATCAGGTAAAGTACAGGAAGAAGTACAGCAGGCAGAAAAGGCAGTAAAAATCCTTGGCGGAAGAATAAAAGATATCCTTTATTTTCAGCTCCCGGATTCGGAAATAGACCGTTCTCTTGTAGTAATCGAGAAAATAAAGCCCACACCTGGGCGCTATCCGAGAAAAGCGGGAACCCCTTTAAAGGAGCCATTATCTTAAAATAAGAGTGGAACCACTATATTTCGGGGGCAGTCGGATCATACTGATTTTCAGACCGGCTTCCCCCAAAAGACATCTCCCGACAACACCTCCGTTACACCGTATTTTCACATAATTATCACACATTTCTCACATATTACACCTAATTTTATCACATCTTTTTCATAAACTTTAACAAGCGGGAATAAGGTGATTTTTGTAATTGCTCCGTGAAAAAGTTTAAGGAGGAGAGTACAGTGATCGAAGTAAAAAATCTTGTCAAGAAGTATGGAGACCATACAGCAGTTGACCACCTTTCTTTTCAGATTGAAAAGGGGAAGATTTATGGATTTCTGGGTCCTAACGGAGCCGGAAAATCTACTACAATGAATATGATTACCGGATACATTGCATCAACAGAAGGTCAGGTAATTATTGACGGACATGACATTCTGGAGGAACCGGAGGCAGCCAAGAAATGCATCGGCTATCTGCCGGAACAGCCGCCGCTCTATTTTGATATGACCGTTCTGGAATATCTGAAATTTGCGGCTGATCTGAAGAAAATCCCTAAAGATAAAAGAAATTCCATGGTAGAGGAAGTCATGGAAATGGTAAAAATCGAAGACATGAAGAATCGTCTCATCAAGAATCTGTCTAAAGGATACAGGCAGAGAGTGGGGCTTGCACAGGCTATTCTCGGGTATCCGGAAGTGATCATTCTAGATGAGCCTACCGTTGGGCTGGATCCGAAACAGATTATAGAAATCCGTTCTTTAATCATGGATCTGAAGAAAAAGCATACGGTAATATTAAGTTCACATATCCTGTCGGAGGTCAGCGCAATCTGCGATTATGTGCTGATCATTTCTCATGGCAAACTGGTTGCCAGTGATACGCCGGATAACCTTGGCAGGCTGGCGGAAGGTTCCAATAACCTGATTATGCTGGTGAAGGGCAGCAAAGAATTCATAAGAAGCGGGCTGGAAGAGTTAGATGGTGTGAAGGAAATTCATATTTCTGTGGATAAAGATCCTGATTTGTGGAAAGTAACGGTAAGTACAGAAGAAAATGTGGATATCCGGGAACAGGTATTCTATAAAATGGCTGAGAAAAACTGCCCGATTTTAGAAATGCAGTCAAAGAAGGTATCTCTGGAAGAAATCTTCCTGGAATTAACAGAGGGGGAGAAAAAGCCTGAGAAAAATATGGAGGAAGACAGTATAGACGCTAAAACAGAGGAAGAGGTTTTGGCGGATACAATTTTGGAAGAGAGGGAAGAGAATCATGACAGCAATTTATAAAAGAGAGTTGAAAAGCTATATGACTTCAATGATCGGATATCTGTTTGTTTTTTTTGTACTGGTTTTAACAGGAATTTATTTTTCGGCATATCAGCTTTCAGCAGCATATCCGAAATTTGAATATACCTTAAGTTCGCTGACTTTTGTATTTTTGATTGGTGTGCCGGCTTTAACCATGAGGGTACTTGCAGAAGAGAGAAAGCAGAAAACTGACCAGCTCCTTCTGACAGCTCCGGTATCTGTGGGAGAAATTGTTTTAGGAAAGTATCTGGCCCTGGTTACGGTTTACGTGATTCCCATAGCTGTAATGTGCTGTTATCCGATTATTATGGCGAAATTCGGAGAGGTTTCTTTTTCCTCTGCGTATACGGCAATCCTTGGATTTTTCCTGTTGGGATGTGCGAACCTGGCTATTGGAGTGTTTATTTCTTCTATTACGGAAAGCCAGGTAATTGCTGCGGTTTTAACATTTGTGATCTTATTTGCGTTTTTTATGATGAATGGGATTTCTTCCTTCTTTTCAGAATCTTCCCTTTCTACCTGTATTACCTTTGGACTTTTGATCCTTGCGGTAGCGTTGATCTTATATAACATGATTAAAAATGTGATACTTTCCGCAATTGTTTGTGTGATCGGTGAGGTAATCCTGGCCATTATCTATGTACTGAACTCTGGCTTTTTTGAAGGCGGAATCCAGAAAGTGCTGGAAATATTTAATTTAAGTTCCCATTTTGAGAATTTTGCAGGAAGCATCCTGGATATCAACGGAATCGTGTATTATGTTTCCGTGATAGCAGTCTGTATATTCCTTACAGTACAGTCAATTTCAAAGAGAAGATGGAATTAAGGGGGTGGGAAGCATGAGAAAAGAAATATTTCGCAGAAAAAATGAAAATCAGGAAAAGAAAAACGGTTCGATAAATAATTCTGTAAAGAACATTAATAAGAAATATTTAAAAAACGGAAGTTATAGTATGGCAATCAGTGCTATCTTCATTGTTATTGTAGTTGTGATTAATCTGATTGTTGGAGAATTGCCATCGAAGTACACAAAATTGGACATCACAGAAGAGCAAATTTATAGTATTGGAGAACAAACAAAGTCCTTTTTAAAGGACTTAAAAAAAGATGTTACAATATACCAGATTGCGCAAAGCGGTTCGGAGGATGAGACGATCAGCAGCCTTCTGGAAAAATATGCAGATGAATCAAAGCATATTAAAGTTGTAAAGAAGGATCCTGTAGTAAATCCTAAATTTGTTTCAGAGTATACCAGCGATAATATTTCCTCCAATAGTTTGATTGTTGTCTGTGATGACAGAAATAAGGTGGTTGATTATAATAATTTGTATGAAACAAGTGTTGATTACAATACGTACAGCTATAATACCACAGGATTTGACGGAGAAGGCCAGATTACCAGTGCAATTGCCTACGTGACATCGGAGGATCTTCCTGTTCTTTATAATTTGGAAGGACATGGGGAACAGGATCTGGATGCAGTGATCAAAGAAGATATTGAGAAGAGTAATATTGAGATTAAAAGTCTGAATCTTCTGACAGAAGAGGGAATTCCGGAGGATGCAGATTGTCTTTTGATTAATTCTCCCGCAACTGATATTTCCGGGGAGGAAAAAGAGGCTGTTTTGACCTATCTTGAAAATGGCGGAAAAGCAATGATATTTTCTGATTATACAGAAAAGAGTATGGAAAACTTTGACGCATTGCTTGAAAATTATGGGGTAAGCCGTACAGAAGGAATTGTTTTTGAAGGAGACACCTCTCATTATGCAATGCAGATACCCTATTATCTGGTTCCGACAGTTAATCATGTAGATGCTGTTTCGAATGCGGCTTCCAGTGGTTATTATGTATTGGCTCCTTATGCACAGGGAATCCAGAAATCAGAAGATCTGCGTGATACGGTTACGATTGAGAGTCTGTTATCCACTTCTGACAGTGCCTATGCAAAGACAAATATGAATTCAGATACTCTTGAAAAAGAAGAGAATGATATTACCGGCCCGTTTGATATTGGTGTTAGCATTACAGAAAATGTGGATGATGATAAAACAACACAGATTATTTATTATTCCACATCTTATTTAATGGATAATCAGGCAAATCAGATGGTCTCCGGCGGGAATGAGCAGCTTGTGATGGAATCTTTGAACTGGATGTGCAGTTCCGACGACACCGCAGCAATCTCAATTCCTTCAAAGAGCCTGGAGGTTTCTTACTTAACATTGACTGCTTATGACGCAAGCTTCTGGAAAATCTGTGTGATTGGATTGATTCCCGGATTTTTCCTGGTAGTTGGCTTTATGGTTTGGTTAAAGAGGAGAAAGGCATAATGAAAAATAAAATTGTAAAACTGCTTTTTGGAGTTGTGCTTCTTGTGGTTCTGACGGGCGGCTATTTTGGTGTTAAATCCTATGTCGACAGTCAGGAGGAACAGGAAACGGAACAGGAAGAGGAAAAAACAAGTGTCTTTGATGCAGAAACAGATAAGATTCAGTCACTGAAATTCCTGATTGATGAAAAAGAGATTACTTTTAAAAAGGACGGGGAAGTTTGGGTGAAAAAAGATGAGGAAGATTTCCCTGTAGATCAGGATGTTATGAATAGCGCTGCCTCCTCTATTTCTTCTGTAGATGCGGAACGTGTGCTGGAAAAAGTGGATAATTTAGGAGAGTACGAACTGGATAATCCGGAAAATACCATTACGATCTTCTCTGGTGAGGAGGATGAAGAGACTACTGTAATTCGTGTCGGAATGAAAAATGAATCCACCAATCAGTATTATGTAAGTCGAAATGATGACAGAAGTACTGTTTATGTTGTAGATGCAGCGTCAATCGACCCGTTTATGAACAGCCTTTATGATTATGCGAAAATGCAGACTTTTCCAGGGATAGACTCTTCAACTGTTTCCAGAGTAAATGTAAAACAGAAAGAGAAAAGTTATGAGGCTGTTAAAGATGAGAATACGGGATTGTGGACAGTGGAAAGTGATGGGAAAACAGAAAAAGGAGATTCCTCCAAGTTTAGCAGTCTGGCGACATCCCTTGGAAGCTTAGAATTTGATAGTTTTGTGGATTATCAATGTTCTGACAAGGGAAAATATGGATTGGAAGAGCCTTATGCTGTAGTAACTGTTGATTATGAAGAAGAAGTTGTGACAGAAGGGGAAGACGCTGACAAAGAGGATAGCAGTGGAACAGATTCTGCTGAAGAAGCTGAGAGTAAGGAAGAATACTCTGCAGATGAGGACAGTGGAGATTCAGACTCAGAAGAGGAAATAAAGCTGGAGCAGAAGGAATTGGTATTTATGGTAGGAAATGAAACTGAATCTGATTCCAGATATGTTATGATTCAGGGCAGTCAAGAAGTATATACTATGACAAATGAACTTCTTTCCACAGTAATTGATAAAGACGTCTCTGCAATGTGGGACATGACGGTAAATTATGTATCCCTAAATGATCTGGATAGTCTCTCTGTGAAACTGGATGGTGAGGAAAAAGAAATCAATGTTTCACGTGAAACATTAGAGAAAGAAGAAATTTCAAAGGATACAGATGAGAATTCAGATGAAGAAATAGAGTATTCCGGAGATGAATTATCTGAAGAATCTGACAATGAGCCTGATGAGCCGGAGAAGAAATTGGAGGAGGGAACAGAAGATGGGTCAGATACTGAGTTGTCTGGGAAAAACGAGGCAGAAACAGTAGTGACCTATGTAGCTGATGGAAAAACTTTGGATGATATTAAGTTTTCCATATTCTACAATAAGCTGAATAGCATCATAGGACAGAAACGATTAACAGAAGAGTATTATCCAGAAGATGAGCCTGAAATGTCCGTTGTTTTCCACAAATCAACGGATGGAGAAAGTGTAAATGTGGATTTCTATGAATATGATGTCAATTATTATGCTGCTGTTGTGGATAAAAAGGTTTATCTCTTTAATAAGATGACATTCCGGGAATTACGCGAAGCATATGAGTCTTTGTTTCTGGAGGAAGATACCGAATGAGAAGATCTTGAATGAAGAAATTCTGAATAATAGAAACGGATCTGAATAAGAATAAATTTCTAAAAAAGGAATGCCTGCAGGTGAGAATACTTAGGCATTCCTTTTCTGTTTTATGTTATTTGCATAATTCTGCGATTTATAAAAATATCTTGACCTGTTCCAAAAAAGCTTCCGGATTTTCTATATGAGGGAAGTGTTTGCTCTTTTTAATCAAAACAGACTCAATGGAAGAGTTGGAGCCACGATAGCTGTCAATAATTGAACTTCCATTAGGTTCTGCCTCCCCTTCTATAATGAGAATACTATGATCAATCTCTTTCAACCCGTTATTTACATTAATATTCATGTATTTGGATGCATAGCTGGCATAAACTGATTTCGCATATGATCCTCCGATATGTGCTGCTTCATAAAATGCATCCACCATTTCTTCATCAACATGAAACGGATTGAAATATAGATTCTCAATAAAAGCATTTGTGATATTATTGTGTGATACAACAATATGATAAACGAAGGTTCCAAAAACAGGAATTTCCAGTAAGAATTTTAAAAACTTGTCCTTATCGGAAGGAGCCTGATTAAGTCTGGTGGTACTTGGCGGATTGACCAATATAAGCTTTCTGAAAATGTTTTCTTCATTACGGCAGGCCATGATGGAGAATGAACTTGCAAATCCGCTGGCAATCACGTCTGTCTTTTTCCCAATCACATTTTTTACAAAATCGCATATCAACTGTGTATAAACGAAGTTAGTATAAGTCATGCCTGGCTTTTCTGATAAACCACAGCCTAGCAGATCTATTGTATAGACTGTATGCTCCATAGCAAGATACTTTTCAATCTTATGCCATTCGTAGCCGGAACAGCCTGGAATAATATCGTGAATCAGAAGAATGGGATTACCCTTTCCTTTTTTTGTATAATTTATCTTTCCAAAACGCCAGTTATAAGTGCTTTTCTGAAATTTGTTCAGCATTTCTTTGAGAGATGCTGAGGCTGCAATCGCTTTATTTAATAGATGAATGATTGCTGTGGCAGAGGCAAAAAGTGCTGCGCAGGTAAGTAGCCGGTTTTTGTTTTTTTTCATTGGATAGCCTCCTTAAAATATAGATGAATTAGTATATTATGTTATCTATTAAATATTATACGCTAAATTTATCGGATTTACAACGAAATTTTCTGGCATATTTTATGAGTGGTTGATTACTGTTACTGTTCATACGGCATTGTTCTGCGAAGGCGCTGAACGTCTGGTGGATGTTTGGTTAGCGCCGACCGAAGTGGGACGTAGACTTTTGATATGAATATATGTCAAAATCCCGAGATATGCGAGCTAAAATTGCCATTGGCAAAGGAAATCTGGAATGACTTTTGGCTCGTTACTGGGAAGGGAGTGAGCAGTAATTGATCACTTGCTATATTTTATATGGTGGCATTTCGCGAAGTGTTTTAAACTCATTTTGGGACAGGGTAAATACCAATGGTTGCTTTTGGCAAATCGGGAGTGAAGTGAATAGCAACGGTTTTTCGTAGCCGGGATAGGGAGGAAAGGGCTCTATGTTGTGACAAGACCAGGTGAAGTGCAATGCCTGTTTGAATGAAACATATTTATAATGTATTGAGAACATTTTTTGTCTGTTACATTTAATGAACTAGATGATGTTATATGTTTCACGTGAAACATATAGTATTGGCTATCTGTATAACTGGAGAAGATCCTGCACTTTAATATGAAAAAAGTCTTAGGAAAAGCAGACAGTATGATTCTTGATGATGAAAATCTTTTTCGCTTATCAAAATTTCATCTATCACATTGGTGTATAACTCCGTTTCAATTTGCGCTAAATGTGTGTTACTGGCACACATTTAGCGCAAATGATGTCAAGTAGCAAATACCGCTGCATCGCATTGCCTCATTGCTTGACTTATAGATGTAAATTTATCATGCGTGAAATGGGTCACTATTACCTTGAATCATAATATTAGTGTTTGTCAAATAACTGAACCAATTATGCAGAATGCTTTTTCGAGTGTGCAGATCAAAAGAACAGGTTATACCGGGTTACACTGAGCTTTTTGATCTGTGCATTCGGAAAAGCAGGTAAGTGATTTTGTGTAGTTATTTAATATTATACTAGTGTAACATCCTTAAATTAACTCGACTTGATACTTGCGAAAATTCCTGCCTGCAATGTTGCCGTTACTCAATGTAGCTAGCCATCGCTGCACCTCATTCCTTCGCCTTGCAGAACAGTAATTAATTCTGTGTTTTAGTCGAAGTTATTTTGGAAAGATTATACTAATACAACGAAAATTAAGTTTTGGATAGTTTGACGCAGAATATTTTTCGGAAAGTAATGATTTGCAAATGGGGGCGTAGCGGTGATTACCGCGAGGTTTGAAGTGTAGTGCTATCAGAAACAAGACAAGTTAGATTGCTAATAACTTAATTTTCGTTGTATTAAGAAGATATCACTTTATATTATTTCTAAAAAAATAAAATTATACAAAAAAAATAGAAATAAAAAAATATTTTCTATGTTTCACGTGAAACATTGTGTGGCACACTAAAAATAAACGTGCTATAATAAATTTATCCTGAAGATAGGGAGGCGTAAGATTGGGTAGGATTATAGCAGTAGCAAATCAGAAAGGCGGAGTCGGAAAATCGACGACGGCGATAAATCTGTCAGCTTGTTTAGCGGAAAAAGGAAAGAAAGTTCTTACAATTGATATAGATCCTCAAGGAAATACTACAAGCGGTCTTGGAGTGGATAAAAATTCAGTAGAGAATACTCTGTACGAATTACTGCTTGGAGAAGTAGGAATTAAAGAAGTAATTATTAAAAATGTAATAGAAAACGTTGATTTAATTCCCTCAAATGTTAACTTATCAGGGGCAGAAATAGAATTGATCGGTGTGGATGAGAAAGAATATATTTTGAAAAATTCTATTGATAAAATCAGAAGAAAATATGATTATATCATTATGGATTGCCCGCCGTCCTTGAGTATGCTTACCATTAATGCATTGACAGCAGCAACATCTGTCCTTGTACCAATCCAGTGTGAGTATTATGCATTGGAAGGTCTATCTCAGTTGATTCATACCATCGAACTGGTTCAGGACAGGCTGAATAAAAAACTGAAAATTGAAGGCGTAGTATTTACTATGTATGATGCAAGAACGAATTTGTCTTTGCAGGTGGTAGAAAATGTAAAAGACAATCTGCAGCATAATATTTATAAGACAATTATTCCAAGAAATGTAAGACTTGCAGAGGCACCAAGTTATGGGCAGCCTATTACCATTTACGATTCCAAATCTGCCGGTGCAGAAAGTTATCGGCTTCTGGCAGAAGAAGTAATTAACAGGGAGGATGAATAATGGCGGCAAAAAAATCAGGACTTGGCAGAGGACTTGATGCTTTATTCCCGGATAAATCGCCGCAGGAGAAGGCGAAAACGGCTAAAAGCATGTCAGAAAGGCCGGAAATAAAGGTAAAGAAAGAAGAAATTTTACCCAAAAGTGCAGAATTACTGGTGAAAATTTCAAAAGTAGAGCCAAACAGGCAACAGCCAAGAAAACAGTTTAATGAAGATGCTCTTTTAGAACTATCAGAGTCCATTAAACAGTACGGAATTCTCCAACCATTATTAGTGTCCGATAAAAAGGATTATTACGAAATTATAGCAGGAGAGCGGCGCTGGAGGGCGGCGAAGCTGGCCGGATTGAAAGAGGTTCCGGTTCTTGTAAAAGAGTTTAATGATCAGGAGGTCGTAGAGATTTCCCTGATCGAAAATATCCAGAGAGAAGACTTGAATCCCATTGAAGAAGCCATGGCTTACAGAAGGCTTTTGGAAGAATTTCATTTGAAACAGGATGAGATAGCGGAACGGGTTTCAAGAAGCAGAACTGCAGTAACGAATTCCATACGTCTTTTGAAACTGGAGGAGAGAGTTCAGCAGATGCTGATTGATGATATGATTTCTGCAGGGCATGCCAGAACTCTTCTTTCTATTACAGATGGAGAAACGCAGTATAATCTGGCTATGAAGATTTTTGACGAAAAGTTAAGCGTCAGAGAGACAGAGCGCCTTGTAAAATCTGTTTTGGAACCTCCGAAGAAGAAAGAGTATGTAAGCAATACTGCGGAGGATGCGATTTACGAGAGTCTGGAAGAAAAAATGAAAGGAATTATGGGAACAAGAGTATTTATTCACAGAAAGAAGAACAATAAGGGTAAGATTGAAATAGAATATTATTCTAAGGATGAACTGGAGCGCATTATTGATCTGTTTGAGTCGATTAGATTAGGAGAAGCATAAATGGATATGATTTTTGAAAATCTGAGTATGGATTCCGGAATTTTCATTGTATTATTGCTGCTCCTGGTAATTATTCTGATTGTGCAGACAGTGAGAGGAAGTATGCGCCTTAGCCGCCTGGAGCGGAAATATAAAATGTTCATGAAGGGCAGTGATGCCCAGTCCCTGGAAAAGACTTTTGTAAGGAAATTTGCACAGATTGATCGCCTTTATGAAGCGAAAGAAGAACACGAACATTCCATTAATTTTCTGAAGAAAAACTTTGGCATGATCTTCAGCAAATATGGGGTGGAGAAGTATGATGCTTTTGACGATGTAGGCGGTAAACTCAGCTTTGCACTGGCAATGCTGGATAAAGAAAATACAGGCCTGATTCTGAATGCAGTCCATAGTAAGGATAATTGCTTCCTTTATTTAAAAGAGATTGTGAAGGGAGAGTCTTATGTAATGCTTAGCCAGGAAGAGGTGGAAGCATTGCGTAAAGCTGTGAATTTTGGCATTGAGGAAACAGAAGAACCTGAGGGAAAATAAAAAAGTATTTAGGAGGAAATGAGATGTTAGACATTAAATTTGTAAGGGAAAATCCGGAGGTTGTAAAACAGAATATTCGGAATAAATTCCAGGATAATAAGCTGGAACTGGTGGATAAGGTACTGGAACTGGATAAAGAAAACAGAGAAATCAAGCAGGAAGTAGAAGCTTTACGAGCAGAAAGAAATAAGATTTCCAAACAGATCGGTGCTTTAATGGGCCAGGGAAAGAGAGAAGAAGCAGAAGAAGTGAAAAAAAAGGTTGCTGCTTCCGGAGATCGTATTGAGGCACTTTCTGCAAGAGAAAAAGAAGTGGAAGAAGAACTTCTGAAAAACATGATGGTAATCCCAAATATTATTGACCCGTCTGTTCCTATTGGCAAGGATGACACTGAGAATGTGGAGGTTGAGAGATTTGGAGAGCCGGTTGTTCCGGATTTTAAAGTTCCTTATCATACAGATATTATGGAAAGCTTTGACGGAATTGACCTGGACAGCGCCAGAAGAGTGGCAGGAAATGGTTTTTATTATTTAATGGGAGATATTGCAAGACTTCATTCCGCAGTCATTTCTTATGCACGTGATTTTATGATCAACAGAGGATTTACTTACTGCGTACCGCCCTTTATGATCCGCAGCAATGTGGTAACAGGTGTTATGAGCTTTGCGGAAATGGATGCCATGATGTATAAGATTGAAGGGGAAGACCTGTATCTGATCGGAACCAGCGAGCATTCCATGATCGGTAAATTTATTGATCAGATCATTCCGGAGGAGGAGCTTCCAAAGACTCTGACCAGCTATTCTCCCTGCTTCCGTAAGGAAAAAGGTGCTCATGGTTTGGAAGAGCGAGGGGTTTACCGTATTCATCAGTTTGAAAAGCAGGAAATGATCGTTGTCTGCAAGCCGGAAGAAAGCCCCATGTGGTTTGATAAATTATGGCAGAATACAGTAGATCTTTTCCGTTCTATGGATATTCCGGTTCGTACACTGGAATGCTGCTCCGGCGATCTGGCAGATTTAAAAGTAAAATCCGTTGATGTGGAAGCATGGTCTCCGAGACAGAAGAAGTATTTTGAAGTTGGAAGCTGCTCGAATCTGGGAGATGCGCAGGCGAGAAGATTAAAGATCCGCGTAAACGGTAAAGATGGTAAGAAATATCTGGCTCATACATTAAATAACACGGTTGTAGCGCCTCCGAGAATGCTGATTGCATTTTTAGAGAATAACCTGAATGCAGACGGTTCTGTAAGCATTCCGAAAGCTCTTCAGCCGTATATGGGCGGAATGACTAAAATTGAGAAAAAGAACTAGTACATTGGTTCGCAGGAGGTGTTCTTGTGCACAAATATTTAAAGGCAGTTGGTTTTTCCAAAATCAGTAAACGCACTGAGATCAACGAAATTATCCGGGATGTTATCAAAAATTACGATGAAAAAACAGCAGTGGAAAATCATCCGGAGGGTGTTTTTGTAGAGTTTTCCAAAAATTATGGATGCGATTGCGGAATTACCGTTTGCGGACAATACGATGAAGATAATAAGTTCCATGTGGAATATTATTTTCCGTTTTTCCGGGGCACGGGGATCACAACACAGGAACAGGTTATAATTGAGCGTCATGCAGAAAAGGAATCCTTTGCAGGTGCATGTGATGATTTGAGAATTGGAATTACTTTAATCTTTTATCTCCAGAATCCGGCAGAATATATGCTGGAGGAATATAAGGAAAGCATGGATTCGGGAATTCATCCTGTTACTTTATCGGGCCTGGCCTCAGAGGGGAAGATTCTTTTCCCTGTCCAGAAGGATAAAGAGGCTGTAAAAGTAGAAAAAGAGACGAACCTGAACAGGACAAATCTGATCGCCGCTGCCAGAAACGGTGATGAAGAAGCAATGGAAAGCCTGACAATGGAGGATATGGACACATATTCCATGATTTCCCAGAGGATTATGACGGAAGATGTATTTACCATTGTGGATTCATACTTTATGCCCCACGGCATTGAATGTGACCAGTATAATATCATGGGAGAAATACTGGATCTCATGACATTTAAAAATATCCTTACAGGCGAGGAAATCTGTCAGATGACAGTGGAGAGCAACGATATGCAGTTTGATGTGTGCATCAACCGGGAGGACCTTCTGGGAGAGCCGGAGGTCGGGCGAAGGTTCAAAGGCGTCATCTGGCTGCAGGGACAAATTCATTACTGATAACTTATATGAGAAAGAAGCCGTGCAGCCGGGAATTCTGGCTGCGCGGCTTCTTTTTGGCCTGCGGAACAATTGTCAAATAAAAATAAAGAGATGATATTATTTTAAAAAGTACAGATTTTAATAAAAGGAGGACCTATGGATTTTAAACTTGATGGAAAAAAGGCAATTGTTACAGGCGGAGCCAAGGGCTTGTGCAATGGGATGGCTCAGGCACTTCACGATGCAGGGGCGGAAGTGGTACTGGTAGATATTTTAGATATTGTGGAAGAGTCAGCCAAAAAGATGAATGAGTCGGGAGCACGTGTTCATTTTGTAAAAGGAGATTTGTCGGATGAGAAGAATATAAACCGGATTTACGAGGAATGTCTGGATAAGCTGGGAGGAAGAATTGATATTTTACTGAACGGTGCCGGAATACAGTATCGGGCTCCGGCAGTAGATTTTCCGGCAGACAGATGGAAAAAAATATTGGATGTGAATTTAAGCGCGGTATTTTTTATGGCTCAGAAGGTAGGTAAAAAATGTTGGAGCAGGGATATGGAAAGATTATAAACGTGGCTTCCATGACAGCTTTCTTTGGAAGTGTACTGATTTCGGCTTATACTGCAAGCAAGGCTGCTGTGGCACAGCTTACAAAGGCCCTTTCCAACGAATGGGCAGGACACGGCATTAATGTAAATGCGATTGCTCCGGGATATATGGAAACCGAACTTACCTCCAACATGAAGGAGGTAAATCCGGCACAGTATGAAGAAATTACCTCCCGGATTCCGGCAGGCCGCTGGGGAAAGCCGGAGGACCTTTATAGTTTTCTGCATAATTCAGGTATGCGTAATTCTGGCCAATAGTGTCCTTGTGGTTGCTGGCAAGAATAACTCCGCTGCTGTCGATCACGCTGATATTTCCATCACTAAAATACATTTTCTTGTTGATGATGCGCTGTATGTGGTCATTGGAGAAATTCAGAAGCAGATATCCTATACTTTTCTGTGTCCCCAGATTGTAGATTTCCCGTCCGACAATAACACGGCAGTCATTGTCGGAACGGCTTGTGATCCAGCAAAGAGAACCCTGGCCGTCAGAAATCTTCTGGCGTATACTGCTGTCACTGAGGCTCTTCGGACTGGGGCGTGAGATCCAGACAGACTGCCCGCTGTTTGTGACGATCGTGAGCTGGGAAAAATAGCTGTTGGCAGTGGTAAGGTTAATCAATTCCTTTTCCAGGACACGCCGGAGCTCAAGTATTCTATGAGAGGAGGCGGTTTGATTCAGTTGACGTATCTGGGATTGAACAGTTTCATTGGAGCAGACAAAAATAGTAAAGCTGTTGACTTCTTTGAGGGCAGTACTGAGACTATTGCTGATTTCTTCTATGATATCATTCCTGTACTGCAGAATCTTCCGCTGAATAATATGCTCTGACAGAAAATAGGAGGAAACTGCAATGATTGCTGTGGAAAGAGTAATAGAGACAGCAATCACCAATATGATTATTTTCTGAATGGAAGGTTTGTTGAAAAAATTTTTCAGATGCATGAGTTCCTCCAGTTTTTAATGTTTTTCCTGTAATCGCGGGGAGTCTGCCCATAATGAGCTTTAAATAACTGTCCGAATGATCGAAAATCGCGGAAACCGCATTGAATCGCTACATCGCTTATGGAAAGATTTACGTCTGCAAGCAGAATGCAGGCATGCTCCAGCCGGATGTCCGCCAGAATCTGGGTGAAGGTTTGCCTATATTGATTTTTCAGCATACGGCTGAGGTAGTCGGCATTCATAAACAGTTTCTGAGCCACAAGAGGAAGACTGAGTTCTTCCATATAGTGCTCTTCCATATAACTGCGGCAGTCCACTAGGTATTGGGGAGGCTTGATTTCATCCGATCCGGCAAGAGAAAGAATACAGTTGACGACCCAGGTGTGAACTGTTTCCAAAAGCTGACGAAGCGTCTGAGCGTTTGTAACGGTAAGGAGTTCTTTTGCATTCAAACCGGATGATGGACTGTGATCTTTTTGAGCGGCAAGCCCGATGATGGACAGATACAGATCAATGATATGAAGCCTGATACTGGTGAAAGGAATCCATCTGGCTGCATAGTAATCCTCAAGTTCCAGCAGTAAGGGCCAGATATCCGCCGGATTTTTTTGCTGTACCTTTTTGACAATGGCATGGTGGATATCTGTGGGAATAGCCGTCTGGCAGATGCGGAGATGCTGCTGAAGGATTTGCCGGCAGAACAACGGAGAAAGTACTATGAAATGGTATGGCGTGGACGACAGGACTATTCGGGAGTTTGAAGAATGTTTGCTGGCATATGAGGAATATAATGGTTCTCTTTTTAGGGCAGCAGATGCTCCTTATATACATAAAAATACGCTGCAGTATCGTTTGAATAGATAATATGAAGTGACCTCACATTTGTAGCAACGTGGATTTACCTGTATACTAAAGTTTGAACAAGAACAATGGTAACAGGGATTACCGCATACAAAAGGAGGCCACTATGTATAGAATAATCAAAATTGGGATGGATGTCCATAGTAAAAATTACACACTTTGCGCAATGGAGCCTGTGATTGGCGAAGAAGATCGCATTTTTGCAAATATTCAGGTAACGGCAGACTATAAAAACGTTCTGATGTTTATCGAGGATCTGAAATTGAAGCTGGGTTTGGACAATGAATACGATATTGTTTGTGGATATGAGGCGGGCTGCCTTGGATATTCATTATATAACCAGCTCACAGCGGCAGGGGTGAAATGTGTAATTCTGGCACCGACAACCATGTTGACACAGCAGGGGAAACGGGTAAAAACGGACGCAAGGGATGCCTTGATGATTGCACAGTGTTTATCCTATGGCGGCTATCATGCAGTATACATTCCTACAGAGGAGGATGATTCGGTCAAAGAGTATTTACGGATGAGGGATGACCATAAGGATGCGCTTAAGAAGATCAAGCAGCAAATTAATGCGCTGTGCCTTCGCCATGGATATCATTATGATGGCACGAAGTGGACGATCAAACATGTGACGTGGCTGAGGAAACTGGAATTATCGCCATTATATAGGGAGACATTGAATGAATATATGGCTTCCTATGATGAACAAACTGCAAAGATCGAACGTTTTGACAAACGGATCGAAGAGATTGCTTCACAGGAACAATATCAGGAAAAGTCAAAAAGGCTGGGGTGCTTTCTTGGAATAAAGACGCATACAGCCCTGTCACTGATCGTGGAGACCGGAGATTTTACCAGATTTGCGAAGGGAAACACTTACGCGGCTTTTCTTGGGCTAGCCCCCGGTGAAAGATCGAGCGGTGAGAAAATTAGCAGGACAGGGATATCGAAGGCGGGGAACAGCCATTTGCGTCTGCTGCTAATTGAAGCAGCGCGAGGGATATGTAAAGGAACTGTCGGCCATAAATCCAAGGAATTACGTTCCAGGCAAAATGGAAACCCGGCAGAGGTCATAGGGTATGCAGATAAGGCAAACACAAGACTGAGGAGCCGATATTATAAATTTATACGTCATGGGAAAGCAAAAAATGTAGCGGTAGCAGCAATTGCGAGAGAATTGGCATGTTTTGTATGGGGAATGATGACAGACAACATCAGTCTGAAAGCAGAATAGACAAGTACATCATAGCCATCTGCCTGTCAAGGGTAAAATATACTGCTGGCGCAGCCCTTTGACAGCCATCTGCCCATGATGTGATGGGTAATCAAGCAGAAACAAGCAGTAAACTGCAGTGTTTCTGCCAAGTAACAAAGTAAATATCTGACAGTATCAGGAAAGAGCTGTGATCACTTCAAGGTTCGAGTTATCTGCGGCTTGTCTATGTGCGCACGCAAAGCCGTGATCCACGCTTTTAGATTGCAGAACTCTCGGCGGACCATTAGCCTGTTGGTAACCAATCCATAAATCAGGGCTCTTTCCCGATGCTGTCGGACAAAAAATGTGAGTATAATCAATGAGAAACAAAAAAGTTTGTGATTTTTAAATTTATCTCTTGACAAAAGTCACTTCATAACAGACAAGTATAGAGTCCAGTTAATTTGGAGACGTTATACTAGCATTTCTGATAGATGTCTTTTTAAACAGTAAAAGGTTATCACCACCACTTAATCTTTTCTGTAATATATTCTCTCAATTCAATAAATTCTCTGGATGCCACATCCCTTGGGTGCGGCATGTCGATTCTGACCTCTTCTTTTATCTTCGTCGGCTTCTGTGACAGGATCAGGCATCGGTCAGCCAGGTATACAGCCTCCTCGATATTATGTGTAATGAAGATTACCGTGCTCTTCGTCGCCTGCTGCAGGCGGATCACCTCATCTTCCAGATAATATCGCAGCTTCAGATCCATCTGTCCATATGGCTCATCCATCAGCAAAAGATCCGGTTTCATTGCAAAACTTCTTCCTATTACAATTCTCTGTTCCGTACTGGCAGAAAGCTCATGAGGATACTTGTCCCTGCATTCTTTCAGACCCAGCATTCCAAGAATATAATCCGTAACCTGATTGATTTCCTGTTTCGGACGCTTCTTGGTCTCCTGGCCAAAACGGATATTCTGCTCCACTGTCAGCCAGGGAAATGCGGACTGTTCCTGAAATACAAAAGACAAATTGTGGATTTTGGGATCCGCTTCCTTGCCGTCGATAAAAATATTTCCTGATGTGGGTTCCAGAAGCTTCACAAGCAGATTCAGAAACGTCGTCTTTCCGCATCCGGTAGGTTCCACGATGCAGACGAATTCTCCTTTCTCGATATCAAATGAGATATTATCCAGAACGGTCAAATCACCAAAACTTTTTGTAAGATTTCTCACCTTTACTTTCGCCTGACTGCTCATATCTGCCTCCTATAAAACCAATGTAAAATCATCCGCAATCTCATTGCGCAGCTTTAAAAACTCTCTGTCCGTATATTTTCTCGGTCTGTCCATATGCGGAATGTACTCTTTTGTAATCGTCGAGGGATTTCCCTCAAGCAAAACGATACGATCTCCCAGGTAGATTGCTTCTTCTATATTGTTGGTAACAAAGACAACTGTCCGCTTTTCTTCCTCCCACAGCCGCAGTATCTCCTCTTCCATCTGATATCTTGTCTGTGCATCCAAAGCGCCAAATGGCTCATCCATCAAAAGGATATCCGATTCGCTGGCGAATGCCCTTGCGATTGCCACCCGCTGCTTCATCCCGCCTGATATCTGATTGGGATAATGATGTTCAAAGCCTTCCAGACCTACCAGCTTAAGATACCCTTTTGCTTTTTCAAGCCGCTGTGTCCTGTCCATTCCCCGGAACTTCTGGTTCATTTCCACATTCTCCAGCACGGTTTTCCATGGGAAAAGTGCATATTTCTGGAATACAATACCCAGATCCTTTGTCTCTAAATTTCCGTCGGAAAAGGTGATTTCCCCTTCATAGTCTGTATCCAGCCCCAGAATCAGATCAAGGAGAACTGATTTTCCGGCTTTTCCTGCTCCCAGCAGTACCAGAAATTCATTTTCCTTCACCTCAAGGTTAATATCCTGAAGAACTCTGTGGGGCTCCCCCTTCTTATTCATAAAGAGTTTCGACACATGGCTGATCTTTATTTTTGTATTACTTTCCATGGGCACAATTTCACCTCCAGACGATCCAGGACCACGGTAATTATCGCACTGACAATTCCGATAACAACCATTCCTGCAAGAATCAATGCGGAATCGTTGCTGTCCATTCCTCTAATAATCAAAAACCCTACGCCCTGCTTTGCCACGACCATCTCTGCTGCCAGCACACACATCCATCCTGTGGACAGTGCAGTCTTCATCCCTGCGACGATCGACGGCAGGCTTGCCGGAAGAACCACCTCAAGCATCGTTGCCGCATCATTTGCACCCACAGATTTTGCAGCCTTTAAAAGCATTGGATCAACCTGATGAATCCCGGCAAACGTATTCAACACGATGGGCACAAATGCTCCGATAAATACAACGATTACTTTGGATGTCTCTCCGATTCCACACCACAGAATGATCAATGGAATCCATGCAATCGGCGGAATGGGACGGATGATCTCAAACACCGGCCAGGCAAGGTCATGAAATGTCTCGTACCATCCAAGAAGGATTCCCAATGTGACACCAAATACCGATGCCAGTACAAATGCCCCAAGCACTCTTGCAAGGCTATATAGAATATGGACCGGAAGAGTCGCCCTGGAAACCGGATGTATCATAATATCACACAGCTTTTTCAATACATCAGCAGGTGTCGGAATGATATCCGTTTTTGCCATGCATAACAGCATCCATCCAGCAAGCAATGCCACAATCGACAGAACCGGCAGCATCAGATACAGCACTCTTTTTGTCTTTTCCATCATCGATTCCTCCATGGCGCAATATGTTTCTCAATCCGTCCAAGAATAAAGGACATCAAAGCACCCGTACACCCGATCACCAGCATTCCCACCAGGATAATATCCGGCCGGATGATTGTTCTTCCCATCTGGATCATATAACCAAGTCCGCTGGTGGATGCCAGCATCTCCGCTGCCACCAGGGTAGACCAGGACGATCCCAGGGAGATACGGATTCCTGTAAAGATCATCGGAACTGCGGATGGAATGCATATCTTTGTAAAAATTCTCCAATGGCTTGCTCCCATGGTCTTTGCCACATTGATGTAAACCGGATTCGTAAGCTTAACTCCTGTGTAGGAATTGATAACGCAGGGTACAAACGCTGCCACAAATACAATAAATACTTTTGCCGGCATCCCGATTCCCAGGAACATAATGACAATCGGAATCCATGCAATCGGCGGAACAGGCCGGATGATCTCAAATACGGGATTTAAAAACATCCTGGCCGCTTTAAAATATCCCATCAGAAGCCCCATGGGGATTCCTACCGCCATTGCAGCGAAAAACCCCATCATCGCAAGCTTGATACTGCTGAAAAAATGTTCCTGCACAGTGGCCCCATCCGGAGCTTTTGAACTTAATTTTATGAGAAAAGTGTCCAGTACCTGCTTCGGTGTACTCATTGTCCTGTCTGAAATCACTCCTGTGGATATCAGGAGCTGCCATATCACTAAGAATATGGCAATCCCTGCGCACCCAAGCAGAATCTTCCGGATCCAGTTCTTACCTGAAGTTTTCATTTCCTTCCCCTTACTCTTCTATTTTTCCTCGGAAATTTCCATGATCAGAGAATTATCGACGAAGCCTTCCGAGATCAGTTTTTCTTTGTCAGTTTCCGAGATGCGCTCCTGCCCGACAAAGATATCCGCATATTTCATCACAATCTCATCCGCCCTCGTTTGTCCCGCCTCTCCGGTAAACAGTTCGATCTGCGTTTTTAAATCCGGGAGCGGCCGATCTTCCACAATTCTTCCTGCACCTTCGCTGTCAATCGTAAGTCCATTGTCTGTTTCCAGCTCTACAAGTGCTTCCGTAAGCGCATCCATATCTCCTGACATCTCTTCGCAGTGCTCATAGTATTGCTTTAACCATGCCTTGACCACATCCCTCTTTTCTGTCAGGGCTTTCTCACTGGCAACAACCACGATCGGAATCTGTTCCCCTGTGGCGACGCCGCTTGCAGCAAGCACCCAGTCATCCTCCACACCGAAAGATACCGGCGGCCAGCAGGCCAGCACATCGCCCTCTCCGGCTTTAAATGCAGTCAGCGCCTGGGATGGGTCCATATGTACGATTTCCACATCCGCCTCAGTAAGTCCCAGCTTTTCCAGCACGATCACAAGCATCAGATGAGAGCTGGTAGCAGTTGGACACAGAATCTGCTTTCCTCTCCAGGTCTCCGCATTGCCATAGATATCCGGGCATCCCTCCACTGCACCCTGAACGCTTAAAATATCACTGTCCGGGCGGACATAGAAGTGCGGTGACACTGTGTCGTCCACAGAAAACCCTATAATCTTCAGTCCGTAGGACACACCTCCGAAAATTGCAGGCGGCAGTCCGGTCACACCCACCTCCCATTCGTCAGCGCCCAGCGCTTCATTCTGCGTATTGCCGGAGGCAAACACCAGGGATTCTGTCTCAAATCCCTCATACAGCCCCTGCTCCTGGGCCAGGTAGATCGGGATTCCCTGTGTATATGGCTGGTTGCCGATCACAAGAGATGCGGTTTCATTTGAGCTGCCTCCACATGCGGACGCAAATAAAGTTATGATTCCCAATGCAATACATAGCACGATCTTTTTCATTCTGCTATCCCCCGATTTTATCTTTTTTGTTTCATGGACTCTTTTGCAGCTGCTGCAATGTCCTCAGCTGTCAGTCCAAACAACTTCTTCAGATAATCCAGAGGCCCCACCTCACTGAACCGGTCATGCACGCCGATTGCTTTTAATGGTACGGGATATTCCTCTGTCACCACATCTGCGATCGCAGAATGGAGCCCGCCGAGGATATTATGATTCTCACAGGTAACGCCGCATCCGGTTTTCTTTAAAGAAGCCAGAACGGTCTCTTTATCAACCGGTTTGATGGTATGTACATTGATCACTTCTGCGCTGATTCCTTCCTCTTTCAGCATAGCCGCTGCTCTGACTGCCTCCGCAACCATAATACCGGTTGCCATAATCGTGACATCCGTTCCTTCTTCGAGCACGTCCGCCTTAAACAGGTCAAATTTATAGTCTTCACCAAATACGTCTTCCGCGTCTTTTCGGATCAGGCGGATATACACCGCTCCGTCATATGCCACGATCTGAGGAAGCGCCTGCCTTATCTGGGTCTCATCCACTGCCTCAAAAATCACCAGATTCGCAATGCTCCTCAGTGCCCCGATATCATCCAGGGCAGAGTGGGTTGCACCCAAAATCGTCGCTGCAATTCCCGGGTCGGAACCTACAAGCTTTACATTGAGTTTTGGATGGCAGATTGATACCGCAATCTGATCCAGCATCCTTCTTCCTGTAAAGGATGCGAAGCTGTAAATAAAAGGTATCATTCCATAGGCTGCCATGCCGCCTGCCAGCGACGCAAGATTCTGCTCACACACACCGATGTTGAATGCCCGCTCCGGGTATTTATCCTGAATCCAAAAATTATCATGCGCTCCCGCAAGATCGGCGTTTACCACACAGACCTTATCATTGACCTGCATCAGTTTATCGATCTCCTGAGAGAAAATTTTTCTCATTTCCATAAGTCGTTCCTCCTCTACTCTAATTCGGCAAGCGCCTGTGCTTCCATTTCTCTGGTTACCGGAATGTGATGGCATTTTGCCCCTAAAGACTCAAATGTATTGAATCCCTTACCTTTTACTGTATGTAACAGGATCACACTTGGAATTCCCTTGGTCTCTTTTGCACGCTCAATCGCCTCATAAATCTGCTCTACGCTGTGGCCGTCCACCTCCTGTGCAAAAAATCCAAAAGATTCCCACCGTTCTTTCATATGTCTCATATTCACAATCTCATCGACCCATCCGTCACACTGTGCACGGTTTATATCAACAAAAGTAATCAGATTATCCAGGCAATACTGGCTCGCTGTCATTGCAGCCTCCCAGATCTGTCCTTCCTGGCACTCGCCGTCTCCCACGATTGCGTAAATATATGCTCCGTCCCCTACAATCTTGGAAGCCTTCGCCATACCTGCCGCACAGGACAGTCCCTGGCCAAGAGAACCTGTGGACATATCAATTCCCGGCGTCTTAAGCATGTCCACATGGCTTGGAAGGATCGTCCCCGGTTTATTCAGTGTATACAGCTCCTCGATCGGATAATATCCTTTCTGAGCCAGCACGGTATAAAGCCCAGGACCGCAGTGTCCTTTGGACAGCACCAACCTGTCTCTTCCCTTCATCCCCGGATTCCCGGGATCAATGTTCATGCATTTGTTATAGAGAACTCCCAGCAGTTCCACCATAGAAAGCGCTCCGCCGATATGTCCAAGCCCGAGAGAAGCGATCTGCCTTACCGTAAGCCTTCTTGTTTCTTTACAAAATTCTTCTAATTCCATTACTTCTTCACGTTTCATAAAAACCTCCTGATTTTCTGCCGCGGCGTTCTGTTATGCCGCTTTTGCCTGCTGCTCTTTAATAATTCCAAATGCACTCAAAAGAACTACTGCACAACCAACCAGCGCCATCATCGTCGGTACAGTTCCATAGATAAAGAATGTAAGGATCATGGTGATGATCGGGATCAACAGCAGAATTACCTTTACGATCCATGCCGGAAGTTCTGCAAGCGCCTTGTAGTAAGAAAGGAACAAACCATACTGTGTCAATCCGGAAATTACCAGTGCAACCAGGATCGGCACGCTTGAGAATACAATACTGACTTCTCCCACGCTTCCTGTGGCGATAAACATGGTTATAAAAAGAGTCATTGTGATGAGCACGTTATAATAAGCTACCGTGATCTGCGTAATCGGTGTCTTTTTCTGCTTCAGGACTCCGGAGATGTTAAAGGTGTTCCAGGTCAGCAGCGCTGCGCTGAGGAGGAAGAAAATATCTCCAAAATTAAAGGTCATAGCTGAGAAGTCTACCCCGATAATCATCAGCACACCCACGAACATTCCCAGCGAATAGAGCCAGTCTTTTTTCGTAAATTTCTCTTTATAGACCAAAAGGGATACAAAGTTTACCATCAGTACGTCTGTTTTCAGCAGGAATGCCCCGGTCTGTGCATTACCAAACTTAAACCCAAAAAAGTTGGTAAAATTTACCGAAAATCCGATAATGCCAATCAGCAGCAATTTCGGAAGCAGCGCTTTTACAGTAAATAAATCTTTAAACTTTCCCTGCGCCAGCAGCGTGACTGTCAATAAGGCAAGAACAATTACAAACGTAAATACTCCTGTCGTATAGGTGCTGATATTTTTGTTTGCAAACCCCTGCGCCGCATACAGCGTTCCCCATATGAATGCTAATAAAATCACATTCCCGTATTTTCCCAGTTTCATAAAATCCTCCTTAAAATCAGTTTTACATTGTCAAATAAGAACGGCCATTTCTTAATTTAATTTGATATTAGCAAACTTTAATTTGTTTGTCAATATCTTTTTGACATTTTCAAATTTTTATGCTAAAATAATATAAAAATTCAACATTATCAAACGTCGGAGGTTGCTTATGGCAGAAAAAAAACTGATCCAATCCGTCATACGTGCATTGGAAATATTGGAGTATTTAGCAGAACACGGCAATAACTGCCGTTTACAGGATATCAGTGAGGGGTTGGATCTGAACAAAAGCACTGTCCATTCTCTGATCTCCACACTGGAACATAAAGGTTACGTCATTCATGACATGGACTCTCCCAGATATTCCCTGGGAATAAACTGTATGCGGCTCGGTATCACTTATCGTCGTGATTTCTTCGCCAGGGACCGCATGAACCAGATTCTGATCCGGCTCGTGGACGCGGTTGGTGAGACCAGTTTTTTTGCAGTCCGTACAGGGGAACAGTTTTTCTATCTGGATGCGATTGCCAGCGACCGCAACGTAAAAGCCGACCCAAAGATCGGCTGTTTCGTCAAGCTGTCAAGTCCATCCGCAATATCAAAGGTATTTTTAAATGAATCAAAGACAAAGCTTCAGCCTGTAAAATATGAGGTAGACTTTGAGCAGGAGGAACCGGGCATGAACAGCATGGCAATCCCCTTCCGAAAAAACGGGAACCTGTTGGGAGCAATCGCCATCAGCGGACCTTCCGCCAGATTTTCTTCGAGAAAAATGTCAGAAGCTTATGAAGAATACTTGAATATTCTAAAAGAATTTCATCTCAATGAAGAAGATTATCAGTGAAAAAAATCCCCCGGTAGTTTTACCGGGGAATCTTTCACATCATGATCTCACTATTAAAATACTGCTCCTGAAAGCGAATCTGCTCCCAGATTTCTTCTTTCGAAAACGTCATTCCACTGGGTGCAGCAACCCACTTTTCCTCAACATCCTCCTCTCTATGAACAATTGCGATAATTGTTCCGGTAAATTTATCCACAGCCTCATTCACACCTAATAGGTAAACGTCCTGTTCTTCGCCGTCAGGCGCCATGATTCCTTCTATATATCCATAATTTACCGGATAATACATCTCCTTATGTTCCGGGTGACAGCTGCCCAATGGTCTGTCTACCGTTATGGTTACTGTTCTGCCTATAATCGGATTGCCCAATTTCATCCTTCCCCCTTTCCGGGATTACTCTGACATCAATACTCATTGGTTAATATATTTGTATAAATCTTCGGCACCATTTTCGCACTCTATTCTGCAGCACTCACACAAATAATCATTCGGTTCTAAGAACAGCCGTGTATCTTCATCCATCAATAATCCATACAGTTCCATCCTCATTAACTGCTTATATGCTTCATCCTGTGACTTACCATAAGCCTCCATCAAATATTTTGTCAGTGCCACCACGCAGAATCCCTTTGTGGTTTCAATTTTACTTCCACTCATGAACCTGTTCTACCTCCATGGGATCTCTTTCATACTGGAAATTAGTTGGTCTGCTACGATCTGTTTTCCTACATAATACTGAATATCAAGGTTTTCCGGTTCTAGATTATTTAGCAGGATATGTTTTGCTTCAAAAGAACCAACTTTTCCATATAATCCATCCCAATATGCTTTTAAACACAACATAGTATCATCATCTGCAGTAGGGCCTATTACCAAATCGTAATTATGCGGCATACCGCCATTCTCTCTGCACATTAAAACAAAATCAAGCCACTCCTGATCTGCTGTTTCAAACTGTTTTATTGAAAGTGTCCTCAGATATTCCTTGTCAAAAGTAATCTCGTAAAGTCTTTCTTCAAATGAATTATCTTTCTTATTCCTACTTCTTCTAACTGCTTCTTTGTACTTCTTATGCATCATGCCGATTGCCTGCTGTCTGGAAACAGCCATGTAAAATCCCTTTCCAAAATCCTTATTCCCACGTCCCTGTTTCACATCTATATGCTCGATCTGTGATATTGTTCCGTGATATAATACCGATTTAATTTTCTCGAACATACTGATCAATTTCCTCCACCATTTCCTCACCATTCATACTGTCAAAAATATCCGGACACTCTGACACATAATTTAAAATTGCATATTTATCATCTAATTTTAAAAATTCTGCCGATGACAGATTATGCTTCTTTTTATAATTTTCTGTCACCAAAAACATGAGAAAAATGGTATTGTTCAAACGTTTCTCCGACACTGTCATCACCCCTTATTTTCTTTGTCATTATTATAATCCACGGACACACAATCATGCAATTTAATTTTCTTTTCCGATAAATTCTCCTTCCCCCTTTCCCCATAAACATAATGCCAAAGCCAGTGCCGCAGCCGCGCCGCTTAATTTTGCTGCCAATAAAGCTCCCAGCATTTCCGGTTCCGTGCTGATGGTAAATCCGATATGGGCTGCCAAAAGGCTGGCACCGCTGACCAGAAAAGCCGCATTCACTACCTTTCCTTTTTCATCCATCTCCTGGAACATGGTTATTGCAGGAATTGCACTTACCAGTCCCACCAGCATTCCCGTCATACTTTCAGGTTTCATGTGCAGCCGCCTTCCCAATCTCTTAAATGGCGCTTTCAGCAATCTCTGCAGAAGTTCCGCCAACCAAAGGTTTTTGTATGACAGAACAAGGGACGCCCCAATTCAGCACTTTTTTTCTTTACAATCTGGCGACACTTCGCCATGAAATAATACTGTCGATCCGGCTCCGTCGTTGGCGGCGGGCCGGAAATATCTATTTTGTCTAAGTCTATATTATTATACATCTGTTTCCCCTTTCTGCAAGCACTATATTTCTTCGCCGGTTATTTTGTCAACGAAAGTAATCTTCAAATCACATCCCAAAATTTCGGCAAAGTCGGACAATTCTTTTTCGGTGAAATTTCCGCGTGTCAGCTTATTAGAAAGATTTTGCCGTGTCTGTCCGGTTCCTTCCGCAAGATCGCCTTTCTTCAGGCCGCGCCGCTGGCGTAAGAATTCAATCTTTTCCACTGTTGACATTTTCATATTTCATCTTCCTTTCCTTCGTTCATACTTGCATTTTACATTATACACTTTAAAATGTCAATAGTAAATTTTTATTTGAATTATTTCATTATTTCTTTACATTTTTACTTGACATATTTCATTTTATAGTGTATAATGTAAACATAAAGAAAACAAATACGAAAGGAAGTAAGCAAGATGTTAGATAAAAACGGAATTGAAATCAGAACAGGTCAGATCGTAGAAATCAGTGGAGCATATTTTAAGAACGACAACGGATTATATTTTGTTGACAAGGCCCCTGGCGATCCTAGCTGGTGCGGCCGCGATTATAGCCTAGTGAAGATTTCTAAAAAGGGAAAAATCAGTACAGCAAAAAGAAACCTTTGTTTCTGGCCGATCGGCGTGTTCGTCAATGATCCGTGGAAACGCGCGGCGGCGAATGACTGGAACAAAAAGAACGCAACAATCGAAGTCAAGAACGGAATCAACCGGTCAGAAGTCAAGGCGCACTTTGCAGAAGAAGCGGATTCCCTGGAAGATCAGATTCAGCGCATGTCCTGGGACTGGGGAAAAGATCATCCGGAAGTGATCCGGAACAAGGAAATCCAGAACTATTATAGAACCGTAGCGGCCAGCATAGCATAACAGGCGGAAGGGTGAAAACCCTTCCGTTCATTTTATGGTGTAGTTAGTAAAATAATTCTTGAAATTTTTCATTATTTCTTTACATTTTTACTTGACATATTTCACTTTATAGTGTATAATGTAAACATAAGATAAAGAAAGGAAATAAAAAAATGAAAGTCATTACATACATTATCAACGAAGGAACAAAATCACAGTATTTCGGCCTTATGACGGCGGACGAAAGGCAAGTTCTCCATTATGCACCGAACAACTGGAAAACGCGGAAGGGCGCGCTGAATTGGGCGAAGAAACACGGATATGAAGTCCAGGAATAAAATCATACAGGCGGCGGCCGGTCGGTCGCCCGGAAAGGAAAGGGGACACTTAAAATGAAAAAATATGGAGAAGACTACAGACTCGATCAGAACGAAATGGATATTATCGCGTCTTACATGGACGACGAAATCAGAAAGGGATTGCATTTTGAACTTGCGCCGTGCGAACCGGAAGAATTTTTGATTGCCTATCTTGAGCGCGATCCTGATTTTGAATCACTATTAGAAAGTGAATTCGGAATCGAAATCTGATGATGAATATTGTGAAAGAAAGTGCATAAATGACATTAACGATTAAGGGCCGCAAGGCCCTTTTTGCTGGATCAGAGAACGTCAGAATAGATCAGAATTAATCAAAGTATATCAGAGTTAATCAGAATTTAAAAGGAAACGTAACAAAAAGCCCCGTAAAGCTGTTTTACGGGGCTTATCTTATAAATTATTGAACAAGGTGTCAAAATGCCCGTATGGGGCGAATATGCACGTCAGGCAAGGTTTAAATACTTTACGGCCACCCAGGAATTAATTTCCTTCAGCTTCGCTTCTTTCACGCCCTTGTGTGTTGCCAGGGCCGCGACCGTATGTTTCTTTGATCCGCACTGTGCGGCCGGAACCTTCTTTCCACGTGTGCCGCTCAAACCGCCGTAAACGGCCCCTGAAGCGATTTTGACGACGGAGCCGACCGAAATACTGGCCGTAGCATTTCCGGCCGCCAAAAGCGAAGATACGGCCACCCAGGAATTAATTTCCTTCAGCTTCGCTTCTTTTACGCCCTTGTGTGTTGCCAGGGCCGCAACCGTATGTTTCTTTGATCCGCACTGTGCGGCCGGAACCTTCTTTCCGCGTGTGCCGCTCAAACCGCCGTAAACGGCCCCTGAAGCGATTTTAACGACGGAGCCGACCGAAATACCGTCCGAAGCATTTCCGGCCGTTTCTGTGCCGCTCTGTGCGTCTGTGGACGGTTTATTCGGAATAATAGAATCGTACTGGCCTAAATTGTAGGTATTGTAAATCTTTTTCAGGCTGTCCGTATATCCCGGATCGGTTGCATATCCGGCCGCCTTGATTTCAGCCGCGGCTTTATTGAAGTCTGTTTCGCCGACAACCTTTTTGTAGCGGTCTTTCTGCAAGAATTCGCCGTGATCGTTGACGGACGCTTCCAGGCTGTCATATGCGCGGAAATCTGATTCCTCGAACGTTTCCACATTATTATAAACTTCTTTTGATTTTTTTCGGAATACTTTTCCATTCCAGCCGCCGGAAGCCTTGATTCCAAACGCCGCGCTTGCGTAAATATAAAGATCACTTGTTCCGTGGCCGGTTTCAAGGCATGACTGCGCGATTTTAAGCGACGGAAGAATCTTGTGTTTTTCATAATCCGCCTGGCATAACGGCGCGATTTTTTTGATAAATGCGTCCGGAGAAGCGCATTTCGCATTGATCTGTTTCTTTCCGGAATTTCCAGTGTTCCCGGACGCCTGGCCTGTTGATCCGGAGCCACTCTTTTTCAGGCCGAACCCCTCAACGATTCCTTTTGCGACGGCATTTGCGACGGCGGCTTTGTCGGCGTTGTAGATTGTCATGTCGTCCTTGTCGTCGATGAAGCACGTTTCCAGAAGCGCGGCGGACGTCCCGGCCTGTTTGCACTTGTAAATAACAGAAAAATTCGTCCGCTTGACGCCGCGGTTTTTGAATCCAAGCTTCGCGATCTGGTTCACGATTGCCTGTTCAACCGAAATGCCACTTTCTGTCGTTGTAACAAAGATTTCGGTTCCGGTTGTGACGCCGTTCCCCTTAATGTCCTGGACGCAAGCATTGAAATGTACTTCCAGGATATAGTCATAATCTGCCGGATTTACCTTCAGACCGCCGCGGTGAATGTCGGTGTATGCGTTCCGATCTGTGGGATACAAAGAAACGTCGGCGTAACCGTCCAGGGCCTTTTTGATTTCCTGAACCATGACAACCGTTTCCGTTGCTTCTACTCCGAAAATTGACGCCGCGCCGGAATCGCCCGCGCCGTGTCCTGAAATCAATAAAATTTTCATGTAAATTACCCCTTTCTAAAACAGGCGGACGCCCGAAAAGACGCCCGCCGTGTCATTAATTATTAAATATTGTGGTTCCCCTGTCCTTCTTGTTCTGCTTGCAAGCCGCTTCGATCTGTGTCAGAACCCACGAATTCAGATCGTTATAGTGCTTTTCGATCACGTCCTTCATGCGGTCATTCATTTTCGCGATCGAATTTTCAAGCGACCGCCGCAAGGCTTCCTTCTGATTTTCTTCGTTGAACGTGCCATCCTCGCGAAGCTGATCCGCGAACGTCTGGTTCGTTTCGTCAACGGCGTCGCAAATGATCCCGACTGCTTCGTTAATTACGGTTCCTTCTGTGATTTCCCGGAGAAAACCTGTTGCGGCTTTTACCACAACCGGGATCGCCGCACATGCCACGGCAATAAATAAAGTCTGTAACATTGCCTGAATATCCATTTTCTTTTGCTCCCTTCTAATATGTGTTTTGAATTTCTTCCGACATTGCGGTTTCAAATTCCTGATCCGCTGGCGTCGAATCCAGACCGGCCGCCTGGTACGCCTTGCGAAGTTTGATCGCGTTTTCTGATTTTGCTTTATTGTAGTAAAAAGCCCGCGATATTCCGTAGGCTCCCCACGAAGACGGGATCAGATAGCAGAAAACCGACGTGTCTTTTCCGATCCACGCCATGACAAGCGCGGCCGCCGTCACGATCCAGCATTCCGCCGCGGACACGGCAAGAATGAACTTTGAAAATTCAGGCTTCCGCGCTTTTTTCTTGCGTCTGCTCATGATTTTCACCTCTAAATTCCCGCGCCCATACGTGCCAGCGTGAAAACAACGCCAACGGCGGCCGCGATTACTGCCGCAACGATCGTTCTTGAAAGCCATGTGTTTTTTTCTTCCAGGCTTTGAATTCGTTCTTCCTGATCGTTGACCTTGTTTTCAATGTTGATAAGTTTCTTTTCGTTCTCGTATGTTTTCGCTTTTGCATTACTGTAACCATCTAACTTCTGTTCGATGATCGTCAGCCGTTCCAGAACTTCATATTCAAACGTTTTTGGCGTTTCCGACATGATGTGAACCCCCTTTCCTGATTATTAGACAAATTAAAAGCGGGGCTTTCCCCGCTTTGCATTGTTGATAACAAAAACAAATTCGTCCAATATCTTCCGAAGAAGGTTCCCGGCCGTAAAGCCGCGGATCAGCCCGAAATAACTTTGCATAGTGCTATCTACTTTTTGCCAGGTTATAAGCCCGGCTTCATACAACTTTTTAATGAACCGCATTCGCGCCTTCATGCGCTTTTGTGTGCTTTTCCGCATTTTGATAAAAAGCGGCGAAATGATCGCGCCGACAAATTCCACTGGAAGCCAGGCCGGGCGGATCGTTGTTTTGTCATTCAGATCAAGGCGCAATTCTTCATTCAGGAATATTTCGATCTGATCTTTCAATCCTTCCGTTTCCTTTTTCCCCTGAAAAAGAATAATTATATCGTCGGCGTAACGGATCAGATAATGAACCTTCAGTTCGTGTTTGCAATACTGATCCAGTTCGTTTAGATAGATATTCGCAAACATCTGTGATGTCAGGTTCCCGATCGGCATTCCTTTATTGAAAATCCATTCTTCGCGGTCGCATAATTCAGGCTGAACGCCGGACGGAAGCCCGAACGCCATGTCTTCGCAATTTATCAGGTTATAAAGGTCTTTCAGGATCAATTCGTCCTTGATCCGGCGCGAAAGGATTTTCATGAGAATTTCATGATCCACGCGATAAAAGTATTTTGATATATCCAACTTCAGAACGTACCATTTCCCACCGCTCCGGTTGACTTTGCGAAGCCACTTTTGCAACACTTTTCGCGCACGATCCGCGCCTTTTCCTTCGCGGCAAGCGTAAGAATGTTCAATGAACGTCTTATCGAATAGCGGGCTTAATTTTTGATAAAAAGCCCACTGAACAACGCGATCGCGATACGGAAGGGCCATAATGATCCGCGGCTTTGGCTCAAATATTTTTTTCATGCGGTATTTGCCGACCTTGTAATTTGAATATAATTCGCCGCCAGGCTCCCCGCCTTCCGGGTAATAGGTCAGGTCGTTGTGAAGGCTGATTATGTTTTCTTGTCGGTGCGCCTGGAATGCTAAGATTTCGTCGCGAAACCTCTTGCAATCGCTGGCGTTCTTATTCGCAATCAGTAAATTTTCCTGACTGATAATTTCTTCATGCGTGATATTGAATGTTTTTGGCATACTGATATATTCCTTTCAGAAAGGATTGCGCGGCGACTTTCGACCGCCGCGCGGCGTCCGACCGGTACACCGTTCGACTTGCTACTAGCTGTATAGCCGGACAAATTAGTTTTCCCCGGACAGAATCCGGATTGTTTAATTTTCTCCGGCCGTAGCCGGTTGAGGAAATAAGCCCCTTTCCCTTTGCTTTCACTGTGCGGCGGCCGTAGACGACGCATTCTCGATAAAAGGGTAAGCGGAGAAGAAGCCGATGTTCGTGTTCACGTTCGACCGCGGGTTGTTCAAGTTCAGAGCGGACGAACCGGCGTTGGAAGTGTTGTTCCAGCTCGCGCCCACAATCGGCAAGCGTAATGACCTATTCCCTGAACGGGATTTATCCCGTTTTGCTGGTATCTTTTTGAGATTGAATCCAGCCGCCGAGAAGCCGTCCTATCTCGTTTGTCATGTTTGCAACCAGCAAATAACGCTTTTCGTCTATAAATTGCAGATCGTAGGATAGATCATTGAAAAGCCGCAATAATTCAAGCTGAACGTCGGCGTCCTGTAAGGTTGTCTTTTTATAATATTTCTTCTGCGCCGCGATAATCAGGGCCAAAAACTGAAACAAGGTCTTCTTGTAGTCAGTCACGAAGCCCATCTTTTCATATTTCGGATATTTTACAAAAGAAATATAAAGATATTTTGCAAGGTCTTTCGTCCTTTGTAGGATTATAAGGCCCTTTCTTTGCTCTTTAGATTCCTGTGTTTCCTGATCCGGCGTCAGCTTTTGTCCGTATTTCCGGTTATATCTGTTTTTGCTTTCCATTTTCTAGCCTTTCAGTAATAGGGGCCGCTCTCGCGGCCCCATCAGATTACAGTGTTTCAGATTACAGATTACAACTCCATAAAAGCGGAGAAGAAGCCGATGAGCGGGTGCACGTGCGACCGCGGGTAGTTCAAGTTCAGAGCGGACGAACCGGCGCGGGAAGTGTTGCTCCAGCTCGCGCCCACAAACGGCAAGCGTTCACCGTCGTTGTTTATCCAGAAGCCGCCCTTGTATTTGTCTTTGTCGGCCGGAACCGGAGCCAGATTCAGAGCGTAAAGCAATTCCGGAATTGTAACGCCGGTTTCTGCAACAACATTTCCAAAATTCGACATTGAATTTGTTCCGACTTCTCCCGTACTTGTTCCGATTTTCATTGCCTTTGTGTATTTCAGCGTTCCGGCCGTTCCAGGTGCGACAAGGCTTCCGTTCGGAAGAATTGCTTTCCAGAATGTGCTTGAGTTTCCGTGCGCCGTCTGCTTTGCGGCCAGATTGCCGACAAATACCTGAATTTCGCCGTTTACGATCCGCATTCCGGACATCCATTTCCAGACGTCGCCAACCCAATCGGCAATACCGGCGAACGTGCCATCATGTCGCCAGGTTGCCGGGCCTGATCCGGTCGCTGTGCGTCCGTTCTTTTTTACGCCTTCTTCTGTGTAGGAATATGTGATCGCGCCCGTTTCGTGGTCGTGCTGATACGCCTTCCCGAAGTTAGTGTTTCCGTGTGGCTCAAATCCTGATTTCCGGATCAGGTGATTAATAACCGCCCATTCAGGAATACTTCCCAGGTGCCAGCCCGCGCCCTTTTTATTGCAGTAATTGTGCGCGGTATCGTAGTTCAGTGACGCGGCCGGATCAACCAACGGCCAGGAATACGCGCGGCCATCTACAACGCAATTTATAAACTGGCTGAAATAGAATACACTATATTCTGCTTCATCCACGATAAAAGCCGGATGTGTGTGTTCTGATCCGCCTGTGAAAAGCTGTGAGTTCGTGCGTTTATACACGGGAACCATGAAGGACGGAAGATCGACATTATCCATGATAACCGTATTTGCGCCGCCCGAAATACCTTCGACCGCAAATTTCAGCGCGTCAAAATTATAATTATTCATCGAATACACCTTCTTTCAATGCAAACAGTGTCAGCGTTACATTTTTCATGTCGAACGGAACCGGATCGCGCTTGATTATTTTCTTCTGTGATCCGTCCGTTTCCGGGCTATAATCCGGATTGTCAATTTCTTCTTCCGTATAGGCCCGCGGCGGAATGTCGATCTGTGCGACATAATAAACGCCGTCGCTTTCGCGAAGTTTGCCGTTTGCGCTCCCCATCACGTCGATGTGAACCGCGGCGTCGTCTTCCATCTTTTCAAGGTTGAACATAAGCTGATCGCCAATGTTTAACCAATTTCCGATTTCAGAAAAGGAAATCTTCTGCCCTTCGTCCTTTTCAATAATTTTCATGTCCTCATTCCCACCTTTCTTTTAACGTCGTTCATTCTTGCGTTGATTTCTTCCGCATATTCCCGGTTGACTTTTGCGCCATTCCGGGGATCACCGCCGCCGAATGCCCGCAACATTGCCGCTTCCTGGCGTCTTCTGTCGTCAGATTTGATAATAATATTTGCCATCAGAACATACCCCCTACCACATGAAGCCGCAATTTCACCTGTTTCGCGCTTCCGAAATATTTGACCTTAAAAGCGTTCAGGGCTTTTCCGTAAACCTCTATACGGTCAATATAGCCGTCCTGTGACTTAACTTCCGTATGAACTTCATAGTCAAGGTTGTTCAGGACATGTGGAAGTGTGACGGTCTGTTCAGCGTTTGACGCCGGATAGCGGAACGTATTTTTCAATGTAACATCGAAAAACTGGCCGCTGTTGTCTTTGGCCTGGTCTGCCGCAATCCGAAGCCCTTCCATGCAATGTGCAACAAGAAGCGCATTTTCCAGAACGCCAAAATCCATTTTCCCGAAATTACGTTCACTCTGCGCCGTGCCGTGCCGTTCAATTTCTCCTGGTGCTGGCGTCCATTCTTTCAGGCCGTTTCCAACATCCTTCACGGAAACCCGTCGCGGAAACTGAACAATTCTGTCTTTCCAAAATACCGGAATATACATAATTTCACTTCCCTTCTGTTAATCGTCGTAAATGCCGGAAGAAAGCGACCTTGTGGACGCTTCCGGGGAAAACGCCTGTTCAACCCGGATTGAAAACCGGAAAAGAACGCCTTCATCGAAAGATTCTTTATTGATGTTTTCCGTTCCGGAAGCAAAAAGTTTTCCGGCTGTGTCGTAAAATTCGATTTGTGATATCTGATCCGGGGCTTCATGATCGAAAAGAAGATAAATTCCGACGCGCCCGTCTGTCAAAATTGACGTCTGGTAAATCTTGATTTTCGTCCATGTCGATCCGCTTTTGAAACGCGCATAAGAAACCTTGTTTTGCAAGTATTCCTTTATATCCGAAAGTAACTGATCGGATAGTTTCCACGTGTTCGCCATGCTTTCACTCCTTTCATTCGTCGCCAGCGAAATCTATTTCACTGGCCTGATTGTAATATAAGTCAGATTCAGACCTTCCGGCTTCGGTTTCCACGCCGCTTTCCGCCGAAGCGAACCCCGTCGTCGGGGCCGGATAGGTTCCGGATTCTGCTTCACTGTCAGAAGGATATACAACCGGCATTTCGCCGCCTGATCCTTCAAGGCCGATTTCCGCGCCAGCGGCAACGGAGCCGACCGCAATATCCGGATTTGTTCCGGATTCCGTTTCGTTCCCAGAATATACGGTTCCAAGCTGATCCGCGTCGCCGCTCATAGCGACGGTATTTTCTTTTATCTCAAAACCGATTGCAATATCCGGGATTGTTCCGGATTCATCGTAAGCCGCCGATCCGGTGTTTCCGTCCGGCGTAAAAAGGACTGCGCTTTCCGCAATCCGAAGGGCCGTGTTTGTGTCCGGATATGTTCCGCACTCCAAGTCGCCACAAAATGTATAAAAGAAATTATAAAAATCTGAATACGTCGTCAGGCGGATCACCGCGCTATTCTGAAGAATCAGGTAGTCGAACCGGGAACGTGCATTTTTAACCGTGTTCAGATATCGCAAGAATTCAGAAATAGAAATTTGCGTGACATTTGAATCCACGGCCACCATGAAATGAAATGGTTCCCCGCCGTATGTGTGCCATTCTTCCACGGTTGTATTGTAGTTTTCAAAAACAATGTCGATCATTTCCCGCATAGCCTGGCTTGTACCTAACTTCATGTACCAGTACATAGAATTCAGAATCAATTTCCGCTTGATTTCCGGGGAAAGATCAGAATTGTAAAATAAAACGCGGCATTCGACCGCAAGCAAGTCAAGATGTTCGTCCGCGACGTCTTCCAGGTTCGCCCATATGTGCGCCCGCCGCGTCCTGATAAAAGCCTTCTTGACCTGGTTATCTACTGCGTAACAAAACGCGGCATATTCCGGCGTTTTCATTTCTGCCGGAATATGATTGTATGTTACACTGTCATATAAACTAATCATCTTCTAACCCGCCGAACACAAATTCGACATTGTTTTCTTGCGCGACGGAAGTTTCCCGTACCACCTGGAAGGGCGGGGATTCGATAACAACGCGTTTCCCACCGGCCGCCCTGACAAATTCGATCAGTACATCCGGATTCAGGTCGCGGCCAATTCCGGAACGCTGGTAAAGAAGATATTCGTCTTTCGCTTCCTCGATCGCGGCCTTTATTGTTTCAAGGTTGTTCGTGTGGCGGCGGCTGATATAATATGTCGCCTTCAGATTGTATTTCACAACATCCGGCGCGGCGACTATGCTGTTATCAGTAAGCGGAACAACCGGATTTTGAAGAAGATATTCCTTCACCTTTTCGCAATACGCGGCGGACGGTAATTCACCGCCCTTCAGGAGAACGCGCACGTCAACAATAGCGTCTGTCGGCTCGTAGATTTTTACATCCTCAATAGCCGCGCTGTTATACTGGCGAACCCAATATTCATAAGCGTCGGCCGGGCCAGCCGTTGAAAATGAGGACGGTGCAAGAAAGATTCGTTCCCGGAATTCGTCGTCCGTTTCCTCTCCGGCCCCGCCTTCAGTCTTCGTGATGTTCTCGACGCCGGACACATACGGGATCGGATCAACGATAATGTCAAGCTGTCCTTCTATGTAGCCGTTTCCGATTTCTCCCTGTGTTTCGCACGTACAGGATATATCAACCGTTTTTGTGCCTGGCGGAATTTCCGCGTAGTTATCCGTCGCAAAGTAAATTCCGTCCGCGGCGTCCGCGGTGATCCGTGTTCCGGCCGGAATATATACCAGGTCTGGCCGGACTTCTTCCAGGTGAAACCGCGCGATTGTGACCGCACTTTTTGGCTCGTTCAGAAACGTTTTCTTCATAGCCCCCAAGTGCTTCAGGAAATCACCTCTGGAATATTTCAGAAGATTCATTTTAGCGGAGAAATCCAGTCTTTCATAAAGCTGATAAAACTTTCCGGCGTAAATATTCATAAGGATTGTGTCTTTGTCGGCCGGGCGAAGTGTGATTTCCTTTTTTGTCAGTTCTTCGTATTTCTTTTCATAATCTGCGATCATTTCGCTGATAATGGAATCAACTGTTATACCGTCAATGAAAGAAATATCCGGGATATCATAAAGTTGTTGAATATCAATTATCGCCATGATAAACGATCACCACCTTTGGAATAGATTTTCCGAAATCGTCCTCAATGAAATCAATAGAATCAACTGAAACGCGCGGTTCATACGTTTCGATCAATTCGATCGCCGCGACGGTAAACTGTGCGCGTGATTCAAAAGATTTCAAGTCTATCAAGCGTTCAGGAAGCCCGATCGCCCGATTCATCGGAATAGTGCCTTGCAATATCGAAAATAAAAAAGAAATTCGGGAAGTTAATTCTTCCCGAAGTCCCCGTTCATAGACTGAATTTATTTCGATTTCGATTCCTTCAATTTTCAAATTATCACCGCCTTACTTGTATTCCTTCAGAGAAACATCAATCGAAACGCCCACAAGTTCACCGCGGTTCCATACGTGATCGTATTCCGCACCCAATTTTGTAATGACGAAATTTCCGCTTCCGACCTTATGTGTCCCGATCACAAGTTTTCTGACCTCTCCCTTTTCACATGCCACCACTAATTTATGTAGCATTTCCCAGGGCTTCACGCCATATCCGGCGATAATCTTCATTTTGAAAGTTACTTCCTGATTTTCTGGCCGGTTGAATTCCAGGCGCGATTTTTTTCCGATCCGATCATGTTCGGAATAATTTGCGCCGATCGTTCGTTTGAAGTCCTTGAAAGTCAGAATCTTTTTGTCGCTTGTTTCAAAAATGATGTCTCCAAAATATCCAATCACGGAATCGCCCCCTATCGCGGATAGCTTCCGTCAACGGTCAGATTCCCGCCGACATGAAGGCTTCCCTGAATTGAAAGTGAACCTCCGACCGTAAAATGTTTTGTTTCAACATCATACTGAAGGAATCCGCCGCCTTTGAAGTCTTTCCGCCAGATTCCTTTTTTTCCATTTTTTGGCCTATTTCCGTCGTGATATATTTTCCCCAGGATGATCCCGCGTGTCGTGTCCTGTGGCGTCAGAACAATCACCTGATCGTCAATATCCGGCATGTCGTATTCGTCCGAAAGGAACGGAAGTTCCGGCGACACGGAATCTTCGCATTCTTTGTAAACGACGGTTGCGGTTCCTTTTTTATAATCAATCGTTGATATGTAGCCGATTCTGACCGGCTCAACTTTTGCCATAATGAAGCCCCCTTTATCCCGGAATTGTGAGGACGGTTCCGGGATATATCCAATGTCCGTTACTCGACGATGATTTCCCGTGTTTTTTTGCCGCTGATTCTATGGTAGACTTGTTTTTGCTGTATATCTGCGTATATTTTGAACCAGAACCAAGAAATCGCGACGAAATCCCCCACAATGTATCACCGGAAACGATCGTGTATTTCCGGCCTGTGTTTTTCGTTGTTTTCTTTACGTTTGCCGCCTTTGGCTGGCTGGCAACCTTGACGCCCGGAACGATTACAACTTTGTGCGCGGTTATATCGCATTTATAGCCCGACGACGGGGCCTTTGAATGCTTTACGGTGTCAAGATAATAATTTCCGTTTAATTTCCCGAACCCCGTTAATTCCACAACGGAAGAAGCGATATATTTTGTATCGCCCATGATTTTAAAGTTGATCGTCTGGCATTTCCGGTTAAATTCAAGTAGCTTTGACTTGCCTTTGATTTCCGCGTCCTGTAAATTTTCGGCTTTTTCCGTGATCTTCAGAATGCGGGAACCTTTTGAAATCATGTATTTATATTTATAGGTTTTATTCTTTTTTGAATCGCTGTAACTGATCTGAACGCCGTCGTACCGTTTTGTCAGGCTCTTGACTATGTTCCATGATTCCATTTCCGACCGGTCAATCTTGCACTTCGCTTTCTTTTTTTCGTACTCTGTCTGATCGAAAACTACCAGCTTTGCATTATAAAGTTTCATTGCAAGATTATATTTTTTGCACAATTCAAAGGCAAACGACATGTCTGTCTGTCCGGACTGTTCAAGTTCAGAAATAGAATAATTCTCACCGGAATAATACAATTTAATCCCGGCTTTTTTCGCGATCTCCGAAAGAATCCCCTTCGTTGTTGTCTTTTTCCAGGTCTTGCTTTTTTCTGTGCAATTAAAATCAACAACGATCGGTGTTGTTATACCGCCAATCGAAGCCGTTAAAGGCGGGCCGGAAAATGCCAGATCGTCCAGGAAGAATTTTCCGCAATTCAGTTTTCGATTATCTCCTTCTTTTTTCCAATCCGATATTTTTATCGTGATATTGACATAATCGCCCTGAACTGGAATCCAAGAACCGATCCATTTTTTATCACGGTCAGACAGTTTCAGCGTTACCGTGTCCGCCGATCCGCTGGCGTTGTCGGTATAATCGAATGACAATATATAATCATTGATCTTTTTCGTTATGTTTTTCCCGTTGTAATTGACAACGATTTCCGCCCGTCTTGCTAACATGGTTTAATCTCTCCATTCCGGAAGGTCTGAATCGTCTTCTTCCGGAAGTTCCGGTATATAAACCGGAACCCCCGCGGAGAAAACATAGATATCAAGTAAATCCGGATTGTTACGCATAAGTAGGCCGATTTTTTTATCATCACCGTAAAACCGGTATGCGATTGAATCCCACATGTCACCTTGAACGGTGATGTAAATGCGCTTTTCGTCCATGCGCTACCCCCTTTTATGCGAACGCCGTCCGGCCTTTCTGCCGCATGTATTCTTCAAACATGCGGTTGAATTCATCCTGTGACATTGACAGGGCTTCTTCGACGTCTTCACGGCTTGCGTTGCCCTGGATTATCACGTTCGGCGCATAAACAAATTTTTCATCATTCTTTGCAGAAGAATTCGACTGATTATTGTTTACAGTTTCATTGTTTGTAACCTGTTCGTACACTTCCCGCGCCTGTGATCCCATACCCGCAACGCCGGACTGCATTTGAAGGAACGCCAGGACATTTTGCAATGCCTGGTATATCTGCCCTTGCACCTCGTTCGGGATCGCCTGATTGTTGCCCGCTCCGGAAAGTGCGCTGTTTAATTGCGCCCAAAACGGATCAAGCGGAAGGATCGCTTCCGGGCCAGCTTCGCCGCCCACCATGCCGAACATTGTCGGATCGGTCATAATGCCGCCGTGCGCATAGTAGGAAACTGAAAAATTCGGTACGCTCACAGAAGCACCGCCTGAACCTGTCGTCGTGTAGGACACATTGACATGCGGCAACCGCGGGCGCGGAATTGTGATCGACATTCCTTCAAACGCCGATCGGATCGCCGACGCCGTACTTCTGGCCGCGCTGACCGCATAAGAATGTACGCCGCTCCATGCACTTGCGAATGTACCGCGGAAAGAATTCCATACGGCCGCAAGCGAAGATTGTGCTGATCGCCATAGCGCGATCATTTGTGCGGTTGTCTGCGTTGTACTGGAAATAACGGCCGTTTGTAACCCCATAAAGGCGACCGTTCCAGTTGTCCGGATTTGCGTCATGGAAGAAACTGCCGACGTTGCCGCCGACCGCCATGTCGTCGTTATTGTTGTCCGGATCACTGTCAGGCTTGCTTTAATGCTGACTGACATTCCAGAAAATCCCGTCGTCGTCGCGACACGAATGATTGTTACCTGTGCGCGGATTTGTGACGACATTCCCGAAAATGCCGTGGACGTCGTTGTCTGAATACTTGTCAGTTCCGACGTAATCTGTGTAGACATGCCGGAAAAAGCGGTTGACACGGACGTCCCAATATTTGAAACTTCCGACGTAATTTGTGCGGAAATCTCGCTGAAGGAAGTTGTCGTTGTGGTGTTAATATTCGACCATGCTTCAGACATTGCCGTCTGCATATCCGAACTTAACTGATTGATAGTTGCTGTAATATCTGCGGCTCCGGCCGACATGCTTTGTGTCATAGCCGTAATACTTTGCGTTCCCGCCTGGCTTGCCGTTTCTGAAACAGACGGAAGCGCGGAATTCAGCCCGGTTCCGATCGCGTTTGTCGCGTCGGTTCCGATCTGCGAAGCGTTCGCCACAATTTCGGATTGTTGCGCCTGTAAAGACGCCGTAATCGCGTTTATAGATTCCTGGCTTGCCTGTGAAGCCGCGTCCGCCGCCGTTGCTGAACCTGTTGTAAATCCGGCCGCCAAGCCGTCCGTTGCGGTCAATCCAACCGTCTGCGCGTTTGTAGACAGAAGCGGCATATTCGCGGTAAAGGACGTATTCAGCGCGTTCATGCTTTGTGTGCCAAGTTCGCCCGCCGCCGTTGTTACGTCTGGCATTCCGGAAGTAATCCCGTTTGCCATGCTGTTTGTTGCGTCAATGCCGTACTGATTCATAAGCGTCGGATCAATCTGGAAGGCCGCCGCGGTCTGTTGTGCCGCGTTTGCCGCCGCGCTTGTCGCCGTAGGCGTGGACGCTTCGATTTCTGCGGCCACCGCTTCGCCCACATCATCATCACCGCCGCCCGTAATCCAGTCTGTGAATTTTCCCCACATACCTTTCACGCCATCGACAAGTGACTTAAATCCGGACATAAAACCTTCTGCGATCCCGCCAACCAGTTCCCCGCCGACTGCGATCCAGTCTGTGTTAAAGATTGCCGAAATAATTCCTTCGACCAACTGCGGGATTAATGCAAAGATTGTCGGTATTGCCTGAAGGATTCCGCTTCCGAATGCGAAAATTAACTGAATCGCCGCCTGAATAATGTTCCCCAGGTTTGAAAGGATTCCCTGAATCAGCGTGACGATCAACTGAATTGCCGTTTGTGCGATCATCGGAAGGGCCTGGCCGATCCCGTTAATCAGGCCGATAATCACCTGAATTCCGACCGACAAAATATAGGGGATATTTTGAACAATCGAATTCGCCAGTGTGACGATCAACTGTAATCCCATTTGTACGATTGTCGGAAGCATTTGAACAATACCAAGCACCAGCTGACCGATAATCTGAACCGCGCCCGAAATAATCGACGGAGCGGCCGCGATCAGGCCCTGAAGTAAGGCGAAAACAATCGTCTGTGCGGACGAAATCAGCGTCGGAAGATATGTTAAAATCCCCTGAATCAAATACTGAATCGCCGCTACTCCATTACTTACAATCTGCGGTGCGGCTTGCGCCAGCCCCGCGGCCAGTTGTGCGATCATTTGAAGGCCCGTTACCAGAATAACCGGGAGAGCCTGTAAAAGCCCGTTCAGAAGAACGGTTATAACCTGTGTTGCACTGGTGGCGATCTGGCCTGAATTCGCCGAAATTCCATTTGCAAAACTCAGGATCATGGAAACCGCCATTTGTACAAATTGCGGCGCGAATTCTGAAACCATGACAACGGCTTGTGCCAGGACGTCACCAAGCGCGCCCACCATGCCCGAAAATCCGCCTTCCTGGAATGCCGCGTTCAGTTGCGCGATCATGTCTGTGCCGGTCTGTGTGACCTGGCGAAGCGGCGCGTTCATTTCCTGGTATATTTCTATGCCAAGACCTTCCAGGCCGCTTTTCAGAATCGTGATATCGCCTTCCAGGTTATCCAACCGGATTGCGGCCATTTCCGCCGCGGCTCCGGAAGAATTGTCGATTGCATTTGTTAATTTGTTCCAGTCGTCTTCGCTGGCGTTGATGATCGCCAGCATACCGGACATTGCTTCTTTGCCGAATATCGTTGACGCGGCCGCGGCTTGCTGTGATTCGTCTAACCCGCTGAAACTTTCGCGAAGGTTCGTCATGACCTCGCGCATGGAAAGCATTTTCCCTTCCCCGTCTGTCAGCGAAATCCCTAAATCCGCCATAGCCGCCGCCTGTTTGTCCGTTGGCGACGCCAGATTTGCAAGTGCCGTTTTTAACGACGTTCCCGCCTGGCTTCCCTTTATACCAGCGTTTGCCATAAGGCCCAGCGCGACCGATACGTCCGCCGCGGAATAGCCCAGTGTTCCGGCCAGCGGTGCAACGTACTTGAACGATTCGCCCATCATGGAAACGTTCGTGTTTGCATTTGACGACGCCGCGGCCAGTATATCGGCAAATTTCCCGCTTTCCGAAGCGGTCATTCCAAAGGCCGTCAGCGCGTCCGTTACAATATCCGAAGTCGTCGCCAAGTCTTCGCCGCTGGCGGCGGCAAGGTTCATGATTCCTTCAATGCCGCCGATCATATCGCCAGATTTCCATCCGGCCATAGCCATATATTCCATAGCTTGACCGGCTTCTGTTGCGGAAAACTGTGTTGTTGCGCCCATCTCTTTGGCCTTTGCTTCCATAGCCGCGAATTCCTCGCCCGTTGCTCCGGAAATAGCCTGGACGGTTGACATTTGCGCTTCAAATTCTTTTCCCACATTGACCGAAGCGGCGGCAACGCCAGCGATTGCGGCACCAGCCGCGGCGAACCCGGCCGTCGCCAGTTTTGCCCCCGCGCCCGCGATTTTCCCCAGGCCGGAAAGCGATTTGTTTACAGTGCTGATAGATTTCCCGAACGATCCGGCAACTTTACCAGCGATTTCGACTGCCAGTTCGTACTGACTTTTGCTTGCCAATTTCGATCACCTCATTTGCTATATCAATGAAATCGGCGATCGGAAGCCCGACGTAAAATTCAAGGCTTGTGTTCGTAGACATAGAAAGACGGACAGCACTTTTTTGAATTGTCTGTCCGTCGTCATACCTTAATCTTCGTCGTAGAAAAAACGTGTAACCGCTGTTTTGATCTTGCGGACTTCCTTTCCGGGAAGATCCTCAAAGAATTCGGCCGGAAGACCGGTCGCTTTCGTTGCCGCCAGTTTTGCATACGTCGCGGTCGTTTCCGGCATTGTCGTTACAATGCCAGCTTTTCCGAACGCCTTTTCCAGTGCGGTCAGCTCACGGCCCTTAATATCTTCCAACCCTGACAGGTCAACCCCGTCGTATTTCTGGCCCTCAAAATAATACGGTTTGTTAAACTTCACGATCAGATAGTTTTCGTCGTCGTCCTCATTGTCTGCCGCGGGAAGTAATTTCGCGACTTCTTCATCCGGCGTCGGCGTTGCTACCGGGATTTCCTCGATCATTTCTTCATGTGATTTATCTGTCATATATTCTTTCATGGACTTATTTTCCTTTCTGCTTTCTTATTTTTGATTTCCTCTTTTAAATCTGGCTTCTTACCTTCTGCAAAAGATCAACGCCATTCAGCTTATAGATCATATTAAACTTATCCAGTTCAAGAAGAACCTCGTTGCTGATCGTGATCTTGATATATGTGATTTCGCGCGTGACCTTCGGTTCGCCCTTTCCGCCCTTTTTAAACGATCCCAGGTCAATGTTTTTCGCGCGGCCGCCCGTCGTAACGACAACCGGAACGAAATCATTTACCTGTGTGGAAGTGTTCAGGACTTGCATTGATCCGCGGTATGTGACTAATCCATTCATGGAAGCCATTCTGAAATACTCTTTTGAAAGATTCGTGAATGTGTCTTCCGTTTCAATGGACGAAAACGCGCCCTGAACCGCTTCTTCGATATCACCGGCGATTCCGGCACCTTCCAGGGTTTCCGTGATGGATTCCAGGTTCGGAAGCGTTGTTTCGGATGATACGCCGATGAATTTCGTTCCATTTCCATAAACATTAAAGTTGTTCAGGACTGTCGGAATTTTATATCCAGCCATTATTCAGCACCCCCTTCAAGCGCGGCCTGTGTGATCGTAGGATCGAATTCAAAGACATTTTCAATGTCTTCAGCCGGTGTATATCCGCCGATCCGCTCATGGAACTTGATATGACCGCCCAGAATTTCCGTAATCGGATTTTCGTCGTGATTGAATTCAATAACGCCGCCCGCGATATCGTCGGAACCCTGAAGCCCATTCAGCGACCGATTTTCCGTCGAAACCACATCTTCGATCAGCCGGTAATTTGTCAGATCATCAACCTCCTGGAAGAATGTTGTCTTGAAAGCATTTTCAATATATGTGAAAATGTTCACGACATTAAGCCAACGTTTCACCGGATCAGTTGTTGACGGATAGGCGGCCGTATTGCTTCCCCAGCACTTCCAGCCGCTTACATTGATCGCCGTAATGACGCCGTTCGCATTGCAATAATCGTTTGCCGCGTCCATATCCATTTCAATTTCTTCTCCGGCTTCATTGACAATCGCTGAAATCATAATTGCCTTGTTTGAAGGCGTCTGTGACGGAACGCCGCTGTTCTTGGCCGCAAGCGATTGAAGACTTGCGCCCATTTGTGCGCTGTAATAATAGGTCAGATCGCCGACTTTGACTTTCGGCCAAACAACCCATTCGGAACTTTCCGTCAGGGCGGCGGCCTCTTTCGTTTCCTTTACTTTTTCGTAAGAATCCGCGCCTTCCGCGGAAGAATCCAGGTCAATTACAGCATTTGCGCCGTATAAACTGTAAATAAGCTGTGCCTTTGCATTCAGCGCAAGGGCAACGGCTGTTTTGTGCGACCATCCTGGCGCAAGCAAAAGCCCGGGGATCAGGTTCAGTTTTGAGCATACGCTTCCGATCAGTTCCATTCCAGTTCGTTTATGTGTCGCCACATTATACGCGCCGATAACGTCCGCTTCTGTTACCATCGACGGATCAAGTTTTACAAATGTCGCCTTGATCTTTGCCGCTTTAGCCGCCTGACCGTCCTTTGCAATAGCAACAACCACACGGCCGGAAGAATCAAACGAAGTAATATAATCTGTGTCCGCAACGTAGGTTTTTGTTCCAGCTTCATCAGTTAATTTCAACTGATCCAGGAGAATCCCCTGATCCTCGATAACCGCCCTTCCAGAGACAACACTGACTTCTTTTGATGTTTCCGCGGAAATATGTTTCTTCGGATCAAGAACATTAATCAGGATCAGCGGCCCCGTTCCGAATACATCGAATGTCGCATAAATGCTCTGGCATAACGTGTAATTTTCAAAATCGGTATTGTAGCCGACATATTTGATTGCGTCCTCTTTCTTATATGCGGCAAACGGCCGATTTACCGTGTCATACGGATCGGCCGCCAAGTTTACCGGGGCTGTTCCGATTACGCACTGGATATTTCCGTCTGTCTTAGTAGGCACAATTAAAGACGTGTCCTGACGGCTTGTTCTAATTCCATGTTTGTAATTAGACATGCTTTTCTTACTCCTTTCATACGTTTTGTAGTTTTCTGAAAGCAATATTTTCAATCGTTCCTTCAACGGAAATTGCCTTCGTTGTTTCCGTTATTTTTGAAACCGGAACGATTAAATTCTTAATAACCGGATTTTTTTCGCGGAATTCTTCAAGGCTCCGCGGCAATCCGCCACAAAAAGACGCGCCGTGTTTTGCCACGCCGCGTATTGTAGGCCCTAAATAAATTAGGGTTGAATCATTTTTAATCATATTCTGTCTCCTTTATGTTTGGTTGCGGTAACGTCCAGAATGTAGATATTCCGCCCAGGTAGTAAGGGTGTGTTTCTTCTTCCTGGAATTTTTTCCGGATCGGAAATTGCAACCGGTATTTCATGCCGACAAGCGGCCTTTCAAGAAACGATTCGACCAGTTTATTCATAATCCGCGCAACGTCCAGGTGTCCGATTTTATCCGGATTGTTGTCTTTGACGCCGATCACAAAATAAACGCCAGCTAAACCGTCGTCAGTTTCCCGGATTTCTTCTTCATCCAGGCATACCAAAACATACGGGAAGTGGCTTTCGTCGTTTTTGTCTTTCTTCGCCGGTAATTCTTGCCGATATACATTCACGTGTGCCGGATCGGCAGAATTATTCGCAAGCGTGAATCCTTCCAGCACTTTTTTCACCCGCTCAATCAAGGTTTTCTGAAGATCAATGTCGTCCATCTATTCACCCCCCCTATTGCGACAAAAGACGTGATATCTCATGTTCAAGCCTGTTCTGCAACACCTCATTTGTGCGCTTTTCGATTTCCGGGAAAACGTCTTCACTTTTGAGCATTTGTGGAACGGCCGGGCCGTAAAGTTCCTTGATCGGAAGCCTGGAAGAAGATTTCCTTTCAAAAACGCCGGAATGTCCGGTTTTAAATCCCGTCACAAATGCTTTCGGGCTTCCGTCTAATGGTTTGTAGCCGCCAGCTTTTTTTACTGCGGCTTTGTAGACGGAAGGGCTTCTCCTTCCCCGGCCAGTCACACGAACCGGCGTTTTGGGGCTGACCTTAAATTTGTACAGCGGAACACGCGCGTCTTTTGACGTCGCAATACCGCGCAAATTGCCAGCACTTGCCCTTGTTAGTCTGACCGTTGATTTTACGGTTCCGCTTGCTACATAATATTTCGCGCTTGCTTCTTTTCCCATAGCCGTTTTAGCGGCCGTGACAGCGCGGTTTATCGCGCGGGCCATGACAACCGGGGCTTTTGATTTCATGTCCCCTAGCTTCTTTTCAATTTGTTTCTGGTTTAACACCCTGACTTCTATAACGTTGCTCATCCCTGATTTGCCCCCAAAATGATAGTGTAACCGCCGAAGTCGTGAAGTACATCGGTTATTTCGTGCTGATTGCCGTCGTACTCGATCAGCATTTCCGAAACCGGTTCAAAATCAAGGTCAGCTTCCCGGACGAAAATCAGGATTTTGTCAGACAACATCCCATCGTCGCGGTCGGTTTTCCCTAGTTCCAGTTCTTTCAGCATATCGTTATCAACGACAATCAGTATTTCCTTCCCGTTGATTGTGTGCGGTTCTCCGAATTCTTCGGGATTAAAAAAAATGTTATCCAGGTCTTTTTCTAACTGATCTTTGAATGTCATAAGCGCACCCCGCGATTATTCAGCTTCCGCGGCGGCTTCCTGTTCATCCTGGTACAGAATCACAGCTTCCTTCAGGTCTTTCAGTGACTTTTCTTCCCAGCCTTCGCCAAGATCAAGGCCGATCGCGTCGGCGTATGCCTTAACATCCTTCTTTGACCGTATTTTCCCGATTTCATCAGCCGTTTTATAATCATCATCCGGCGTCTGTTCGTCGAAATCATCGGCGTCGAAATCATCGGCGTCCGGTTCATCCATGCACGGAACCAGATAGTTTTTCGATTTCAGGAATTCCATATCGGCTTTTGAAATCGTGTCGGGAAGTGCGGTTCCAGGCGTGTACAGCTTTCCGTTGTGAACAACTTTAATTTTCGCTGTGTATTTCATGATTATTCAGCCCCCTTTTCGATTACGGCCCAGCTATCCACATCGTAAGGGCGCGGAAGTGGCCGGGAAGTCAGACGGAACATTTTAACTTCGTTCTTTTCGTCTGCATACTGTTTCGGAACAAGTTCGCCTTCGTATGTAACGAACTTCTTGTCCTCGATCTGCGTAACGGCTCCATACTCAATCGCGCCTTCGCCCTTTGAATGACCGATCAGGACATGCCCGGACGGAACGATCGCTTCTTCCTCTCCTTCGTCGTTCAGGAACCATTCGTCATAAGAATAAATATCCATGTCAAGTTCCTGAATTCTGCCGTAGAAAGTCAGAGCTGGATCAACCACACGCGGTTCGATCACGACGTTTTTCATGTTCAGCTTGTTTACTGCTTCCACGATAAACTTATTCGTGATAAAATCCTCGATCATATCCCCGGCAAAAACCATAATGTCGGGCGCGATACCCGTTTTCCTGATGATATCTTTTCGGATATTCCGGAGCAACGGAAGCGGATCAACCGTCGCAACCGACCAGAACTGGTCTGTTGTCAGGACATATTTGTTTGTAAAGCCAAAGTCAACCTGAATGTCAAGCCCTTCGTCTTCGTCCTGAATGTCGATCTTTCCTTCAAAAAGAATCTGGCGGCACATCCATTCGCGTCGCCTTGCGATTGATTCTTCAAGATCGGTGTAATCTTTTGCCAGAAGTTCATTTTCTCTTTCCTCCGGCGTCCGCTGGCTGTAAATGTTTTCGCCGATCGCGCGTGTGGAAATGTCGTCGATTGTCAGCGGTCTTTCCGGCGCAATCTTCGGCGTGGTGAACTGGTTCGTGTGGAATCCCTGGCGCGTCAGCACTTTTCCGCCGACACGCGGCGCAACGAACGGGGCCATTACCCTTTTTCCTTTGCGGACGTCGAATTCAACCTTTTCCGTGACATGCGTGTTGCTGTCCGGGAAGAAAGTATTCTGTAAAAATGTTCTGACGGGCGGCGTCAGATCGCGGGCCGCCATCATTTCGCGTGTTGTGTAATCAGGCATTTTCTAAACCCCCTTTATTCATATTTCTGAACGCCGCGAAGAAACAGGGAAACGGTCTTCATAGCGTCAGCATATTCATTAACAGTTGCTTCGGTTGCAACGACAACCGCGTCCGGATTGAAGACTCCCGTTGTATAGCACACGGCCGGAATATTTTTCGCGGCGTCTGCGGTGTCGCCGGTGTCCGTGTCGTCTGTCAGAATCCCGAATACAGCGTCCGGCGTGGCTCCGGCCTTCGGTGCAAGGACGTAATCACCGGCCGCATCTTTTACGATCAGTGAACCACGCTTTAAAATCCCCTGTCCGGATTTCAGACCGCAACCGTCCTTCAGAATCGGGAAATCGCCTGATACAATCAGGCTGTCCGGCTTGAATTCTCCGATTTTTTCAAACATGTTCATATTATTTCCCCCTTCTTTTATCTCTTTTCATAGCCGCCGCGAAACCGCTGATCTTTGCCGCGGTGTCGTCTTCTGCTCCGGCCGGTGTTCCGGCTCCCGGTTCGGCCCCAATGTCAGCCGCGCCGGAACCCGTCAAATCCCGGATTGCATTATTCAGGAATTTCTGTCCGGCCGCGTTGGAAGCCGTCAGAACTGCATAGCTCAAATCCTGTGCAGACATCGGTTCCGTGTATTTTGCTTTTTCCAGCATGTCGGCCGGAATGCCGTTCGCGATCTTGTCGATTGCCTGAAGGCGCGCGCGCTCCTGGCTGACTGCGGAATTTTCAATCTGTCTGCATAATTCCGGATATGCGGCCCGTAACTGCTCAACATTCTCGAAACTGTTTTCATTTTCGCCCATAGCTTCATTTCCTTTCTTGTGTTTAATATTCAAAAAAGCACCTGTTTTCTGCGGCGTATTAGAAAATTCAAGTACCTTCTTGCGAACATCATCCGGAACGGCTGTTTCAACAAAGTCATTCCGGAAATTGTGAACAATACCGTTCACTTTCAGGGTGTTTTTATTGATAAATGCCAAAATGCTTGTCGTTTCTTCGATCAGGTCAGTACAGAACCCTTCGTCAATCGCTTCCTGTCCGACAAGCCATGTTTCAGAATTCATCATTTCATCAATTTCTTCGTCTGTTTTGTCAAGCCTGTCTTTGTAGGCTGTTTTAATGGACTTTTTAACTTTGTCCGTGACCTCCGCCAATTTGATAAGGTCATCGGAACCGTATGAACCGTAAACGGTAACTTTCGGATTGTGAACCATAAGAAGCGCATTTTTCGCGATTTTTCTGACGGAACACGCCATCAAAACGATCGTGGCCGCGCTTGCACACAACCCGATCACATATCCTTCGATTGTCGCCTTGTGCGTCAGAAGCGCGGTGTAAATCGCGTTTGCCGCGAACACGTCGCCCCCGCCTGAATTGATTTCGACTTTGATTGTCTTTTTGTCGCCCAGGCCGTTCAACTCATTGATAAACTCCCGGTATGTGACGTTATCTTCCGACCACCAGCTTTCTTCACTTTCGATTGTTCCGAAAAGCTGAAGCGTCGCTGTGTCGCCGCCGCTATCAACGAAATTCCAGAATTTATTTTTATTTGTTGCCGCCGTTTGAGGGGCCGCCGCCCGGATCGCCACCCGGTTCAGGATTCCCATTCCTTTCATTGTTTTCACCTTCTTTTCCTTTGATTGTATCGTCGTCCGGTTCCGGTGCTTTTGCTTTTTCCGGTTCCATGTCTGCGATCAGTTTCTTTTCCCGCTGTAACTGGCGGATATTACTTTCAAAATCGCCGCCTGTCATTTCCGTTGTTTCGCGGTCATGTGTGGAAAGATTCAGGTTGATCCGCTTTTCAGCCGCATTTACTTCTTTTAACGGATCAATCATTCCTTGTGCCGGGCCGTTCCACTGTGCTTTGCAGTACGCTTCTTTAATCAGCGGATCAATAAAAAATCCCGGCGCATTTAAACGGCCAGACGCGACCGCTTCCGCCAGGAACATTTCATAAACAGGCTGGCACAAATCGTTTGCTAACCATGTTCTTTTCATTTTAAACGCTTTCCACGCTTCCAGGATCGCCGCGCGTGACGCGGAATAAGAAGCATTGAAAGACTTCATCAGTAATTCATACGGTATTTCAAGGGCGGCCCCGATGTATTTAGCCAGTGAAGAAACAAAACTGTCAAAATTCGTTGACGGCCGTTTGGAATCCGCAATGTCAATCTTTTCTCCAGGCCGAAGGACGTTCACCATTCCAGGGCCTAACTCGTAGGAAACATCGTCGTCCGTTACGCTGTCTTCTTCGTCTGTTACGCCAGTGAACGGCTGATCTGTCGTTCCGCTTTCCGAAGTGACAAATACTGTGAAGAATCCGTTGATAACGGCCGCCATCATTTCGGCTTCGCTGTATCTGGTAAGCTGTTTCAGTGATTCGACCACCGGGGCCAGATACGGAACGCCGCGGTATTGTTCCGCCCGTTCTGATTCATAGATCATTAAAACATTCGGATTGCCGGTTCGTTCCCCGAAGGCTTTCACGCGCGTCCACTTCTTTTGTGTATAAAGATTGCTTCCCGGATAGCTAGAACAAATATGATAGGCGACAATCTTTCCTTTATCATCGACTTCGACGCCATTGAAAATCCTGTTTTTTGTTCCAGGATCACGGTACGTCAGATTGACGTAGGTTCCCGCGGAATGTGGCGTTGATACGCGGTCAGATTCGATCAGGTGTAACCGTAAGCCGTAAGGAAAATATCGTTTTGCGCTCCGGTCATATTCGATCAGACAGCAAGCGTCTCCGTTCATTAGCCAGTTCAAACACGCAACTTGCTGGATTTCATAAAAATTATTCACCCGTGTCGCGTCACACAATTTTGATTTCGCCCAAAATCCGAATTCGCGTTCCGCCGCGCGTTGCCATTCTTCGGCCTGTTCGTGCGTCATATGCAAATATTCCGCGTCGATCGTGCTTTTCAGCCGCAATCCCTGGCCGACGATGTTCGTCCGGTTCGTTTTAATCGCGGACGTTGCCAACGGAGCAGACATGAAAAGGCTTCTTGACCTCTGGCGTAGCGTCGGAAGATTGCTGTCAATGTCTTCTTGCGGTGTCAGGCTCCGGGCCTTCCATCCTTTCATCGAATTTTTAGACCTGGAAGCCCCGCTTTCGTCATATCCGGAATTCCGGAATGAACGGATTGTTTCCAGTTTCCAACGGTCAGATTCCCGTTTCAATGCGGTGCGCGGGCTGACATTTTCAATCAATTTATCAATAAAATTCATTGTTTCAGCCCCCTTTTATATATCCCGCGGTACAAAACGGAACGCTTTATTTTTCCCGCCGCCTTCCAGACGTTCGATTTCGTCCTGTAAATCCTTTATCGCGGCGCGGACGGTTGCCAGATCAGCCCGCTTCAGGCTCTTTGTTCCAATCACGTATTCCTGGTTTAAAAGGATCGCTTCTTCAGCGGCATAATAATTTTTCAGCCTGTTTTTCAGCAAAATCAGGCGTTCTTCTTTTACGCTACCCACAAAACCACCCCTTTACAGTTGTATTCCGCGGCTGACCGTTCCTGATCGTGCCGTTTTCTTTTTTGGTTGCTTTTTCATGTAGTTGATCCCCGCTTTCACTTTCTTTTCAAGAACATCCCAATCCGGCCGCAAGATTTCCGCCGCCGCTGTGGAATAATTCCGAAGGTCAAGCGGTTCATTTCTGGTTCCGGTCTTTTTCACCCATTTCATAACCGGCCGCCCGTCCTTCATTTGTATGACACGTTGTTCGGAATTTAAGCCCTTGATATATGTTTCATCATATCCGCGATCTTTATTGATCGGGAAGTGACAATATCCGGGGCCTTCGTCCACGGTTTTCAGACGCGTCATAAGAATTTCTTTTCCGGAATCGACGCCAAGAATAAAAACCTTCACTTTCAGGCTGTTATTCGTTGACAATTTATAGATCAGCGGCAATCCAGGGCCGCCCATGCCCTTTATACCGTAAATCCTTTTGTTTTTCCGTTCCATTTTCTTCAGAAATTTGTATGTCTGCGTTGTAAAATGCCCTCCTGTATCAATACAGGAACACGCGATCAAAAGACTGTGGCCGTCTTCAAAATACAATTCCCGGTCAAGGTATTCTTCCAACTTGCACCAGGTTTCTTCTTTTTCCAGATCACCGAAAATCTTTTCATACTTGATCCCCCATGATTCATAGCCCCGGCCCCATCCGGTCAATTCTATTTCAAAACGATCGTCCTGAACGTCAATCCCGGCTGTTATCAGAAGGACACCTTCCGGAAGATCGGCTGTGTATCGTTCGCGCCGGTTTAAAAGGGAATCATCGTTCGCGCTTTCGCCGCGTTCTTCCCAGGCTTCCCCAAGTGTCGTATTGATCCATACTTTCAGCCGTTCCACGTCGCCGGATTCTTTGACAGCTTTGTTCGCTTCCTTGAAATCGTCAATGATTTCGTTCCAGTGCTTCCAGGGTGACGCCAGTTCGTTCAGGTGGAATGATCTTTTTTTCTTCCGCTCCGGATGTTCAGCAATATATTTTCCTTCGCCCGCTTTCCACTCCACTTCCGTAAAGCGTTCCAGGCAGAATTTACATTCCATTGTCACATCTGAAAAATGTACCCGGCCCCATTCGTAAGGCTGATATTTCCCGCAACACGGACAAGGAACATTCCATTCTTCCATTGTGCCGGAAGCAAATTCGCGTTCGATCTGGCTTGTCAGTTTGTCCGTAGGCGTTGAAACCTTGATTTTTTTCCGGTTCCAGAATGTCGCCGTTCTTTTTTCTGCAAGTTTGATCGGATTTCCTTCAGTTCCCGCGCTGGCCGGATATCGGTCAGTTTCGTCCATCAGGACAATTCTAATCGGCCTGGACGCCAGCGAAGAAGCGGAATTTGCACCGGCAATCGTGACATGACCGCCAGGGAATTTCTTGTGAAGAATCGTGTTCCCGGAATCCCTGGATCGGACGTCTTTCACTTTTCCGTGAAGTGCCGGTGTGTCGCGTATCATCGGCGCAAGCCTGTCTTTAGAAAATGCCTGTGCCATGTCAAGCGTTGGTTCCAGAACAAGGATCGGCGCGGGATCGTAGTCAATGAAATACCCGATCACATTCAGGATTAATTCTGTTTTTCCAACCTGTGCCGACGATTTTATTACAATTTCTTCAACTTCGGCGTCGTTTACCGCGTCCATAATTGCCCTTTGATACGGTGCGCGGTCTGTGTTCCATTGCCCAGGCTCCGCGGACGCTTCCGCGGAAAGCCGTCTGTATGCGTCCGCCCACTGGCTGACAGTCAATAGCGGCGGCGGCGATACGGCCTTCGCCACTTCCCGGAACAACTGAACCGTTTTTAAAGCGATCTGAACTTCTTTATTCTTCATCGTCCGGGCCGTCAACGTATTCGTCCGAATAGAACATCTTCGGATCGTATTCTTTCAGTTCATTCAGGGCTTCGAGAACTTCTTTCATCAGGACATCTTTAATATATCCAACCTCTGACCGGTTCGTCAGAAGCGGCGACGCCTTCGCCGGTATGTTCAGGATTCGCGTTTTGAAAGCCGTCAACATGTCTGTCATTACTTTTTGGACGTCTTCCGCCTTGTGAAGTTCGCCTTTCATTGTCTGCAATTTCAATTCGGATATGTGGCGTTTCACCCTTTCGTGAAGTGCTTTTTCCTCATTGAAATCAAGTTCCCCGTCCGGATTCTCCGACGTGGAAGCGTCAGCGGCCAGTTTCAGAGAAAGAATATAGTTCTTGACGCTCTCTTTGAAGTTGTACCGGCCTTTCGCCACTCTGGAAATGATCCCTTCTTCCGCCATCTGGCGGATTCTTCTGTCTGATACGCCGAATATATCGCCTAAAACGGCGGCGCTGACGGTCAGGGATTCAACGTCCGTCAGCTTTACCCCCTCATTATCACCTTTTGCCATGCTACCACCCACCTTTCGGCCCCGGAACGGAAACGGAAACTCTTTTGTTTTTCAGCCTGTGCCTAAGAAAAAAACGGGCCTCGCGCACCCGCAAGAACGTTTGTTCGGTAAAAAGAACCTAGATTTTTCGGGGTGTGAAAAAATCTGTTCGGGCGGATTTCCGGGCCGTTCCGGGACGTTCACTTATTTGACATATCTTAATATTGTGTAAAGTCACGCCGACGCTGTTTTCTTTCATTTAAGTGCGACCAAAAGAAGACATTGCTATTTGACAAGTGTTTATTATGTCAAGTAAAGGGCAAAAAGAAAAAGGAATACCGTTTGACAGTGCTGTCAATGCTTCCTTCTTCCGTAAGACAAACCGCGGATCGCTTTGTCTTTATTATCCTGATTGATCCCGATGTAACGTAATGTCACGCTAATGTCAGAATGATTGAATATCTCTTTCAGCGTCACGGCGTCGTGTGTCTGTTGATACATGTGATAACCGAATGTCTTCCGAAGTGTGTGTGTGCCTATGCTGTCAATACCAAACGCGCGGGCGGCGGCCGTCAGAATATTATAGGCTTGCTGGCGCGTGATCGGCTTGTTTGGATAGCGGGGCGATTTGAACAAATATTCATAATCTTTTTTGTTCTTCACATACTGATCCAGAATTGCAATCAGTTCATCATTCAGGGCAAAACGCTTTTCTTTCCCGGTCTTCTTCTCACGAAGATAGACCGCATTCTTTCCGCGTACATCCCGGACGCGGAAAATCAGAATGTCCGAAATCCGAAGACCCGAATATATTCCGAACATATACAGGACGTAATCGCGTTCGTTCCGCGCCTTCAGGTAATCAGCCAGATCGAGAACAACATTCTTATCCCTGATCGGCTCCACTGTGTTCATATATTCGCCTTCTTTCTACCACACAAAAAGACGCCGCTTTCGCGACGCCTTTGAATGTCTTTGTTAAATTACCACGATACACATTATAGCACACCTTGACACGACATTTCCACGACATATTTCCCACCGAAAACACGACAAAAACACGACATAAAACACGACATGCGTAAATCGCGGTTTTCCTTGTAAATTCAAGGTTTTTTCAAAAAATCGGCTTACGAAAAACCGTTCTAATTTTTTTCAAACTGCTTGTTCAAAAAAAAATTATTTTTTTAGCAACCCCTTCTTCTTCATCCCCTTTTCAATCCGCTGAACCTGGCGTTCTGACATATGCAATTCGCGGGCCGTTTGTGCCTGTGTTTTTTTAGCAATAACCCGTTTATAATAAATTTGTGCTTCGTCGCCTGACAAGCTGGCGTAAATTTTTTCAATGCGCCGCTTTGTGGCGTGAAGATCGCGCCTTTCCTCTTTCAGTTCTTCGATTTTCTTTTCGTCTTTTCGAATGATTTCGTACCCTTCAATGAATGCAATAGGCGTTGAATGGGAAGACTGCTTTGAATAATCAATTCCGCCGACCGGTTGCGGCCCATTCCACCCGCAAGCCCTTTTCACCTTTTCGATTGATTTCCGGTGTGTCCGTATGCTCTCATTGCATAGCATGATCTGAAGGTCAATGTCTTTTAAGATGTTCCTTTCTGTTTTTGGCGTCGCCATTCGCAACTTCCCCTTGAAATTATATCGAAACATGATATAATTATTAAAGGCGTTCGGGGCGGATTTGCAAAAAGCGATTCGCTCCATTTATTTTACTAAATCCATTTGACAAAATCAACTGAATTTCGCTTTTACAGCCAGTTTTCTTCTGATTCTGCTTCCGGGCGCGGCCGAAGATCATTTTTCCATTTTTCCAGTAATTTACATTCATACGGCCTGAATTCCAGTTCCGGAAGCGTAATCGTCAGATCATCCCCCGCTTTATCATCCCGGTTCAGGGCCGGTTTGAATTTGTTTATGTAGTATATTTCATACAAGAACATATCTGCTTCGCTTTCACATTCTGCAAGTTCGATTCTGCTGACACTGAATATATCAATCAGTTTGTGCATGGGTAATTTGTAGAAGTGGCCGCGAAGCCTGGCGTTTATAGGTTGTTTTGTTCTTCCAAGATACGCGACGAAATCTCCCGCGGCCCCGGAATAGAATATTTTATACAGCACGAACTTCTTTTCTTTCATTTTTTCTCCTGATGCGGATTTTTAAAGCAAAAATTGTGAAATTCATGCAAAAAATCAAATACGGCAACAAAAAACAGTATTTTCAGCAACGCAATTCGGCGTCCAAACAAAACAGAAAGCGCCGCCAGGAACAAAACCGAAAAACTGTAATAGACGATCATTTGTCCGATCCGGAACCCGATTCTTTGTGCCGCTTCTTTGTTTTGCCGTTCTTTCATTTCTGTTGCGCGCTCCATCGGTTCATATCCCAGGCCGCGCGCTTTACATTCTTTGCACGAAATCCCGCCCCTTTCGCAATAATATTTTAACGGTTCGTCGATAAACCGAACAGGTTTTCGGAATTTGCAAGGCGGATCAAGGATCAGCCGATTTTCATTCTTTTCGTTCATGTGAACCCCTTTCTATGCGGTTTCCAGCGCGGCGCGGCCGAATTCCACAATCATTTTTTTGTTTTTAATTCCCATTACTTCGATCTGGTGAAGAATGGAAGCCTTGTGTTTCTGATAATCGCGCCGCCTTACCATGAAATAACGATAATGTGTTTCTTGCATTGACAGGCGGGAAAGCTGACGGACAAGGCTTGACGTCACGCCTTTTTCTATCGTCGTGACCTCAATTTTCGCTTCCTTCCGGTTGTATTCCCGGCATATCACAACGCAATCCTTGAATGTCGTGTCTTTTTTCATGTAATCCCCCCTTTCCGGATCACTGGAAACCCGGCCGTTCCGCCAGACAAGAAAAAGGCTCTTACCGCCGTTTCGGTCAGGTTCCCTTCGTCTATGTGTTTTTGATAACAGTTCCTTGCATGTTCCGCGGCTCCGTCCGGCCCCCAGGCGGCAACGCTCCACCCGGCCCCGCAAGCGCGGCAATAAACCCATTCTTCAGCCCGGATCGTATGCTTCTTAAAATGATCCTGAATTTCTTTGCGATCCGTTGAATTCATTCCGCATATAGGACAGCTATAAAGCGTAATTTTTTCAATCCTTCTATCCATTTTTGCCCTTCATTTATCCCATTTTTGAATCATAGTCTTCAAATTTCGGGATTGTTTTGAATATTTTTCTGTTATTCACCCACCTTTGAAGTTTCCTGACAGGATCGTCCCTTTTTGTCTTTTCTTTATCATAAATCATCACATACGGATCATAGTCAAGATCACGAAGCGTATATATCCGTTCAAGGTCTTGTTCGATCGTTGTGTTGAAGTTAGTCAGCACATAGACGCTTGTTTTTCTGGCGGGCCATCCCGTGATTTCCTTGAATGCTTTGAATTTTGGAACGATCCGCTTTTTGTCCTCGTATCTATCCCAGGCAAAATGAACGCTGTCAACGCGCATTTTCTTAATCATTTCAGCCTTTTCTTCGGTCATAATACGAATGTCGATTCCCTGATTTATATTTACCTTCGCTTTGCTGTCAATAAGCTGTTGAATCAGGTCTTTCCAATCAGGACATGCGATCAGGTTCGGATCGCAAATCATAATATTCTTCTGACCGCGCCAGAATTCCGACAAATTCGCGACTTTATAGCTTTTTAGACCTTCTTTCTTTCCAACTATGCAGAATTCACAGTTCCGCGGACAACCTCTCGTCAAAAATCCGTATGCTGTATCTGTTATCCCGTACAGCGAATAATCGGGATATATGTGTTCAATTTCTTCTGGAAGCGGATCGCCGCCATCGGGATAGGAATAACCGGTTCCGCCCTTTATAATTACATCCGCATTTACCGGATATTGAAAATCAGGCGTGAAGGTAAATACTTTACTCATGTAAACAATATCGAATGGTTTTGAATAGGCTTCGTTGTGAAAAAGCGGATCGTACCATTCCACGGAATCGCCGCGGCGTTTATGCCAGGCAGATAATTTCATCAACGGCAAATTCGGAAAATTATGTCCGTCAACGTCAATTAGTGCGATCCGCTTTTTCATTCCTTCCGGGATCAGTTCCTTGTAATCATAAACCGTCATTTGTCTGCTTTCCCAAAACCGGCGCAAAACGGCTTCTTCCGGCGTTTCGGCCTGGTTATTCTCCCGATCACGACTTTTCCCATCATTCATTTATGTCGCCAGTGTCAAATACTTCCCGGCTGACGACACGGCCGTCCTGAATATGTGTGTCTGTGCCGCGCGTGATCTCAAGAAATATCGGTTCTTCCTGGAACGCGTCAAAAAGCGTAAGCGGTTCCCCTTCTTCCGTGGCGCACGTGATCCCGGTTTCCTGAAGTGCCGCGTTCATAAGCTCCATGAATCTTTCAATTCTTTCGTCCTGTGTCTTCATATTTCCGCTCCTTTCGACTTTGAATTTTATCTTTCCCACACCTTCGCCGCCATCATATCGGCAGTATGCGTGTAAAGAATATTCGGCCACCGCGACACGGCTTCGTTGTAATACTTCCAGTTGTTCCGATCGTCGAAGGCTCCCATATGCCAGCGAATGCAAGCGACTTCTTCGTCTGTCAAATTCATGTACTGGCCGATAAAGATTAATGATTTGTCAGCATGTCCCGGAATGAACTGTTCGTCGTTCCATTCGTAATTATAAAATTTCAGATCGGTTCCGCTTCCCTCAATGATGGAATAATCTGTCATTTCACGCGTGTATGTCTTTTTGTAATAGTCCATTTTGCAAACATCGTGAAGGAATCCGATCACAAACGGACTTCGCCCGTTCTGCCATTCCAGATCAAGGCGTTTTGTGTAATCTCCCAGAAGGTCAGCAACGTTTTTACTATGCCAGTAAAGGCCGCCTTCAAAATTTCCATGATGTTTCATACCAGCCGGAGCCGTAAAGAATCCGCGGTCAATCAGTGCTGTGATTAAATTATTCGGAATCATGTCACCGGCTATTTCTGTAAATTCTCTGATTCTTGCGCTTTCGCTTTCCTGGAACATGCGGCGCGCCGTTAATTGTGTGCTATCTCCATACATTACCGATATACCTTCCTTGTCCTTTTATTTTTCAGGGCGATCCGGCCTTCAACCTCATATCCGGCCAGATCGACAATATTTTTTATAATTTCGATCAGCCGGTTTACTTCCATCGGCTGAACATCCGCCTTTTGTATTGCTTTCGCCGCTGTGAAATCCTTCACGCCGGAACCATTGTACGTAATTTCTCTTTCCATGCCTGGCCCCTATCTGAACGGAAGTTCGTCGTCAATACCTTCCGGAATATCCATAAACGCATTTTCCGGCGCGGGCGGCGGTAATGTTTCCCGGCCTTCAGGCGTTGTTTCCGGTTCCTGGTATTTGTTTATTGTTTTCAAATACGCTACTTCTTCAGCCTTCGTTTCGGCGAATTCGATTGTTTCGACGGAAACTGTTTTTGTATATATTTTCTTTCCGTCGCGGTCTGTGTAATGTCCCGACCTGATCGGGCCTGTGACTTCAACCTTTTTGTATTGATAAAGGTTTTCTTGCGCGAACGTAACATGTCGGCCGGTGCATATGCAGTCAATAAAATCAACCGGGCTTTCATTCTGGCCGATCCGTTTGTCTCTTTTACACATTATAGTGAATGTGACAAACGGCTTTGCGTCGCGGTTATATCGGATCACCGGATTTTCTGTCAGGCGGCCGCTTCCTAGCCATTTATTCATACTTAACCGTTCCTTTCTGCTGATTTGTAAATGATAACCTTTTTACCCTTGCTGTATTTCGCCAGTTTTTGACGTTTCTTTTCGGCCGCTTCAGGCGTGTCGCGGATAGAAGCCTTTTCGTCGCCTTCCACCAGAACGAAATATTTATCTTTTCCAGGCTTAAATTCCATGTTATACCCCCGATCCCCGAAGGCGTTCCTTGTCACCGGCGTTCTGGAACGCTTTTCCGTCAATATATCCGTTTTGTTGCAATAGACGGTGCGCTTTGTTCCGCTTCGGTTCCTGGAAATCGCTTTGTTCCACTCCCGGAATACTGTCTACAAAATTATTAACTTCTTCAGGAACCACAAGGGCCAGCGCGAATTGATTGTCGTTTTGTTTCTGTTCATCAAAGTTCTTTTGCAATCCCGCGCAAAATCCTGTGACATAGCTGAACTTTTCGTCGCCGCCGAATTTTCTGTCAGCACTTTCGTAAATCGCCCGGAGCGTTCCGAAGCGTTTACGGATCACTTTGATCGCATACTGAAAAATATTAATGCAGACAACGGCGTCTTCATAAAATCCGAAAAATCGGATTTTAAAGTTTCCTGAATACATCACAAGTGTTAATGCCCGGCAACGGAAATTTGAAGCAATAACCCCAGCAACCATTTGAACCCATTCTTCCCTGAATGCCTGGGAAGTCATTGTCACAACCTGGCGTTCTTCTTCCTGGCCTAATTCTTCCCGGCTGATATTGTGCTTCGCGATCAATTCCTGTGCCTTAACCATAGCGGCGCGGGCTTCGTTCTCGTTGTCAGAGCGTGACAGGCGAAGAAGTTTGTCTATTTTGTCGATAATCTTATCGTGTGGATCATTCACCATCATTCACCCCGCTTTCATCGGTTCCGTTTACAAGACTTTCAATCTTGCGGTATGTAGCCGCGCCGATTCCTGGCGTCTGCTTTGTGATTTCCAGAAATTTATACTTTGCGCCGCTACTCTTGAAAAATCCGTCCGGCTTCCGCTGTCGGTTCCTGGCGATAATGGAAACTAATTCCTGAATGATATTTGAAACCGTCTTTTCCTTACCGGCCTTTGAAATAAGCTGAACGCCTATCTGTGCCAGAAGGTCAGCGTCGTCGCGGCTGATCCCGGCTGATTCTTTTCCTTTCCGGAATTGATCTTTGAATTCCTGAACAAGCTGTGCGTCGGTCTTTTTCCGAAGTTTGATCGCCGCTTCATGGATCATGATTTCTTCTTCGTTCATGCGGCATTTTCTTTTTTTAGCCATTTGTTCACCTTTCCTTCTCTCAAATTATCCAAGTAAGCGCGCCAGAAGTTCGCTGTTCTCCTGACGGGCCAGCGTCGCGCGGACGGATTCATTCGGGAATGATACCGGCAACGCCATTTTCTGAATTCTGTTTACAATGCGATCGTCAAGCCCTAAATCCTCAATCGCGCAATTACTTGTAAAAATCGTTATTTTTTTCTGGATCATGCGGCCATTCAGGATATTGTAAAACCGTTCTTCAATCCAGCCTTTGCTCTGTTCGACGCCTATATCGTCGATAACCAGGACGGGAACGCGAATAATATCCTGAATCAGCTTTTGTTCTGTCTCGCCGCCGTTTGCCTTCCAACTGCTTTTGATTTCGTCCAAAATCTGAAGCGTGGTCGCGAATTTCGCTGAAACAAAGTATTTGCAGATAATATCATTTGCGATTGAAACTGCAAGCCGCGTTTTTCCGGAACCCTTAACCGCGGAATAAAAATACAATCCTTTCCCGGTTTCCTGAATCTCTTTAAACTGGATCACGTAATTCCCGGCGATCGCTTTCGCCATTTCTGCCAGTTCCGCGGCTTCCGGCGACGAATAACAGTCTGTCCGGAAATTTTCAACGGTGTGGCCTTTAAATTCTTTCGGGATTGTGGCGAATGACAGTTTGCTTTCAAGGATTTGCTTTTCCCTGATCCCGCATTTGCAAGGAACTGCGACTTCGTAATTCCCGCGCATTTCCATGATCCAACCGCTGTCATGACATAACGGACAGCTATAATCGTTTATTCCGGCGGAACCGTTCAAGGGCTTCGTTTTCTGCTGTTCTGCTATTCGTCTGACTTTCTGTTCTAACGTTTCTGTCTGGATCACTATTCCCGCCCCCTTTGTTTTTATAATTTCCCTCGACAATCTTGATCGCATTTGTTTTGTTGATAATCCAGTCAAACGTACACGCGGCCCATTTTCCATTGCGGCCGGTAAGAAAATCGCTATCCTGTACCATGCGGAAAAGGCGGTTCAGTATTTCTTCCGGCGTCATTCCGTCCATAATTTTCAGGGCCTTAAATTCTTTCAACAATGTCCGTATTTTCGTTTTCCGGCCTTCTGTCAGCCCCCGGATTCCCGGAAGATCAACACATATCGCGGAATAGTCTGATTGAATCTGTTTCCAGTCAATCGACGTCCGTTTCTGCGGCTCCGGCTGATCCGGCGTCTGATCGTCCGTTTTTTCAGGATTTTGACTAATATTAAATTCGCTAGAATTTAATATATTATTATCTATATCTTTTTCTTTATCTTCTTCTATCTCTGTTGCGTGACTTCCCGTGATTTCTTCGTGACTGTCACGTGACACGTCACGCGACATGTCCGAAAGAAGAAGTTGTTCCTGTGCCTTTATTTGATTTTGTCGTTCGCGCTGGCGTTGCTTCCGAAGCCGGTTTTGTTCCCTGATTCGCTCCATTCCGTCAGCATTTTGATGTTTTGTGAAATTTGAAATATAAATTCCCTTTTGCGTCTTTTCGATCATGCCGAACCGGCTGAACGTTTCCAACGCAAGGCGAACTTGCGGCAAGGATTTATTAAAAATCGTTGCAAGCATTTCGTCAGAATACGGGAATTCATCCTCAATGCACAAGTAGCCGTTTGCATTGCACTTCCCGGCCAGTGCAAGAATTCTAATCCAGATAACAAGGATCGTGTCACCATCCGGAAGGGCCTGAATCAGCTTTATTTTTTCATCATCGAACATGTCAATCCGAAGTTTGATCCAAGTTATATCAGCCATTTTCATTACCCCTAGTTTAAATATTTGCTCATAATGTCGCGCCGCGCTTTTGGACGTTTCGGCGGTTCCGGCTGTTTGGAAGATTTCCGGCCGCCTGATATTTCGTCAAGGAAATTCACACCTTTTTTCAGGCTTGTTTCCTTTGTGGCTGACAGATTTTTAATAATTGTTTCCCGGCTATCATCAACACGCTTGTACACCGTTTCAAGCCGCGTCGTTGGATATGACAACCCCGAAAGGCAGATCGCCGCGTCGTCCTTTGAAACTGTCTGGAATGTGTCGATCGGAACGCCAGCGGCCTTCTGGATGTCCGTCATAGCAATCTTTGCTGGGAGCGCGGCCGTGATATATTTGACGGCCTGATCGGATTCAATCGGGGCGAAAATATTGTCCTTCAGGGCGTCAATTACTTTCGCGGAATTATCAGCCTTTTTGCGAAGAACAACGGCCATTCCGTGCGCTTTCAGCGTTTCTTCGATTTCTGCTTTGTCAATATTCCCTTCTTCACTCTTGCATTTTTCTGGAATTTCCAGGAATGAACAAAAAGCGTCAACGAAAGCGGGATTCAATTTCATTTTTTCGCCCCGGTCATTATCGAGAATGAAACAAGCCGCGGTTGCGTCGATTTCGACTAATTCGCTGAAGCATTCGTAAGCATTAATATGCGATTTTACACTTTCTGTTTTTGCCGGAATAATTGTGATCGCGCCAACCGTTTTGTCTTCATCGGTCAGAAGATCAATCAGCATTGGCCCGGCCCCTGATCCGGTTCCGCCGCCAGCGGCAAAAATCACAAAGATCATTTTCTGCGTAATCTTTGAATCAATTTCGGCCGCAATCCGGTCAAAATCATCAACAACAAGCTGTTTCGCCTTGTGGCGGTCTTTATTACAACCTTCGCCGTCCGGAATGTGATACTTATATTTTGCCGCGGTCAGCGTATCAAGGTCTTCCTGTGACGTGTTAATATAAATAACTGTATAACCCTTTTCTTCAAACAGGCGACCGATATTTCCCCCGGCCTGGCCTACTGCTACAAAAGCGATCTTATTCTTCATTTTCTGTTCTCCCTTCGTCAAAATAATCCTTCAGGATGTTTTCACGGTCTGTAATTTCCGAATCGACCATGTAAAAAACTAAGTTATCATCATTTTCAAGCGGCTTGACAACCGTTCCGTAAAACGACACGGAGCCGCCATCCGCAAGATAAATCGTCACGTTTCCGTTTGTGCCATATGGAACGCGTTTGTCTCCGATCACGCGCGCACCGGTCAGGACGGCTTCCACACCGTTAAATTCATACAGCCAATCTCCGGGCGGCTGAAGCGGCGCTTCAAAGTTCAACACTCCCTGGACGGTTATCAGTTCCCCCGCGTAATTGTCCGTGTACTGAATCGTCGCGAATTGCTGTCCCTCATACGGATCAATGATTTTTGCCTGTAACGCGTTAATTTTTCCCGCCTGGATCACGGCAACAACCACAAGTGCGGCGGTCATGATCCAGGAAACCAAAATCAGACTTTTAAAAAATAATTTATGTTTCAGCATTCTTTTCCCCTTCCAGAATTTGAACGCCTTTTTCTGTGATGTAGAACGTCGCCGCGCGGCCTTCCTTCAATCCTTGCGCCACAAGCCCAGCCGTTTCAAATTCTTTGATTTTTTTATAAATTGTGTTGTCTTTATATACAAATTCTTCTTCATCCACTATTTCGCTAACCGCCATAGCTGATAGACGGTTGTTCGCCCCGTTCTGGCGAAGAATCGAAAGAACTATGAAGCCGAGCCTATTCACTGTATCACCCTTTCTTCTTCTCTGATTTACTCTGATATATTCTGATTAACTCTGATTAACTCTGATTTATTCGGATTTACTCTGATTATCTCTGATTAAATCAGGTCTTCTTTCCGCGATAATTTCTTCAAGGCTCCTTCCGCCGAGTGTGTATTCAATATTATCGTTTCCACACTTCGGACATGTTCCAGTGCATATACATGACAGGTATTCATGACCGCATTTCCGACATTTGCCTAGCCAAAACGGATCAATAATATATGTGATACCGTCACTATACGTCTTGCGTTGCTCTTTAAATTCGCGCATAAGCCCCCTATTGACAAAATCAATGATTTTGTCTAAAATTATTAAAGGCTTTGCTATTATCGCGGAGCCATCCAGGGGATAGCGGCTGATTTCCCGATCGTGCGCTATCCCTTTTATGCTGTCTTTTCCGGGGCCGGTATTGACAGGCGTTCCGTCATAATGCCGACTTCCAGTTTATCCAGGGATTCATACAACGCTTTATCAAGCTGATCCGCCGTCTGAATCCCGTATGCTTTCAGTGATTCTTTCAATGCGTTAATGTCAGGATTTCTTATTTTTTTCATTTTCACACCCCCCTAGAAATACCGATCCGGGGCCAAAACATGAAACCATGTTTTACTACCGCCCATAAACAGATCAACCCGAAGGAATTCTTCGTCGCGTGTATGTGTGACGTCTGCCTGTGTCTTGTCTTTGTCAAAATAACCGGCGCGTGATAATACCTTCGTTCTGCCGTTTGCCTTCAGAATCATAAACTTCATACCGATTTCTTCCTTGTAAATTTTCCCGTCTTCCGGATCAGGCGGACATTCCTTCAAGAATATTGTCTTGCGGACGAAATGAACGGAACGCGGGAAAACTGTGATTTTCAGGTTCATTCCCTGGCCGTTCATGAAGGAAATCATGAATTTAATGAACAATTCCTTATTTTCAGCCGAAAGATCAGAATAGCCCTCTGTATCTGTTAAATCAAAATTATGTATCGCCTTTACATCTTCCGCCGTCCGAAGTCGATAATCTGTCAGGCCGCGGGCTTCGTAAAGGGAACACACTTCTTTGTAGCTTCGTCTATTTGTTGGTTTTAACATTTTCGTTTGCCCCCATTCTTTTAATAATTCAGCGGATTTTTCCCGAACGCTTTTTCCATAAGATAGCGCGCGTACACTTCCGCCATAGCGTCGATTGTTTTGCACTGGGAATAATCGTAACCGGCCTTTATCGCTTCGATCGTCGTTTCTGTGAAGGCAAGTTGTTTTTCTGCATGTTGCCCTTCAATAATCCGGATCAGGCGTTCCCCGACCTCTTTCCCGGCCAGGGAAATCAAAACCGCGTTTGCATTGTCCTGTTCGATTTGCGCGCGAACCGCGGCTATTACATAACCTTCAAACATGTTCTTCCCCCTTATATGCGCCGCGATCGCGGCGCAATCAGATTACAGTTACCGGATTACAGGTTCCCCCAGAAAAGCGGAGAAGAAGCCGAGGGACGTGTGCACGCGCGACCGCGGGTTGTGCAAGGACAGAGCGGACGAACCGGCGTGGGAAGTGTGGTTCCAGCGCGCGCGCACAAACGGCGTTGCTTCGTCAAGATCAGCGTCGGCGGCTAACCATTCGTTCGATTCTTCCTGATCCGGCGTCACGATTCCCAGGCGGCGAAGAATTTCAGGTGTTTCCGGAAGAAGGTTGATAACCTCTTTGCGGCAACTGACCGCCCATCCGTCAATATCTTCGTCAGTCGTAATACAAACTTCCCCGTCCATCATGCCGATTCTGACAGGCTTTCCGCTGACCTGTACGTCTTTATATTCCGCGCTATCTTCGGAAAGATCGGCTTCCGGATGTGCGGCGTCGTTATCTGGTATGTACTGGAAAATACCATTTTTCAGCCTGATTCCGGTCAGCCGCTTCCAGACGTCGCCGTTCGTATCTGAAACGCCGTCAAACGTGCCGTCATGCCGCCAGGTTGCCGGGCCTGATCCGGTCAGCGTTGTTCCGTAAATATTGCCAGGAATACCGCGTTCATTCGCGTCATAGTAGAATTTTCCGTTGTTCGTGTTGCCGTGCGGCATTGTTCCGGTCTGGCGGCTTTCTTCGACCATATGGAACCATTCCGCGGCCGTTGCCACATGCCAGCCCTTGCCCTTCTTGCGACACGCCGCGATCATTTCGTCAAGCGTCAGGCGCGTCGTCGGCGTCATAAGCGGCAATGAATAGGCGCGTCCGTTAATTACCACGTTCGGGAATGCCGACATATAGAAAGCGTCGTATTCCTGGCCCCGAACAAAGAAAACCCGATTAGCTTCTTCAGCGGTCTTTGCGGTATTCTCAAACTTCACCATGAACGAAGGAATCCCCTGATCGTCAATAATTGCAACTGTGCGCTTCAAAATGTTATTCATTTCTTTTTGTCCTCTCTTTCTTTTTTTGCTGTTATAAAAATGTTTAGTAATCAACGCCAATATAATCCAGAACGCGCGCCCACCCGTATTTTTCGCCGGTGTCTATGTCTGTACAACATTCGTACATCCAATAATTCCATTCTTTTATATTGCGTTCTTTAAGTAAGTCAAATCTATGTGGACGTTTTTCAAGGTGGATTCCGAATCCACACATAGAACATCCCGTTCTTTGTGCCCTTGTAGTATAAAGCGTTCCATCTTCTTTTCTCTCTATTGTTCCGTATATATCCGGAACCGGCACGTCCAGATCAAGGGCAAGTTGTAATAAATCTTGTCGGCTAAAGATCGCAAACGGCGCTGATCTTATAGTTGATTTTCCAAAATAATTACATCCGTTTATTCTAAGGCTTTTAGCTCTGCGCCCCCCCCCTCGGAAGCCATAAGGCCCAAGAATGGAACGCTATTGTGTTCTTTAGCCCAATCGTCGCACGGCTTTTCTTTCAGGTAATAACAACATTTAGCCGATACTTTGAACGGTGCGATTTGATAATCAGTTCCTTCTTCTTCGTTTGCGTAACCGGCAAATTTTTCAAGCCACTTCTGCGACATTTTCATTCTGCTATTCTTTTGAAAGCCGCCATATGCGCCGGTTTCTCCGGTAACAATAGCATGTCGCACCGTTTTGTTTCTGTCTGTTGGATTCGCAAGCGATTCTATCTTTGCCGCCGTTTCCTTCGACAAAACCGGGAAGCCGAATTCTTGAATAATTTCCGGCTTGCTCCACCTGTGTTCGCGACCGTTTTCATCAACGTTTCTTACAGAAGATTTTAAGCGTTCAATTCCAAGCATTTTATGAATCTTCTGAATGCTTAAATCTTCGAGATATGAAACGCTTATTCCTGGCGCGTCTATGCCGATTGATTTCAGGAATAGAAATAAGGTTATGGAATCCAAACCGCCAACGGAAACATGATAATTCAGCCCCCGTTTGTCGCATTCGTTGACGAATTCCTCTGCGCGAATTCTGGCATATTTTACCTTGAAATCATACGGCTGTTTTTCTTTAACCATGAAAGTCGCAATTTTGGTTTTTCCGTCAATGCGTTCCATGCGCTCTAACACATTTTCAGCCATTGTTTAGCCCTCTCTTTCTTTCATTCTCTGAACCGCTTTTCGGATCGAAGCGGGCCGGTCTTCCCAGGCGTATTCGTAGCCATCCGGGGCCGGGCCTTTTTTCACGCGGCCGTTGCAACGGTCGATAATTGTTTGATAAGACATGTAATTTCGTCGCCCGGCTTCCCTGGCAGAATAATACACGTCAATAATTTCGCCGTTACTGTTTATCTTTACAACCGCCCGTTTGCCTGATCGTGCGCCCGTCAGCCGCCCTATTTCGTACTTCTCCATGTAAGCCAGGTTATTTACCATATTGTCGCGGAAATCGCCGTTTTTATGGTACACAACGCAGTCAGGTGGCCGTTTTCCGATAAAGGTCAGGGCGATAATGTGTGCAAGAATTACTTCCTGTGACTTCATTTTCACGTACAGTTTGCGCGATCCGCGGCGATCCCCTTTCTTTTCATACGGTGTCAGAACGCGTATTTTGCCGTTCTTGTACACCCGGCGAACCTGGCCGAAGAATGACGCCTGATAAGCACCGCCGAAGCCCGGAACGGTTTTCCATTCCTGAAACTTATTCATTTTCTGTATTCCCCGGAAGAATGCCTAATTTGAAGCCTAATTCGATACACCCTTTGACGATCATTTCAATGTCGCTTCCGGCGCAATCGGCCATGATAAAAGTTAAATTAGCCGTTTCCGGGCCTTTGGTGATCTCACAGAAAAATCCTTTTTCAATGATCCGCTGTGATCCGTCTGTATAGTTCACAACAAAATTCTTCACTTCAGGCTCATTTGCTGGCGTTCCTTTGCCGTTTTCACTCATTTTCTTCACCTTCTTTCTCAATATTGCAGAAACCGCAAATTCCGGTTTCTTCCAGATAACAAGGGCTTTCGGCGTTCACACATAAATAAACTGTCTGTCCCCGGCTGTCTTCAATGTCTTTCATCCACTCACACAATACGCACTGAATGAAATCACCTCCTGTTTAAAGCAAACAATCTTTCAGCCGCCTTATTCCGGCTTGCAACAAAATCTGGATGATTTTTACAATCCGTCAGACTGTTTCTCCGGCATAACTCACGGATTAACTCTTTTGTTGACGTTTCGGAGATAGCTTTCCTTCTGTCTGCATATTCTTTCGGAATGTTCGGCTTCTTCTGACGTTTCAGGCAAATATCATTTGTGAAATCAAACAGTTCAAAACTGGCTATATTTCTAACTGTGAATTTGTCCTGTATTACATACCACATATTGTTCAGGTTGTGATAAACACGCCCGCGGCGGATATATCCGTCGTAATCGCGAAAATACTTTACGTCGCCATTCCTGATTGTCTTTCCGTTCCGATCAAGCCCGTTCCGGCCTTCTACCGTTTGCCCGTCAAGGTCTGAAAGATTAAAATTCATGCTTTGTTGTTCGGCATGGACGGAACGGACGTATCTGTATTTGATCTTGTCTTCCGCGAATTTATAACTTTGTTCGGTGCAATTTTTAATTCCAATTTCAGAAATAAAAAAGCGGCTTATTTTTCGCAAATACAACGTGCATTTCATGCGTGTCAGATAAGGCATTCCGTTTAATTTGTCGAAGTCATAGCGGCCACCGTTCGGATTTTTGTAAATGACGTTTTGAAAAAACGTAATTTCAAAACCGGCCGGATATCTGCTTGCAGAAAATTCAAGTTCGTCACGGCGTCCATAGAAGTAATCTTTTCGGATTATTTTGTCAACCTTGTCGTCGTTTGTAACCACGAATCCGCAATCTTTCAGCATGTTTAAAACGCGGTAAAGAATTCCGTAATGATTGCATTTTCCGTCGTTTCTTTGAATCCCCCTGTTTTTGTGTAAACTGATTGTTGAATCATAAATTGTAAATGAGTACATCATTTCCACCTTTGCTCATTTTTAAATATCACACCACCCGATTGCAGTCAGGCTCCGGCGTCACTTCGTCACAACTTCCACTTCATCGTATGCGCGAACCAAAAAGAACGACGGTTCAAGATTATTCTTTTTCAGCCATTCATTGACGGCGGCGTCAACGGCGTTTTCCAACTCCTGAACCTGTTCAGACGTTACGCCGTCAAGCCAACCGTCTACATATTCGCCGAATTCGCTGTCAGCGACCTGTTCTTCCAAGCGTTCGATGATATCGCAACAAGAAGAAAAACAAGGCTTGTGAAACTCACATTCGCCGACATACACCTTCACGCGGCGGCCGGGAATATCCGGATTGTTCCAGTTGCGACGGCGGGCGTCAAGCGTTGCCTGTGCTTCTTTGGCGGCGGCTTCGATTGCCAGATCGCGCGTTTCCATCGTTCCCATGTAATACTGATTGTCAAAACTATAAGCCCACATATTACCCCCCTATTCTGCCGCTTCTTTAAGATTTCCCTGGATTTCATCCAGTTTCGCTATCACTTCTTTGATCTGCTTTCTTCTTTCTTTATTCATGAATTACGCCTTTCTGGAACATTCTTTCCATTTCTTCATATTCATCGAGCGATCCGTCAAAACCGTCTGGCCCTATCAGCAATAAAAGATTTGCCGCTGATTCTCCGCCGCATTCCGCGGCATACTGCATGATTTCATTTTTATTCATCATAGTTGTTCCTTTCATTCCCGGCCTGGAAGTCAAGCCGGGCTTTTCTGCCTTGCATTGCGTTCCAGGGCGGCCCCGGCTTCGCACCCGCTCATGTAGGCCATCATCGAAACTGCGTATAACTGACGGCGGCCGTCCGGGATATCCCGCATAAGCTGACACAATTTTTCGGCGTCGGAAATCTGATCCGGCGTGTATTCTTTTGCAAGATTCATCATGTAACCACTCCTTTCTTGCTGTGCTGTATTTGTGTTTCTGTTGCTATTATATGCAACAATCTCACATTTGTCAATAGGTTTTTCTTCTTTTTTGTGATTTCGTTGCATTTTGTGATTTTGTTGCTTGACTTGTGATTCGTTTTGCTTTATAATCAACAAGTGAAAGGGGGTGACAAGTTGAAGGAACGAATCAAAAAGATTAGAAAGGAATTAGATTTGACACAACAAGAATTCGCGGATAGATTAGGAATCAAGCGCGGAGCGATAGCAAATTATGAGATCGGGCGAAACGAACCCGTCGATTCTGTTATTTCTTTAATCTGTCGGGAATTCAATATCCGGGAAGAATGGCTTCGCACCGGTGACGGAAAAATGTTTAAGCCGAAGCCTTCGGACATTCTGGATCAGTTAGCAGACAAATATCAGCTTTCTAATTCCGATTATGTAATCGTCGAAAAGTTTCTTTCGTTAAGTCCGGAAATGCGAAAGGGCCTGTTTGATTTCTTCCATGAGATCACCGCCGCCCTGGACGAAGTAAATCCAGACGCGCCAGCATATCGGAAAGTAGAAACGTCAGCTTCAGCAAACGAAAATGTTGCTGATCGGATCGAAGCCGAAGTGAATGATTATCGACGCGAACTGGAACTTGAAGCAAGACAGGCGGAAGAATCGTCAGCTTACGGCGATACCGCCGACAAAAAGAACGCCTAAAGCGTGGAAGGAAGGACTAAAATGTTTTTATTCACAAGCACAAAGAGATTTTACATAACATTGCTTTTCCTACTTATTGCGGTGACTATACCGATCCAGGCGGCGGCCGGGGCGTATTCTGAATACGGCCCCGTTGAAATTGCCGGAATGGTTCTCTTGTATGCCGCGATCGGGCTGATTTTCATTATCCCTGAAATTGTTTATTCACTGACAAAAACAGAAAAGCTTCTGAAGCGGTATGAAGTGAACAAGGACGCGCGGCCGCAGATACAGCGTCAGGAACGCGCCAGGAACGGAGAACTGACGCCGCGGAAAATTAATGCAAAATGCCGTTGTGCAACGTTTTCTGGACGAAAAGGCGGATCATATCGGGCAACATTAAAATCCTGTACATGCCCGGACTTCAAGGAAAGAAAGGCCCCGTGCAAACATATGTACTATTTGATGGATCAGATTGAAAGAAGTGATTCCCGTGAATGAATCCGAAATCGCTACATTTTGCGAAGTGATGAATCGTTTAGGAACGACAACCGGCGAACTGGCGGCCAGGTTGGAACAATACGCGGCGGCATGGCGCGCCGCGCTTGATCCGGAAGAAGAAATCACGCTGATCCGCCAGAATCCTAGCATGAACTCTTTTCAGAAGGCGCGGCTGATAAGAAAATTGAAAAATAAATAAAAATAGCGGCTATCTACTGCAATAGACAACCGCCGTTTATACCAGCTTGACCGGATCGGGCAATCTGATACTTAAAAATAAGCACGTTAAGTATATCATGAAAGCCTGAAAAATGCAACGGGCTTTCTTTTTATACCCTTTTTTCGGCCAGGCTGAAGAAAGGGGAAATTATGGCATATAAAAAAGTGTGCGCGGTATTGTCCGAGCCTTGCGCGGCTCTGTACGTGCGCGTTTCAACGCGCTACCAGGTAGACAAGGACAGTTTACCTTTTCAGCGAAAAAAGCTGAAGGAATACTTGAAATATTTAGGGATCAAAAAATATGAAATCTTTGAGGACGACGGTTATTCCGCCAAGAATACCGACCGGCCGGAATTTCAAAAAATGATGTCCGGCGTCCGGCGCGGCCAGTTTTCACACCTGATTGTATGGAAGGTTGACAGAATTTCCAGGAATCTTCTTGACTTTGCGGCTATGTATGAGGAACTGAAGCAACATAAAGTCACTTTTATTTCCTTGAACGAACAGTTTGACACATCAACCGCGATCGGTGAAGCTATGTTGAAAATAATCCTGATCTTTGCTGAACTTGAACGTAAAATGACCGCCGAACGTGTTATGGGAATCATGCTTGACCGCGCGGAAAGTGGATTGTGGAACGGCGGACATATTCCGTTCGGTTATCGCCTAAACGACGGCGACGCTTTTCCGGTTCCGGACTGGAACGGGGAAGCTGAATTTGTGCAAATGATCTTTAACAAGTACGAAGAAACCAAGTCAACGGCGCAAATTGCACGTATGTTATATCATGATGGAATCCGCGGGCGGCGCGGCGGGGAATGGACGTCGAAAGTTATCGGCGATATGATCCGGAATCCGTTTTACATCGGAACATACCGCTATAACGTCAGGGAATCGTCGCGCGGTGCAATAAAGCCCGAAAGTGAATGGATCGTCCGGAAAAATAATCATACGCCGATTATTTCGGAAGAACAATTTGACAGGTGTAACAAAATCATGGACGAAAACGCTTCCAGGAATACGGCCAAGTTCCGAAAGTGTCATGTTCACACGTTCGCCGGTCTGCTTCGTTGTGGAACGTGCGGCGGCGGCTTTATTGTGTCGAAGGACAGAGTGCGTGACAATGGTTTCCGGCCGTCTGTTTATCGCTGTACCCGCCAGTCGCACACGCTGGATTGTGACAAAAAGACGATCAGCGAAACCGTACTAGGGCCGTTTGTATTGAACTATGCGGCGAATATGACACGTGTACAGAAGAATTTCGCGAAAATAACAACAATAGAACAACTTGAACGGGAACTTCTTCGCGGCGACGAATTTTTAAATATTGTCGGGATTGAACACCAGGGATTAAACGAAATGTTCACGGCCTTGTCAGGCGGGGCCGCTGGTGGCGGCCGGTTTGTTCCGGAACTTGCGGAATCGTTTGACAGTGCGCCCGCAAGTGCTGAACTGGAAATCCTGAAGGCAGAAAAAGAAAAGGCCCAGCGCGCCGCTGATCGGCTTATGGAACTATATCTTTTTGATCCGGAAAGCATGTCGGCGGAAGAAATGTCGAACCGGCGAAAAGAAATTCAAAAGACGATCCGTGATATTCAGGAAAAAATCGACCTTCTGGACGTTCCGGCTGGGCCGGACGCCGCTGACCTTTCATTCATACGAAAAGCTTCAGCATTTCTTATCAGTCAGAAGATCGTTTCCAAAAAACACATTGATTATATTGATCTGGCTTTACAAATCGACACCGAAATACTAAAGGATTTCTTTGAACAGATTATCGACCATATTGTCATAAAAGAAGGCCGGATCATGGAAATCACGTTCGCGAACGGCCTAACGCACAAATTTATATATCGTGATAAGTTCAAACAGACATGTCCGAAGTGTGGCGGAAGGATAGGGACAACATTAGGTTGTCGCGTTCGGTCAATCACATATCAAGGGAAAATGTATCGGAGAATCAAGGTCGGCGATCCGGGCGACACGTTTGAGGGCAAAAAGGGCGCGATCTGCTATGATTGTGCCGCCAGGTTCGGCCGCCGCCATCATTACGGCTGTGAAGCGGAACGTTGCCCGATATGTGGTAAACAATATATTTCATGTGAACACTTTCCAGGAAACGAGAAGGGCGGCCAGTAACGGCCGCCCTTGTTGGGTGTTTATTGAAAATCTTTTCGATCCCTTTTATATTTTTCCCACAAACTTTCGTCTGTTGGAAGGATCAATGTGCGCTCTGGAAATAGATCGGGAAGAAAACCGCCCGGAATCCATTCTGAAGAAGCGTTACGTTCGCGTATGCGCTCCGCTATAATCTGGTTTTCTAATCCATCAGCCAGCCTTCTAATGTGTTCAAAGTCAGGCACATAGTTTTTCATATCGTCGTTCATTTATTGCTTTCCTTTCTTTGAAATGCGACGGCCGCCGTTATTATTTCCACTTTCTGGATTTCCTGAATTCAATAAATTCGTGTAGTTCCTTTGAATGTCTCTGAATGATTTCTTCGTAATATTCAACCGATCCTTCTATTTCGCAACGGTCAACGTCTTTCTTGCGGAGTAACGCGGAAAAGGATTCACTTTGAAAAATAGCGTCCAGAATGACGACTTCGTGTTCGTGTGCTTCCTGGTAATCCTTCGCCGCGGAAATATAGGATTCCAGGAACGCCGATCGGGAACCCATCCCGGTAACATATCCCGGAATCTGGCGGATATCTTCCAGCATATTTTTAATGACTTTTTCATGTTCTTTCTTCATGCCTTTTCCCCCTCTTTTGACTGTATCTGCAATCTTTACACATGCCTTTTCGCTTGCCCTTGCACAAGAAGCAATCATCAATGAAGCCCGCAGAATAAAGGTCAAAAAGAACATTCATAATCAGCATAGAAAATATAGCAACTGCAACCAGAAACAAAACGATAATCGCAATTATCAGCCCGATTTTGTTTAAAAGACACATGATTCCGGCCCCCTTTATTCATGCGGTAACGCTTGAATTTAAAGGCTTCTTTCACGTTCTGTTATACATCGTTCTTCGGACATGGGAAGACTTCCCAGCATGACAATTCCTATGGAAGACACCACACTCATCGCATCCTGCAAAGATCCCATCCCTTTTACCGGATTCCATCCGCACATTGATTCTACAGCAGCCAACACCAGTCCGATGGTGATCAGCCCATGAATTCCGTCTGCAAATATGCAAAATCCCCGGATCATTTTTTCGGGAATTTTCCACAAACCTAAAAGTAAAGCGAAGGAAAGCACAAATACCGGCAGGTTCTGATGAACGCATACCGTAAGGGAAAGCCCTGCAGTCATACCTCCCACAAGAAGCCCTACAGGCATGGTGATCAAACCGATCATGATCCCCCTGGCCAGAAAAACCCGATCTTCCTTCTTTACCATCCCCATGCCTACAGGAATTATAAATACCACGGTACACCCAAATATGGCAGCCACAACGATCCCCGCATAGTTTCCTATAAGTACATTCCCTGCAAGTTCCCCTGCAAGCTGATAACCGCCCATGTCAATTGCCAGAAGGCTGCCGAACATGGCAGGGTCTACCCCCATCCACTCGTAAAACGGGATAATTACCCTCCCCAGAACGTCCGCAAGAACAGGGGCAAGACAGATCATTCCCGCCATGGACAATGCGGTAGGCCCCAAAAACAGAAACCCTTCCTCAAACTTTTTTCCATATCCGTGCTTATTGCCTCGAATCCGGTCAATTCCTCCAAGTACAGCCCCTGCAGCCATGATCAGCATCAGTATACGGTTCATATGATGCCCTTTCTCATGGTATCTTCTATTTCAGGAATGGTTCTTGGGGTAATTGCGGAAAGGTTTTCACATCCTCCCTCCGTTACAAGGCAGTTATCCTCCACACGGAATCCGATTCCCCATTCCTCATGATAGATCCCGATATCCACACAAAATACCATTCCCGGAGCAATGATCTCCGGTGTCTCTACCGCATCATGCACATCGTATCCCACATGGTGCGCACCGCCATGCCACATATAGGTTCCGATATCCTCCGTGTTTTTTAATACTCCTGCATCTTTCAGCAAAAGTGCATTGTACCTTCTTGCTTCCTTATCCACTTCTGCCATAGGCATCCCCGGCTTAATGATGCTGAACATATGATCCGAGGTGCCAAGTGCACACTCATACAAAAGTTTCTGCTTTTCATTATATTTTCCATTGCAGGGCCATCCTCTGGATACATCATTCATCAGATTGTCATACCATGCGCCCACATCGTTCAGCACCATATCACCGTCATGGGCCATGCCTTTATAAGAATAGTAATGAATGCAGAAGTTATTTCTTCCTGCAGAAATAATGGATGGAAATGCAGGTCCCATGGGGCCATGCTGTCCCAGGACATAATCAAACTCTGCCTTATACTGGTATTCATACATTCCCGGCCTGGATGCCTTCATCATTGCCACGATGCCGTCCCGGGTAATCTTTTCTGCTTCCCTCATGGCTTCTATTTCACATGGCTGCTTTATGGTGCGCAACCTGCGGATAATCGCATTGGCATTTTCCACCTTGAGAAAAGGATAATCACCGGAAACCCGGGAAAGCAGTCTGTGGGCAGGCTGATCCCTGTCTTCCGGATCCGCTCTGTACAGATCAAGATACAGATGCTCGTAATACCCGGAAAATGCCAGCTTGTGAAACTCCGATGGAAATTCATCGGAAAATCCCACTTCTTCAATACCGGAGAACTGCGCTGCCTGCTCAGGCTTCATCCGCTCCCCTGTCCAGCGCTCTTTCATAAAATCAGGCCTTAAAATATAAATCTTTTCCTTTACCTGTCCATCCGCCTCTTTTTTCGCTACAAAAACCAATTCCTTGCTGTCCAGCCCCGTAAGATACAGAAAGTTTCTGTCTGTATAAAACGGATAATATTCATCATTCGTCTTCCGTACTTCTATTCCTGAAAATAGTACCAGCAGAGAGTGATCTTTCATCTGCCTGTACATCCGCTGTCTGTTTCCCATATGAAATTCTTTGTTCATTTTTTCCTCCTAAAGTTACGATATCATGAAGCAGTCCATAGGACTGTCTTCCAACTCATCATTATACTGAATTGCTTTCCATTTTTAAAGACAAATTCCGTTTCTTTCACATAATTATGGTTCCATTTCGAGCATTTTTCACAGAGCAAAAAAAAGCTGCCGCACCAGAGATCTTCGGAACAGTCCGATCTCTGATGCAGCAGCCCTTTTATTTCTGCGCAATTCTATAAAATACTGTCAAATAAACTATATATCTCTGGTTCCTCTGCCGTCTCTGTTTCCTTACGGCTGCTTCCCGATATAGGCAAGGATTCCTCCGTCCACATACAGTACATGGCCGTTTACGAAATTTGAGGCATCGGAAGCGAGAAATACTGCCGGGCCTCCCAGGTCCTCCGGCACTCCCCAGCGTGCTGCAGGGGTTTTTCCGATAATAAAGCGGTCAAAAGGATGAGGGGAACCATCCGCCTGTTTTTCCCGCAGAGGTGCGGTCTGGGGTGTGGCAATATATCCGGGGCCGATGCCGTTGCACTGGATATTGTATTCCCCATACTCAGAAGCGATATTCTTCGTCAGCATTTTCAGTCCGCCCTTTGCTGCTGCATATGCAGAAACCGTCTCCCTTCCAAGCTCAGACATCATGGAACAAATATTGATGATTTTCCCATGTCCTTTTTTGATCATCCCCGGGATTACCGCCTTTGATACAATAAACGGCGCCACAAGGTCAATATCGATCACTTCCCGGAATTCCTCACATGCCATTTCCGTCATGGGAATCCGTTTGATGATTCCCGCATTATTCACCAGAATATCCACAGTTCCTAAAGTCTTTTCGATATCTTCTACCATTCTTTTTACCTGTGACTCATCTGTGACGTCGCAAATATATCCCTTCGCTTTGATTCCTTTTTCTGCATAGGAAGCCATCGCCTTCTCCATATTTTTCTCATTGCGGCAGTTAAATACGATCTTCGCACCCGCACCTGCAAGGGCTTCTGCTATTGCAAATCCGATTCCGTATGCTGCGCCTGTTACCAGCGCTACTTTTCCCTCAAGAGAGAAACAATCCATGCTCCACATTTTTTTATCCTCCAATTATTTCAGATCTCTGGTTTCAATAAAGTCCATGTCATCAAATTCCTGGTTTTCACCGCACATTGCCCAAATGAAAGAGTAATTTTTCGTTTCCACACCTGTATGGATGGACCAGCTTGGAGAAATTACCGCTTCTTCATTATGCATGATGATATGCCTTGTTTCCTGCGGTTCTCCCATCATATGGAATACCGCATCGTTTTCTTCCATATCAAGATAAAGATATACTTCCATACGTCTGTCATGGGTATGGCATGGCATTGTATTCCAATTTGATCCCACCTCAAGCTGCGTAAGCCCCATTGCAAGCTGGCAGCTCTTTATAACTTCCGGATGGATATACTGGTTGATCACACGCTTGTTGCATTCTTCCGCACTTCCGCATGGCACTTTTTTTGCTTTTGTAATATCGATCTTCACAATCGGGTACGCTTTGTGTGCCGGGCAGGATGAAACATAGAATTTGGGGGGATTTTCCGTATCCACACATTGAAAAGAAATTTCTTTATTCCCCATTCCAACATAAATGCCATCGCGGGGATTCATCTCATAATCCGTTCCATCGATTGTGATAATTCCTTTTCCGCCGATATTAATACAGCCCAGTTCCCGTCTCTCAAGGAAATACTCCGAAGCAAGTTCCTCGCCGCCTACTAATTTCAGTTCCTGATAAACAGGCATGATTCCCGCTGTGATGATACGGTCAATATGGCTGTATACCATTCTTACATTATCTTTTGTAAACAGCCTGCTGATGTGAAATTCCTCTCTCAATCTTTCTGTTGTGTAATGTTTTACGTCCTTTGGATTTGATGCATATCTTACTTCCATTTTACGAAACTCCTTTATCCGTTAATAGTTTTCTGTTTTCTTAAGTATAATATATATAAATCATCATTTCTTTGCAATTTTCACATAGTTTATTGCATTTCTTACACAAAAGTGATAAAATGCCCATGAGGTGAGCACGTCATGGATATTTGTTTTGATAAATGCGCAAAAGCATTAGACTATGCAATAAAAAATAAATCCTTCGGGCTTTTTCATTCCACGGAAAACACGACAAATACCAGCATCCATACTCACGAATGCTGTGAAATTTTCTTCTGCCTGAAAGGCGGAAATAACTTTTTGATTGACGGCAGGGTTTACGATGCGGAAGACGGAGATCTGTTTTTTATGAACCAGTTTGAGCCGCACAAAATTACTTTTTTGCCCGGCAAGCCGGTAGAAAGATATGTCCTGCAGATACATCCTGACTTTATGCTGCACTTTTCCACAGAGCAGACGAACCTGGCAGAATGTTTTTACAGAAAGAGTCCAAAAAAATGCAATAAAATATCCCTGAATCACGAACAGCAGTCGCTTTTCAGGGAATATTTCAGCGGTCTGGAACAGAAATACGATTTCGCAGACGATGTAATCAAACAAAGCATTGCCATGCAGATCCTGGCACAGTTTAATCTGCTGGCCCGGCATCTCAATAACGATAAGGAAACGATTATCCCAAACCTTTCCCTGCAGAACGCCCTTGGATATATTGATACTCATTTTCAGGAAAGGATCAGTCTTGAAACCATCGCACAAAATTCCTATATTTCCGTCACTCAATTATGTAAACTTTTCAAGGAAAACTTTGGCACAACCGTCTTAAAATATGTAACCGGAAGACGGATATCCGAAGCAAAAAAATGCTTAAGAAACGGATGCAGTGTTTCCGATACTGCAATGCAATGCGGTTTCGGGGATTACGCAAGTTTTATCCGTACCTTTACCTCTCACGTGGGAATCTCCCCGGGAAAATACAGGGGAACTGTCTGACAGTTCCCCTCATCGCTGCATTTTAAAACAATCCCGTAAAGTCTGCCTCCGTTTACAGTATAACGAATATCCTGACTGGTAAACTCTTTTCGGATTCCGTCAGAAAACTGCCCTTCTGTAATCTTCGCAGGTCCTTCCCCTGACTTTCTCCACACACTGCTGCCATATATCGCCTCCCCATTCGTCTGAAGCCATTTTCCAATCCCCAGCAGGATCTTTTCATCCTCCTGCGGAATCGTACCATCCTTCTTCGGCCCCACATTCAGAAGAAAATTCCCGTTTTTGCTGACAATATCCACCAGGTCGCAGACAAGTTCCTCCGGCGTCTTATATATATTATTCCTGGTAAAGCACCATGAGTTCAAGGCCACGGAAGTATCTGTCTGCCAATAGTACGGTTTGGCATCCGCAAATTGTCCTCTCTCGATTTCCACCACGGCACTGCCAAACATAAAGGCATCATGTTTGTAGCAGATAACTGCCTCTTCTCCCCACTGCGCCGCACGATTATAATAATATGCCGCCAGCTTCTTTAAATAAGGTTTCGCAGCGCTATGCTGTATCCACCAGTCAAAATACAATATTTTCGGATGATATCGATCAATAATCTCACAGGTTCTTTTACATCACTGTCAATTTTTTTACCATGACTCATGAAAAACCAGTGTTCTATTCTGTGTGAGGACGAGCCGAAAACCAATCCATGATTTTCTGCAGCTTTTGCAATTTCTCCAAGAATATCCCTGCAGGGTCCCTTCTCAGCCGCATTCCAGTGTGATATCTCACTTTGATACATCTGGAATCCATCATGATGCTCGGCAACAGGCATTACATAACAGGCACCTGCTTTTTTTAAAAAACTGCACCACTTATCCGGGTCAAAATTCTCCCCCGTAAACCGGATATACCCATGTTCTTCCCATGGAATAAAACTCAATATATAAAAATGTAAATCGTATATGATCAATAAACAACATCGTATCCAGCTCCTTTTCCGTTAGGATTTCTCGTTCTGAAAGCTTCTATTACAGCCCTTTGCTTTATTATAAAAAATAAGTGCATATCCCGAAACGGAATATGCACTCAAAAGTAGCATTATACGCTCATTTTTAAGTATCAAATAAACTTATCTGATTTTCAATATAAGCAATATAATAAATTTTCCAAACAGCCTCATTGCATATGTTTTTTATTTAGGGTATGCTTTTAGCTAGGAGGTGGTATCATGGCAAATGAAGATAAAAAAGATTTTAACGCAATGTTGAATGATCGTAAGGATATGCCGAAGTTTCAAACAATTACAGATGAAAAAAGTATCGAAAAATATGGCGGAGACAGAATGTATTTTGCCCCGCCCATTGACTATGACAGAGTAATGCGGCTTGTACCATTCGGGAAGCTGCTTACGGTAGGAACGATAAGGGAATACTTTGCCAGACAAAGCGGTGCAGATTTTACAGAACCGATCACAGCCGGAATATTTGTATCCATCGTGGCCTGGGCAAGCCACCAGCGTTCTGAAAATAAAACGCCATACTGGCGGACATTAAAAGCCAACGGGGAATTGAACGCAAAATACCCCGGCGGCATGGAAGCCCAGAAAGAAAAGCTGGAATCGGAAGGACACACGATTATCCAAAAAGGACGTAAAAACATCAGATACTATGTAAAAGATCATGAAAATGCTTTATTTCCTTTGGGTTAAAGGTATTCATTAAAAACACCGCCAGCGATTACACTATAGATCGTAAAAAGAATCCCGGAAATGTCCATTTTATCAGCGCTTCCGGGATTTTATCCGTTACTCAAATCTTTTTCACAAAAATTTTATTTTGCATGCTCCGTGCCGCAGCCGCTTATTGGCTTTTCCAGAGACAATCCATCCAGAATTTCCCGTTGTTTCTTTTTGCTGAATCCGCTAAGCACAAGCTGATAGGATTTATCCAACAGGTCTTTTAACAGATCATCCTGGACTTCCCCGTCCGGCTTGATGGAATTCCAATGCACTTTATTCATATAATATCCGGGAATGATATCTTCATACTGCTGCCGCAGGAAATCACCTTCAGCCGGCTCCAGCTTCAGTGTAATATAAGATGGCTCATCATGCCCGTCTAAGCAGACCGCCGCAAACATCTTTCCGCCAATCTGATAGCGGATCCAGTTCCATTCCTTCTGAAGGTCTTTCGTCACTCCCGTTTTGCTCAGTAAATACTCATCAATCCAACCATACCTCATATGTCCCGTCTCCTTATCCATGAATTTACTCCAATATATGTCTAGGCTATTGCCAACCGCACTGTTCCAAATGTAATACAAGCCACACCCAGCATTGACTTTCTGGCCAGTTTTTCATGGAACACGATCCACGAGAAAGCAATTGTAACAAGAATACTCAGTTTATCTATCGGAACGACCACACTCGCCGGCCCGTCCTTAAGCGCCCGGTAATAACACAGCCACGAGGCACCCGTTGCCAGCCCGGACAGGCAGATAAAAACCAGTTCCTTTTTCTCTATCTTTCTGATTTCTCTTTGTTTTCCGGTGAGAAATACCATCATCCATGCCATAACAAGCACAACGGTTGTACGGATTGCCGTACCAAGATTCGAGTCAATTTCTGCGATCCCGATCTTCCCCAGAATCGCAGTCAGGCTGGCAAACACCGCAGACAGAACCGCATAAATCACCCACCCGCCGCTTTTCTTTTGTACGTCCGTTTCGATGTCTTTTTTATCAATCATAAGCATCGTTCCACCGCCGATCAATAAAATGGATAGTATTTTTACTCCTGAAATCCCTTCCTGAAGAAATATCAGCGCCAGCAGAATTGTCAGCACCGTGCTGGATTTATCAATAGGCACCACTTTGTTAATGTCCCCCTTTTGCAGGGCATGAAAATAACACAGCCACGATACGCCTGTTGCCAGCCCGGACAACACAAGAAACAGGAATGTCCTGCCGTCAATCTGTCTGATTCCTCCCTCTGTTCCTGTGATCAGCACCATCAGCCACGAAAACAACAGCACAATGACCGTCCTGATTGCAGTCGCTACAGTAGAATCTGTTTTACGGATCCCACACTTCGCAAGGATTGCTGTAATCCCCGCAAAAAACGAGGAACCTATTGCATAAAATATCCACATAATATCCATCTCCTATCGTTTATAGCCGCCCGAATTTTTTATAGATCAAATAAACTCATCTGATTTTCAATGAGCGATTTTATTTTTCTTTCCTTTATCACGTCCGAATCATCAATTTTTCCAAATAAAAGAAGTGATTTTGAATCATGCATTCCAAAATTTCTGCAAACAGCATTCTCGCTGTCATTTGCATAACAATACAGACAACCGTTTTTACAGGTATTGTAAGCCCCTATATCAATACTTGCCGCGCATCCGCATTCTGCTCTTTGGCCGGTGTGTTTCTTAGCATTAAGCTTAAAACCTCCAATTCGCTCAATTCTTTCTCTGTCAATACACTGTCCGTGCTCAACTCCCAGTTTATGAAAATCTCCTGTTTCTGCACAGGTATCAATATAGATACCATATTCCTTCCCTATCTCTGCAAATCGCTACAGTAATTCTGCCTGCATTTCATAGGTATCTTTCACAATATGCAGCGTTTTCACATTTCTCGCTGTGCTTCGGTATAGGTCCATAAAACTAACGGTGCATTTTTCTGTATAATTTGCTAGTTTAGACGCCAGCACCTCAAAATATCTGCGGTGATAATCCATGGAATATTTCTCACAGATCAAAATAGGGGCATATCTCCATATAACCCTTTCTTTCCCAAGCTCCCTGGACAGCCTTTGGAATACCGGAATAATAATCCTGTTTTTGGACGGCAGATTTTTTTCCACATCCGGGCTCGGATTTCTGACCAACACATATTTTTCTTTTAATCTGTTTATCATCCATTTTTAGTAATAAGATGGTATATCGGTACGTCTGCTTGCGCTTATAATCATCGGATCACCTCTTTTTCGTAGCATTTATATAAATCGTTTAGTTTTCCCGTACTCAATCCTTTCCTATTCTGCAAATGCCAGTTGCAATTTAATATTATTTATACAATTTTCCATAGAAAAACTGCTCTTGGAATGAAATGTCGCCTAATATTTTTTCTTTTGCAATATCTTCTCCATTCAAAGACACAATCCATTTATCCTCCACATCATCAAAACGGTGCCATACTGCAACTACCTTACCCTGAAAATTTTTCAGCGGCTTATCTGTTCCAAATATATAAACATCCTGTTCTGCTCCATCACCAGCAAGTACATTATTTACATATCCATAATTGACTGGATAAATCATCTCCGGATGACGAGGATGAGCGGTGCCTAATGGTCTATCAACGGTTCCGCCTACCATTTTTCCAATAATATGGCTGTAATCAGGTTCATCTGCTTCCATAACACAAAAAAAATAGTCCAATGTCTGCACAAGCCTATTATCCTCATATAACTTTCTGATCTCAGGAACTGTCATCCATTTACAGTCAGCAACTTCATCCGTTGCTGCATCTTCCAAATGCAGGTCTTCATCGTATTCAAAAAGCCATACATCCATAATATCATTAAATTCTTTGCGTTCATATTTAACATCAGTTCCCCGGATTTTAGTAAAAAGAAGTTTTCCGGTTTCAGGTTTTAAATCCAGTCCCACTTCTTCTTTTACTTCTCTAAGCGCTCCGTCAATACTGCTTTCTCCCATCAAAACAGAACCTCCAACGCACTCCCACATAAGCGGAAAGGTTGGCCTGCTAGCTGAACGTTGGGAAATAAGATATTCCCCTTTGCGATTTCGTATCCATACATGCACTACCAAATGGTAGAAACCTTTTGGAATCTTTTCTCCCCGAATCTGCTCTTTCCCTGTCTTTTCTCTATATTTTGTATACAAGTCCCATCTTTCCATATTGTTATGTATTCCTCCGAATTTTATAAGCTATCTGACAGACCTTGAGGATCAATGCCGGATTCCATCCAATGATATACTCCGCAGAGCATAGGATTTTCAATCAAAATCCCCGTTTCTTCCTGCACTTCACGGATAACAGAATCTGTAAACGCCTCTTCTTTTTCTACATGCCCTCCCGGAAATGTCGTACCGGAATAGCTGTCGTTTACTTTGTCCAGTGCAAGTACATTTCCTTTCTTATCCTGCACCATGCACATATTCATGAAGCATGCGGTTTCCTTTTTCGTTTCCTCATACTGATTAAAAGCTCGTTTCACACGTTTGTTAATATCCGATCTCTTTTTCTTATAGTGTTTCAGGACTTCACCATAAGGTATCCAGATATCTGCATCCACAATCTTATCATATACTTTTGAGACAACATCCCCAATGTGTTCATCATCAGGAAACGTATAGTATTTCTCATGATAAGCCTTTGTCTCCAGATACATCCATTCTGCTATTTTATCTTTTTGTTTTAATTTTAGATGAGAATACTTCTTATCAGTCTGTAACAGTTTTCCATCAATCATTTTATGATTTTCCCGAGACAACAGTATCATCCCCTTCCAATTTTGATCTGTCAATTCGCCGCTTATTTCTAAAATACAATATTGATTCCATTCGGTTCCATTATCTTTTCAACCAATTCGCTGCTAGTCATCGATAGCTTTTCATCCTCTTTCAAATCAAAAGCTGTAGTCCCCATCACAGTAATATTCCCGGATGCCCCTTGAGAAATAAGATTTATCATCTCGTCTATCCCCTTGCTATATTCTTAAATCGACTTTTTGTGCTCATCACTTCATCAATATTTTCCATAAGTTCCATTAACTGCTTTGCAACCTATTCCTGCCTGTGAGATGGTTCGCTATCTTTTCCATATCTGTGCCAGTTTCTTCTTGCGAGCCAGTCAATAAGCGTGACATTTTATTTATCCATACCCGTAATCATGCTAAGATAGGTCTGCTTAATCTTCATTTCAGATAAGTATTTGTTAACATTGCTTATAAACTATGTCATGACACCCACTCCTTTTCTTATCCTTGTCAGGCGGATATTCGCAATTCGCTTCGCTGCCTGAGTATAACCGAACAGCTGCTCTGCAACTTGCTTCGACAAAATTATGAGATTATCTTTCCTCCAACTACTATTATACTCTTGAGATGGCACAATGCAACTATTCTATCTTTTCGACTTCATTCATAAAATAATGCCTTCGGCATCTCAACTCCCCTGCCCCTCTGTGACACGGACACTGTCATAAAATATATCAGCCGTTATCTCGGGCGACCGGTGATCTCACTGAGCCGTATCGATTCCTATGATGGGGAACATGTCACCTTCCACTACAACCGCCATGAAGATAATGTCTATGTGGAAAAGCCTCTTCCTGCCATTGATTTTATCAAACTTCTTATCCAGCATATCCCTGAATGGAATTTCAAAATGACACGTTATTATGGGCTGTATGCAAGAAACCGGGAAAAGGACATCTCCCTCAGAAAAGCTGTTCCAAAATCCAAACATACCCTTCTGAAAAGCTTTAACAAATGGCGTGAATCCTTATCTCCTTTGGCTATGACCCTTTAAAATGTCCGAAATGCAGCCATGAGATGGAATCACCGGTATATTCCAATAATCCAGTCCAATCTGTGAACTTGGTAATCATGAGAGTTTTGTCATGTATCTCTTTAGATGCATTTACAAACCATACAAGATGAAACTTCTTAATATCTAAGAATTTATCCAAAGCATCTTTCCGAATAATCAATCCAGCTTTTTGTTTTGTCAAATCAGTATCAAAAGCTATGAGTACACCTGCTTCATCGTAATAATATCCATCATACTTCTTTTGCCTAAGTCCCAACGTATTAATGATTTCTGCACATGGATGGAAATACGAAAGGGCATCTTCTTTAGATGCATCAAATTCTTCCTCCCATATTAAGTCTTGCGTAGCATTTAGCACTTTACCCAAGTCTATTGTCACCGGTTCTTCTTTTGTGTATGTTTTGGTAACGGTCGGAATTTTAAAGTCTTCATCCAAATCTATTTCCGATTCAAACTCTACTTCCTCAGCATCAGCTTTACCTGAGTACTTCTTCAATAATGTATCTATCCAAGAAAACTGTGGTTCTTCAACTGTACTAGTAACCAATTTTGTTTCACCGGTTCTTAATTTAATATCTTTCCATTGCCAGCCTAACACAGATTTACTACCACTCGACCATGGATACTCCCTGCTATACAGAGTATACGTTTCTGGAATCCCAGTGATATCACTATTAAGCAGATTCACATTTTTACCTGCATACTCTTTTAATATAGCCATTTGCTCATCCGTAACAAAATATCCATACAACCAATTCCACACCATCAGTTTGTCATATGCTAGATCATTTCTACCGGTATCGGCATATTTAGACAGAACAACCCATTGATTTCTTCCATCATCGGTTAATAATAAGTCTTCTTTCTGATGTACAAAAAAAATTGAATTAGAGTTCGTCCATATATCTTCATCAAATGCAGAATCGTCTTTAACAGTATGATTCTCTTGAACGGACTCCCTTATATGCTCATTGATTTGTGAAAAATAAGGGGCATCATCACATAATAAATTATATGCATTCAATGTTGGATCAAAGTCTTTTACATAAGGCTCCCATGGACCATCGTATAATACAATCTCCTCTTCCATCGAAAACCGATTCTTCATGGGATAATAATCTGATATTCGAGCTAAGATATTATACATAGCAATCCACTGATACTTTTTCCCAATACGTTCTGTCTTTAGCACACGATGCCTGTCATATGAAAAACGACTCACAAATCTATCATAATCATCGAATAACTCTCCCTGGTAGCCCAGTTCATTAATGATATAATACATGGCATAATTGAATATTTTGTAGTCATCTACCTCAAAATTTCGTAATGCACTTTGAAAAACATATCAAATCCCGCAGACACATCTGACTGAGGATCAGCATCCACAACTAACACCTTCTTATTCATAAGAGCCAACCCTACACCAAGATTTGCAGCACATGCGGATTTTCCGGTTCCGCCTTTCTGGTTTACTACTGATATAATATTTGCCATATTCATTCCTTTCCGGTATCAGGAAGGAAAAATAGTAAGAAATAACAGTGGATTTTTTACGAAGATTACGAAAATGAAAAGTTGCATTATAAATCGCATTATAGATAGCTACCGAAATCGCCACATTATTCTTAAAAATCATGCGAAGTTTGCGTTAAGAAGTTCGTACAGAATCATTACGAAAACACTGACGAACCAATTACGAAAAATCACCTAAAAAGTTACATGAATTTATAATGCAATATATGAAGTGCCCTGGAAAGGAAAAACCCTTGAAAATACTGGATTTTCAAGGGTTTTAAGGTTCTTATTTCAGATTTGCAAAATCGGGATTACATTCCCATCTGTTTTGCAACTTCTTGAACCTGAGCCTCTAGGACTCAACCCTCAAAAGTGGCTTACTTACTGACTATTTTCGTGTTTTCCACTAGCAGCTTTTCTTCTTTTCATTTTTATTTTACGAAGCTTTTTTTTTCGTACAACTTTTTTACTATTTTTCTACTCCCGATACCTACCTTTTCTTTATTTTCGTAAAGGATTTTATCATTTTCGTAGAATTTATTTTACGAAGGCTTACGAAAACTTCTCTTCGTAAGCAGCCGTCCATCAGGAATTCATTGCTACTTTGAATTTCTCCAATTCGTTTCCCATCATCTCTTCTGATACATGTGTGTATATATCTATTGTTGTGGAATAATGAGCATGTCCCATGAGCTGCTGAACAACCTTTGGGGTAATTCCTTTTTCAAAGCATCGACTGCAGAAGGTATGTCTCAACGCATGACACGAGAAATGAGGAATAATAATTGGATCTCGGTGCTCATTCTTACCACTTGAAAATTGGGCTCGAATGAAAAAATATGATAGAACTCTTCCAATTTTAGTATTTCATCACCAGACAACATTATCCTCTCCTACTCCTTATCATTGAACTTTTCCTTCAGCATCTCTAGCAGTTCTTGTCTATTAACATCCATGAATACCGCTACTGCAGGATCTGGATTTCCAATATCTGCACCTAACTCACCTGCATAAAACCACATTTCTATAACTAAAGACATCATGTAGCTTTCCATCATTCCTACAAATTGATCAATAGGAAACTTACCTTCTTTTCCAAATACAGAATTACAAAATATTACTATCTGTTTTGTCTCTCATATAACAGCAAATAATTTTGAACTGTGCGATTTTTCTTTAAGTTTGGACTTTCGACCAACCAAGCTCTTAGATGACTGAAGTAATAACGAATCGCCATTTTATAAATATCTTCAGAATCACCTGCCTGTTTAATCACATTTGACACGAGCATCCCGGCATCCTGAGCCATATATTCATCATAAAAAATATCTAGTTCCGCCTTTTTCTCGCAAAGTTTTCGGCAATATGTACATTCCGCTATTTTCTGATAAACCTGCTTTCCATATAAATTGAAATCTCCAGATTCTATGTTCTCAAAAGATTTCCAAACTATTTTTTCGTATTTTATCTTTGACGGATTACCTGATAATATTTCAGCATGATAAATATAATGCCTCCACGGAATACTATCGTCATAATATATCTCTATGAGTTTTACAGATTCTAATTGTACTCCAAGAATTTTGCCAACCTCTTCCATAACAAAAAAAGTGTCGTCCTCAGGCATTTTATATCCTTTGGAGATAATCCCTGGAAATTCCATATAAGCCTGATCTGAATTCTGTACTATTAAATATTGTTTTTTCCGATTCTGTACAACAACGGATATTCTTTTCGTCCCTGTACAAGCATACTTTTCCAGTAACCCCCCTCCTTTTTAAACCTTTTCCTATGTTTTTTTACCAAAATCATATTATTAGTTTCTCAACTCGACCTGTACTTGACCTATGTCAACAGGTCAAGTACAGGTCAAGTACAAGTTAATTATCGTTCCACACATACTTCTGCTTAGAACTGGTTGGTTTATCAGGTATTGTAAGCTTAATCTTTTTAGAATCTATCAAAG
>JAETNR010000080.1 GCA_021772055.1 Blautia sp. | reverse complement strand
GTCAGCCTTACTTTTTCTGCACTCTTACTTTTCATCAGCAAGCACCTCCTGTGTCAGTGAATGGTAGCCGTCCGCCACAATCCCCTTCGGGTCATGGAGATAAATGCTCTTCCCCTCTGCCGTAGTTTCCGCAGCCTTTACGGACAATGGGATGCAGTTCTCGAAGATATGTACCCGGTTTCCATATACCTCCCGGATCTGCGCTGAAATATCCTTCGCAAAGTTTGTCCTGCGGTCTACCTTTGTCAGCAGAATCCCCATGATGTCAAGCGCCGGGTTCAGCTTTCTGTGTACCCGCCCAATCGTCTTAATCAACTGCTGTAGCCCCTTGACAGGAAGGTATGCCGCCTCTACGGGAATCAACACGCTGTCAGCGGCTACAAGGGCATTTATCGTAATCATACCAAGCGAAGGCATACAATCAATGATTGCAAAGTCATACTGCCCTTTTACGCTGTTCAGATACTGCCGCAGTATCATTTCCCTGCTCATAACATTTACCAGAGCCGTTTCCAAACCTGCCAGTTCGATATTTGCCGGGATGAAATCAATCCCCTCTTCATGGTGGATGATCCCCTCCCCTGGCTCTAAGTCCTCGTCATTGATCACTTTTTCCATGATATTCACCAGCGTTACATCCAACTCGTCCGGTTCCGCAATCCCTAAACTGACCGCCATGCTGCCCTGTGCATCCGCCTCCACTAATAATACTTTTTTGCCTGCCCTTGCAAGCCCAATCCCTAAATTCACGCAAGTCGTTGTCTTGCCCACTCCGCCTTTCTGGTTTGCCACTGCGATCACTCTGCACATATATACTTTCCTCCGATTCTCTAATCTACTTTTCTGTTCTTTCCACTTCCGCATACACACGGAAATACTTATTTGTCCCTTTGTTAGCAAACGGTTCCGACACTTCTTTCACTTCCACACCTTCATGCCGCTCCAAAAGCCGCCGGAACCAGTGAATGTCTTTCTTTGTCCCCTGCATCCTGATTTTAAGCATATAAATCCTCCATATCCACGTAAAAACAGTATTCCGGATAGCGGATCTTCACAGCCTCCCAAAAATACCTTGCATAGCCGCAGCAGAATAAATCTTCCACTGTGTAATACTGGCATTCTTCCAACTGTGCCTCCGCATCCTCAATATCCAGGACGCTGGGCGTCCCATTACAATAGAGATTAAACGCCATACGCACAATCTTCATGCTTCCGCTTGTCTGCCATCCTTCATATAAACAATCCGTTTTTACGCATCCTGTCTTAAAGTCATAAATCCTGTCCACATTTACCCTGGTATCCCTGTCAATCCCAAGACAGTACACCAATGCTTTGTGATACACATCCTGGTATCTGCATTTCTGTAGATATTCCTTATAAAAATCTCTATGTTCTTTATTTTTGAAAGTAATTGTGCGAGTATCCTTCTTTTCTGCACCTTTCGCTGTATTTGCTGCCATAGCTTGTCCTCCATTTTGAAATACTTGGGAGCTACACTCCCAAACCCTTGTGGATTCGTGCTGCCAGTTACCCAAAATGCGGCTAACTGGCAACCCGAATTAGCTTTCCATGCCGACATATCTGTGTTATACTTTTTGTAGCGCTACTTGTCTTAATTTCAGGTATAGAAAACCTGCTGAAATGAAAATGGACTAAGCAGAAACCCCTGTTTTTCAAGGTTTTTCTAACTTAGTCCAATTATAACAGCATCATATAAATACGGATCATTCCCCTTCACGATCCCCGTTGCTGTCAAGTAGTTGCTACAAATTTTTTTAGCTTTTTTATCCTCATTTTCCCTTGAAACTTCGTGGGCTGGTGTTATATTGCTGTCACGTTTTCCACAGGCTGCTGCTACATTATTGCTTCATCTGCGGACGGTTGCCGTAAGATTGTTGTTACACTATGGGAAGTACTGCAATCGCTTTTATCGAATTTCCAATGAATGTCTATGGCTTTCTCATTACTTATTTCTATCTTTTCTATAAATGCATTTGCCATTTCTTTTGTAAGTGTCTCAAAACCGGCATATCGCAGGAGGCTCTCATAATCCCTTGCATCCGCATTTAACAAATCATTACAGGTATCTGACTGCTTCTCCAACTTCTTCTTCCATATCTGCTTTTCAGAAATCTGCTGTTCCAACTGTCTGCGATATTCCATATACTGCTCCTTGGTATATGTACCCACATGATATGCCTCCAATAGACCAGCCTTGCTCTCTGTCAGTTCTGTTATCTCTGCTTCTACACTCATTATTTCTTTATCCATTTTCCTGATGATTGTGCGTTGTTCCTCTGCAACTTCCTTTCTGACACTCGCCAAATCTGCCAGTTTTGTTATCTGCACCTTAATTTCTTCCAATACAATTTTCTCTAATAACTCATTACTAACGCTGCCTGAGAGACATTCATTATCACTATTCAGCTTTTGATTCGGACAATAATAATACAGTCTGTCGCCTGCCAGTCTCATAATCCTTAGTCTGCGATGGCAATATTCACAATACACCTTTCCTTTCAGTGCATATTGAACAGGCTTCCTTACCACTGCTTTTTTGCAGAAAAACCTTTCCTGAACCTTATCAAACACTTCTTTGCTAATAATAGCAGAATGATGGTTTTCAAATACTTTCCATTCTTCCCTCGGTTTTAATATTGCCCGGCTTCCGCCCACTTCAGCCTGAACAGATTTATTATAAACCATGCTGCCAAGATAACTCTCATTTGTCAGTATTGCTCTTACGGTTCCCGGCTGCCAGTATTTATGTTCCTGTTGCAGTTCCTTTCGATTCTGTTTCTTTCTTTGATTTTTGTATTCCAGCGGTGTAGGCACCTTCTCATCATTCAATGCTCTGCAAATCTGCGTCAAATTCTGCCCTGACAAAGACAGTTCAAAAATATGTCTGATCACTTCGGCTTCTTCCAGTACAATCAGTAATTCATTCCGGTTCTCCTCATTCTTCTTATATCCAAAAGGTGTATTACCTGTTGCATATTTGCCTTGATTTTTCTTTGCCATTACAGAACTTCTCACTTTTTCAGAAACATCCTTGCAGTAAAAGTCTGCCAGCAGACTTTGAAAACCGATATCAATATCAGCCGTTTTCCCGATATAATCCTTACTGTCATAATGTTCCGTGATAGAGATAAAACGGATACCCATAAATGGGAAAATCTGCTCCATGTAAGTACCTAATTCAATGTAATCCCTTGAGAACCGTGACAAATCTTTCACAATGACACATTTGATTTCATTTTGCTTTATTTTTTCAAGCATAGCCTGCATCCCCGGTCTGTTCATTGTTGTTCCTGAGACTCCATCATCATAAAATTCGCAGTATTCATAACAGGAAAGCTCCGGATGCTCTAAAATATATCTCTTTATCAACAATCTCTGATTTGTAATACTGTTACTTTCCACCTTAATGTCATCATCCTCCATGGAAAGACGGTAGTATCCTGCAATTATATTCTTAGACATCACATTCACCTCCGGCTTCATTTTTGAACCGGAACTGGATATCTATCACTCCATCCGATGAAACAGTAATCTTCTCTATCAAAGACTCTATTAGCTGAATATTTAGCTTTTTACATCCTTTTGCTTTTTGCAAAGAACGTAAAAACTTATTCTGTTCCTCTGCCCTTATTTCACTTTTTCTTATTTTCTGCTTTAATTCCTTCATTCTTTTCTCGCAGAAATTTTCATACTCAACTCTGTTTTCCCGAAAAGAAGAATACTCCTGATTGCTTACACAGCCCTCTTTATACTGCATATACAAAGTTGCGGCCTGCGCACTGAGTTTCTGTTTCTCCTGCATGATTTTATTTTGTTCTTCAAGATAAGCCGCCTTCATTTTTTCACATTCCAAATTGTTCATAGCAGTCAGAGCCTTGGATGAAAGATTTTGTTCTTTCAAAATCTGTTTCATCTGCTCTAAGCAACAACGTTCAATCTGTTCTTCTTTTATATAATTTTTAGAACATCTCCTCCCATCAATATAATAAGCTCTCCGGCAATAATACGAATAACTCTTTTTTCCATTCACTCTGCTCTGATAATATGTTGCGTGCATCTTACCACCGCAGTTTCCACAATAAAGAATATGACGGAAAATATTTTCATCGTCCATTACTGCATCCTTTCCTGATTCTCTCTTATCAGCAGGTTTCTTCTCCATTCTTTTCAATCCGGCATTTACCTTATCAAACAGTTCCTGTTCTATGATTGGTTCATGGCTGTTTTCTACTGTAATCCATTCATTTTCCCCGGTATAGCAGTTTCCTTTCTGTCCTTCCTGTAATCGTGATTTTCTCCTGCACTGCACAAGTTTACCTGTGTATACCGGATTAGATAATACACCCCTGATAACACCGGGATTCCACTGATGAAGTATCTCTCCACTTTTCCAATATGTATGACCGTATTTATTGTAATCACTAATTCTATGCACTTTCTTCCGATAAAGGCATGATGACATTTCGCCATAAGAAATGCCAGACGCATAACTTTCAAAAAGATAACGTACAATCCCTGCATTTTCAGGATTAATTACCAGCTTCCTTATTCCGTTTATTTCCTCCGCAGTATACCCATAAGGTGCTGTGCTCCCGATATATGCGCCTCTCTCAGCGGCAATTTTCCTTGCAACCATTACTCTTTTTGATATATCTTTTGCATACATATCATTTACAAGATTCTTAATGTTCATTGCCAGTTTTTTTTCCGAAACATTTTCAGACATGGAATCAAACCCATCTGTAACCGCAATAAACCGAACCCCTAAAAATGGTAATATTTTTTCTATATAATTTCCCGTTTCTAAATAATCTCTGCCAAATCTCGATAAATCCTTTACAATAATGCAATTTACGTTATGATTTCTTACATCATCCATCAGCCTGTCAAATCCTGCTCTCTCAAAGGAAGTGCCTGAAATCCCCCTATCTATATAGATATCATAGATTTCAAATCTCTGCTTCTTTTTAGGATTATTGTTTTGGGTGGTTATATATTGACGGATAATTTCTATCTGATTTTCTATGGATTCGGATTTTCTGTCATCATGATCTACTGATAACCGGCTGTATATTCCAACAGAATACTTTACAACAAGTACTTCAATAGTTTCTGTTTCCACTGGCATTTCCAAGTATCTTTTCTTCGTTCTCGCCATTTTATATCACCTCCTGCATAGAAGTTTTTTCGTGACACATCTGGCTCATAACAGCTAATTTATCCATTTCATTAGAAAATCGAAACTCTATCTCTAATCTTTTGTCCTCATGAACATATACCTTACGGACTGTTGTTACCAGCAGTTCTCTGTCCAGTTCCTGAAGCTCCAGTGTTTCCTTAATCTTTTCAAGCTGTGATTTTGCAGCAACACCATTCTGGAACATATCTTTTATGATTTTCTTTTGCGCAGCTATGGCACTTTCCAGCTCACTGCATTTTCTCTCATAAAAATTATGAAATTCGTCAAATTCCTTTTTATCAATCAGCCCTTCCTTTAAATCAGCAAACAGACTGCTCTTTAAACCATAATATCTGTTATATTCTGCCTGAAGCGTTGCTATCTGTGAATCATATTCAACGACCTGTTCGTAATTGACATTCATCTGTTCTAAATACTCAGCAACTTCCGAATAGGATGCCATCAATTCAAGGTATTTCTTAATCTCCTTAAATACAATCCTTTTTAACGTCTCTTCCTCTATACTGTGCCTGCTGCATCCCATGGACTTATTTTTAGTCTGACAGATATAAAATACTTTCTTTTTACCTTTATAAGAATTTACTCTTTTTATCATGGGTGCTTTACAATCTGCACATATCAAAACACCGCTGAACAAATTAGCTGTATCTGTGTTACTGGAAGCTCTCCCATCATATTTCAATAAATCCTGAACTGTTAAAAATTCAACTTCTGATATAATGGCCTTATGGGTATTTTTTACACAGATCCATTCTTCCTGCGGTTTATCAATTCTCTTTTTTACCTTATAATTTACTTTCTCTTGCTTTCCCTGCACCATGGTTCCGATATATACCGGATTCACTAAAATGCGTTTCACAGATGCTGCCGCCCATTTTGCAGTAGAGGAGCCTTCAAATCCTGTATAATACTTCAACCCAAGAGACTTTTTATATTCCATAGGTGATAAGATGCCTGTGATATTCAGCTTTTCTGCGATTGCTCCTAGACTCATTCCCGCTATCTTCCATGCAAAAATTTTCCTTACAATATCTGCGGCATATTCATCAACAACTAAGCTGTTCTTATCTTCCGGGTTCTTTTTATAACCATAAACAGTAAATGCACTGATACATTTTCCTTCCATGCGCTTTACTTTCTGCTGTGCCTTGACCTTCATGGATATATCTCTGCAATAACTGTCATTTACAAAATTTTTAATTGGCAATATCAGACTGCTGTCTGTTTTGTCTGCATACAGACTGTCAAAACCATCTGTAACCGCAATAAAGCGCACATTTAAAGCCGGGAAGGTCTTTTGTATAAACCGCCCGGCTTCTATATAATCTCGTCCAAATCTCGACAAATCTTTTACTAACACACAGTTCACTTTTCCGGCACGTACATCTGCCATCATTCTCTCAAATTCCGGTCTTTCAAAATTCGCCCCCGAATAGCCATCATCAATGTAAATATCATAAATCCGCAAATCTTCATGGCTTTGAACGTATGCTCTTAAAATGTCTCTTTGACTGCTGATACTGTTGCTTTCTGTCTTTTTACTGCCGTCCACATCTGCATCATCTCTAGACAGACGCAGATACAGACCAGTATCATAAATATTCTTGTTATCCATTTGCATCACTCCTGACTTTATATTCGCTAATAAGAAGTCACACAAATATCGTGCTAAAGTCAGGAATCCGCTTTTCAATCCTGTCCTTAGATTAACATAACTTTCTTTATTTGTCGAATCCTTTTTAATATTTCAACTCTGCAATTTGCTTCAGATAATGTTTTAGCGCATCTGTTGCAGAATAATCATCTCTGCTGAAATGTACCCTAACCACATAGCCCTCATTCAAGTGCGTTGACAAATCTCTATTCTTACCTGATGCAAATTCTTTCAACTTCTTCTCTACGGGATGAATTTTGTCAATATTGACCGTATCAATATCCAATAAATCTCCCTCTTTCACTTCCATAATATCTGTTTTTTGGATATCTTCACGCTGAGCATCTCTCATATCCTGCAATTTTCCCATGGAACTGCCATATCCCTCCGTTTCTTTCATCCTATGCAAAATATGGATTGTCCTATGACATGAAATCTCTCCAAAGCATCCTTTCCGTATCACTTATATTCTTTTTTACAACTGCTACACCGGCCAGTACAAAGAAAATCACTGCAATATCCAACATCATACTAATCACTATCAATACTACTGTCATTCTGAATTCCTCCTCAAAATCGCTGACAGCGCCGGATACTTCACCCGAATCACCGTCAGTGCTTATACATCATTTATTTCATTCCCTGTCTCGCATATCTTCCCCTACTCTCGTAATCGCAACACTGGCTAACAAGAACATAACGACAAGGGCGCCTGCTACAGCGCCCACAACGACCAACACGATTTTCATTCTTCTTCCCGCTCCTTATCCATAAAATAACCGTCTTCTTTCTTCCTTATAATAAAGTCCGCCACATCCATAAGCCTGACCGTGACCGGCATGGTCGGCAGGGTATTCAGAATTTCTGCCCGGTATCTGCCGTGCAGGGATGCCCTGCTGTCTAAAATAGAAAATACCGCCGTGTCCTGTTCTCTGCGGATGCCACGCCCGAACCACTGCCTGAGTTTAATCAGCATTTCCGGGATAATGATGTCCCTGCGGTATAAATCAAAGTCCTCATACTGGTTTCTCTGGTATTCCATGACCGGATCCGGAACGGGAAACGGCAGTTTTACCACGATCAGGCTGGAAAGGATATCCCCTGCAAGGTCAATTCCCTCTCCGGCACTGTCGCTGGCAAACAGTACTCCGTTTCCGCTTCTTCTAAAGCTGCTTATTACATCCAGTCTGCCTCTGCCCATGAGAAACAGCGGATAACCGGAAAGCTGCTCCTTCAGACCATAGAACACCCTCTCCATGAGCCAGTAGGATGTAAAAAGGATCAGGGTATGCCCATGGGTGGCAGACACAATCTGCAAAATTTCCTCTATGACCGCCTGTATGTATCTGTCATCCCGGATATTCGGAAACGGCATACGCTCCGGTATATAAAGCAGACCGTTACTCTGAAAATCAAAGGGTGAGGGCTTGCTGGTTTCCATGATTCTTGATATAGCTGCAAAGGAAAGCCCTGTCATTCTCTTAAAGTGGCCAAAATCACCCCGGACTGACATTGTGCCGGATGTAATAATGGCTGGTATCGGTCTGCTCCAGATATCACGGAATAAAATCTGTTCCAGTTCCATGGGAACCGCACACAGGGCAAGTCTGCCGTTCTCCCTCTTTTCCATCCAGCAGATGGAATTTCCGCTGTTTAGAAATACGGTCAGCTTGTCTGTCAGCTCCAGGCAACGCTTTTTCAGATTTTGCAGCCGCATTTTCTGTCCGCTGTTCTCCTGATAGGATAAGGGAAGCTGTTCTAAAGCCTCTGCCATGCGCCTCATATATATTTTTTCCATGGAACCTACCACTATTTCAATCCTGCTTCCCTCTCTGGTATGGTTTCCTGCCAGATCTCCCGCCAGCCTGTCAAATATCTGTCTGTTATATTCCGCAATCCGACTCCGTAACACAGCAAGTTCATCCATGGATGCGGTTCTTCTGTTCACTTCACTCAAAGTTACGATGAGTTCCGCATCCTGCTCGTCCCAGACTGTGCTGTACATCTGTCTTGCGGCATCTATCAGCTTGTGGGACTCGTCAAACACCATCGCCCCATATCCCGGAAAAAGAGGTTTTCTGCCCTGCTTCTGTCCGATCAGGTCGGCAAGAATATAATTGTGGTTCGTAATCTGAAAATCAAAACTGTCCGTCATGCACTTTTTCTTAAAACTCATAAATCTGCATAGAAGTGAATATGGGCATGACTTATTGCAGCGAAACACGTTGATTCTGCCTTTTACATAGGGTGTCAGCACGGTATCATCCAGATCAATCCTGTCAGCTTTCTGCTCCCCAAGCCTTGCCAGTTCCAGTATCAGAGCGGCATCCGCTTCTCTCTGCAAATTTTTTATGGATGTCTCATATATCTTCAATCTGGAGTCACAGACATAATGTTGTTTTCCTTTCCGCACCACAAAGGATAAAGGCTTGTCAATTACATGGTGTTCTAAAAGGATCCCGGATATCTGCGGTATATATTCCTCTGTCAATGCTTTCTGCAATGCTATGGTGGATGTGGATATGACTGCCGGAGCCTTCTTATCTGAATAAATGTTATGTACCGTCAGTGCAAGGATATATGCATGTGTTTTTCCTGTCCCTACTTCCGCCTCACATAAAGCCAGCTTGTTTTCCTGCAATGCCCGGAGCATCTCCAACGAAAGCTCTTTCTGTTTTACCCTCAGATTCATTCCATGTTTCGGTAAAATTTCATCAAATATAAAAATCAATAATTCTTCTGCACTCTTTGCCATCGTTACGCCTCCTAAAATTTCTTAGTGCCATAAAGCAGCACAGGAATAGGCTGGAAGGTATCCGTTTGGCTTTTTACTAACAAAAATGAACTTCCCATCCAGCCCATGATCTCTACTGCTAAAAAAGTGCATCAGCCATCCTGCCGGTAAGCAGGCATCATAAAAGCCGCCCACATTCTTTCTCAAACGTGGGTGTGCATTTTCCCGTCACTTATGCGGGCCACTGGCGTGGAAGTATCATTATCTCCGACCGGTATCATCGCATCCTGTCCCACCACGGGCAGTAAAGCCACAGATAGTTCCCGCTCAGGAGAAGAATGCCGCTTTTGGCATTCTTCCGTGCGAAACTTAGAACATCTTGGCGTTTCGTCCAATGGCGAAACGTCTTTAGAAGTTCTTTTCGCATTTGTCCGTCATGGCGTACCCTGACTTGTGCTTTCCGGCTCTCCGGCCGATCGGATGTGTGCCTGATGCACAGATATGAAGTTGTCAAAGTGCAATAAAAGGGGATTTTTAGACAAAAGAAAACCCCTTCACCTAATTCGCCGCTAGGTAAAGGGGTCTGCCGAAAAAAAATTTCATTTTATTTTAATACGGTAACGATAATTAGGAATTATCAAGATAGAAAAGAGGGAATCATCTGTTTTTGTGGAATAGAGGATAATGAATAGTTATAGGCTGCTGGCAAATAGGCAAAAATTATTCACTGTC
>JAETNR010000018.1 GCA_021772055.1 Blautia sp. | reverse complement strand
TGCTGCGACGTTGTCTTGCATTCGCTAAGTGTTCACATTATACCGCAAGGGCATATGTTCTCACTAAACTCATGCTGCGACGTTGTCTTGCATTCGCTAAGTGTTCACATTATACCATGAACTTTATCAAAATACCATATGAAAAACATCTCCGGACAGCAAAAAGGCCGTACAGTTTTCCTGCACAGCCCTTTTGACCCCTTATTTATCAAAATGTCATTCCCTGATATCGTTTTTCACCATCTGGACAACTTCCTCGCAGGAGCTCTCCTTCTTGTTTTCTTCTGGCTTCCCGGAAGGCTCTTCTGCCCCTTCGTCCGGATATGTATAAAACTCATGGACTCCATGTTTAAACAGGCGCTTCAGTTCCTTCTCAAACCAGCTGATGCTCTGCTTCTCCGCTGCATTCTTCTGAATAAAGAACAGCGCCCCTTCTGAATAATCCGTGCCCTCCAGAGTTGCCTTCACAGCTTCTCTGGTCAGATCAGACACTGTTACTTCATAAATCCTTCCGTCATAAACAGGAGAAAACTGGGGAACCCCGTTTTTGTACTCGAAGATCACATCTGTGATATTATCCGGAAATTCTTCATGCTTTACACGGTTCATGATCACATTCGCTACCATAATACGGCCCTTCAGATCTTCGCTTCCCGCTTCTGCCTCTACGATCTTTAAAAGATTTTCATAATCATTGTCCGTCATCATTCTGGCGCTGGAAGCCAGGGAAATTGCAGTGGAATCCAGATAGTCCACCCTGGATGCCATGGACTCGCTTACATCCAGCTCTGTAGTTCTTTCTGTTACCGTCTGGACACGCTGTCCCACCATCACCTGCTCACAGGAGGTTCCAATGCGATTAATAGTCATTCCCGGCAAGGGGGCTTCCTGCACTCCGGAAACAACACCGGCAATTCCGGTAGGCAGCCGGTATTCATCCCGGTCTGATAAGACACCCGCTTCACTCTGCTTTTTCTCGGAAGCAGCGTATACCTGGCCGATTTCTCCGCTAATGGCAATTCTGGATCCAACTGCAAGAACAATGGCAAAAACTGCGCAGAGACTTAACAGCACGAAACTGCGAAAATGATCCTTTTCCATTTTTTTATTTTCTTGTAATATTTTCTTTGTTCTCATATGCCTTATTCCCTGCGTTTTTTATTTCATTTCTTATTTATTTTGTAACATTTCTGTAATGTATAAGAAAATTATATTTAATAAGCATGCATATGTCAAGGTATTTTTTTACATTTCTGTAATTTTCATTCTGAAAAAGACAAAAAATCCATGTGAAATTTATTTTTTGTTATACAGATAACCACAAAAACACACAAAATACCTTACTTCCTCTCCAAAAGCATTCTCCTGCTTTCTTCCATGATCGGATCTTCTGTATCTTATGTGTCCCCTTCAATAAATCTCCCCGGATTTCGATGATTTCTATTATTTTTTGTGTTGTTTTTAATCTATTTGTATTATAGGCAGAAATTCCGGGAACGTCAAGGTCTTTCGTCCGTGGGATTTCTTCGGTTTCTGACACAGGAGGACAACATTTTGTGGCAAATACCATATTCTCTCCTTTTCCGATGTCATATTTGCAGGCAATGCCAAAAGCTTTTTGTCTTTCCAAAGCACCAACACCGCATTTCTGCATATTCTATTATTGTGATGGAAAAGCCAGCAATGGCGGAACCGTCACACCTTTTCTCAATTCAAACCATAAGGAGCCCTATTATGTCAGAAAATAACAAACCGTGTCCACCTAAGCAGCATGTTCATGAAATATTAGGCAGCACAAAAATTGCGGGTTGCTGTAACTATGCCCACAGCCATCGCTTTGCCACTGTTTCCGGAGAAGCGATTCCCTGCGAAGGCGGCCATGTTCACGAAGTAAAATTCCGCACGGATTCCTGCGACGGCCATATCCATGAATTCTGCGGAACCACTACCAGGCAGATTGAAGTTTCCTGCGGACACCATGTGCATTTCATCGAAGACTGCACTTCCAAAAACGCAGATCACAAACACAAATTTGAGGTTGCTACGCTCATCGAAAACCCGACCTGCGAATAAACAGCGTGTGCCGCAGGCACACCACCATTCAAGAAGGCGGCGGATACACTTCCGCCGCCCTTTTCCCTGTCCCGGGGATACTTAGCATCCTTTCACTCGATCCGAACGCTGCTGCCTGCCTCCTCCCGGCCTTTCCTTTTGGTTACAACGATCTTTCTGTCAATCCGCTCCTTCAGTTCCCCCACATGGGAAATAATTCCCACCATACGCTTTCCTTCCGACAAGCCGGCCAGGGCTTTTATGGCCTGATCCAGGGCCTCTTCATCCAAAGAGCCGAAACCTTCATCCACAAACATGGAGTCCAGGCGGATTCCTCCTGCGTTTTCCTGAATCTCATCGGACAGCCCAAGAGCCAAAGATAAAGATGCCTGGAAGGATTCCCCTCCGGACAGGGTTTTGACGCTCCGTTCCGTCCCGTTGTAATGGTCGATCACATTCAGTTCCAGGCCTGCCTTTTCCTTTTTATTCTCTCCGTCCTCCTGGCGTTTCAGTTCGTACTGGCCACTGCTCATAGTCATCAGACGAATGTTTGCGCGCCTTAAAATCCGATCCATATATGCCATCTGCACATAGGTTTCCAGTTCAATCTTACGTTTGCCTCCGAGAGTACCATTGGCAGTATCTGTCAGGGATTTTACCCAGATATATTCTCTCTCCACCTGTGCCATGATCTCCTGCCTGCCGCTGACAGCCTGGTAGATTCTGCGATTGTTATCAATCACAGAAAATTTCTCTGTTCTCTTTTCTGTAAGAAGATTCTTTTTCTCCATATGCTGCTTCTTCCGCTCCCGGATTACCTCTTCCTTCAGGTCTTCCTGTTTGGGAAGCTGGTCTTTCAAGGCATCGGCTGCAGCACGCAGTCTTGTTTCTTTTGCCGCCGCATCCTGATATGCCGTTTCTGCTGCTTTTAATTGTCTTTCCAGCGCTTCCTTTTCTTTTGAAAAGGCAAGAATTTCTTCCTCCAGTTCTTCTTTTGTCTGTTGTTCAAGAGACTGCACCAATCCGGTAAAAGTCTCTTTTAACTTTTCCTTTTCTGTTTCCAGGGCAGCAAGAGAAATATCCGTTTTCTGGATTGCTCCACCCAATGTGGAAATCTTCTCTTCTCTTACAGGGATCTGTGCTTCCAATTCCTCTCTTCTGCGGGATTTTCTTTGATTTTCCGCAATCTGCTCTTTTCGTATATCCAATTGTTCCCCCAGAAGCTGCCGTATTTGATACAAAGCCTGCATTCGTTCTTCTTCCGGCGTTTTTTCCAGATCTGCAGCCCGAAAAAGCTGTCTTTTTGTATCCCGCAGTTTTTCTTCTGCAACAGCGGCTTTCTGCTCTTCTCTCCGGATTTCCCGGCGGATTGTCTCCAAAGCGGCCTCCTCCTTTTTTACCAGGGCAGCCACTTCCTTTTCACGTTTCTTTTCTTTTTCTGCTTCTTTTAAGGAACCGGCAAGCTTTTGTACTTCTTCCCTGATCTTCCTTTTTGCCTCCTCCATACATGCCCGGATTTTATCCAAATCTTCCAGGTTAAACAATTCCTTTCCCTTTTCCAGTATCTGCTTTTTGAACTGCATCACCTGCCTGCTTCTGGCACTGGCCTCGGCACTTCGGTTTTCAGCCTCCGCCTCGGCAGCCGCCACCTTCTTTTTCCGCTTCTCCAGTTCTTTTTTCTCAGGTACATGCTCCGAAAGCTTTGCGGGAAAGGGATGAGTAAAAGAGCCACAGACAGGGCATCTTTTTCCCTCTTTCAGTGTCCGCGCCAGCATTCCGGCCTGTGCATCCAGAAAGCACTGTTCCAGGAGCTGATACTCCATGCGCAGATGATCCCGGACGCCTGCGGCCTCCGTATATTCCTTCTGCACCTTTTGAAGCTCAGCCTCTTCCTCCATAAGCTTCTCATAAATTGCCCCCAGCGCCTTTACTTCCCTCTGGTCTGCCTTAAGCTTTTCGTTTTGCCGCTCCAATCGTGCAAGCCGAAGCTCTGCATCTTTCAAAAGTTCCCATTCAGCCAGGTCCTTTTCATATTCTACACGGATTTCTGAAGCGCGAAGGTTCCGTCCCTGCAATTCTTTTTCGGTCAGTTCTGACATTTCTTCTGCTTTTTTCCGGTCTTCTTCCAGACGATCAAGTTCCAGGATCCTGCCCTCCAGCTTTTCTCTTTCGTGAAAAAGACGTTCTTTTTCTTCTCCGGAGCGCATCAGAGGCAAAAGTTCTTCTCGCTCTGCTGTAAGCAGCAATTCCTGCTGTTTTTTTCTTCCGAAAGTCTGTTCCCGCTCACTCAAAAGAACATGGATGCTGCTTTCTTTCTCCTGTAATGCCTTTCGGCATTCTTCTGATTCTCTGTATTTTTCAAGCTTCTCCCTGAAAATAGAGGAAGCACTTTCCAGTTCTTCTATTTTAAGCGCAGCCTTCTCTGCATCCTGCCATGCTTTTTTCTTCTCTTCCACCTCCGGAAGCAGAATCTGTAGTTCCTTCCTGCATTTTTCCAGTTCTTCCAGAAGCCGGGTAGTTTGCCTTGCTTTTCCCAGAAGCTGATCTTCTTTTTGGATTTTCCGGTCCAATTCCCGGATTTCTGTCTCCAATGCTTCTTTGGAATCCATTTCCTGTTCCAAAAGTGCACTTAAAAGCTCCAGCCCCCGCACTACATTTCCTTCAAATTTTTCTTTTTTTAATCTGTTAAGCTCAGGCAGAAGAGGGGAATCCTCCTCACAGGACACCCCGCTTAAATACTGGTTGATACTTCTTCGAAGTTCGTCATACTCTTTCCAGCGCTTTTTTTCCTCCTCCTTGAGACGGTTCTGTAGGTCCTGGTATAGTCCCGTATGGAAAATCTGGCGAAAAATCTCACTTCGGGAAGCAGTTCCTGCCAGAAGCAGCTTCTGAAAGTCCCCCTGGGCGATCATGGCAATCTGGGTAAACTGCCGGTAGTCCAGTCCGATCAATTCCGTTACTGCCCTGGTTACTTCTTTTGATTTCGTCACAGGCTGGCGTCCATCCGGATAGCGAAGCTCAGCGTCTCCCTTCTGCATGGTAAATCCCACTCCTTTTTCCTTAGGGCGCAGATATTCCGGATTGCGGATCACACAATAGCTTTTTCCCTGATAGAAAAAATACAGTTCCACATAGGTAGGGGTTTCCGGCTTTGCGTATTTGCTCCGGAACATGCCCGCCTCCCGCACCTCTCCGCTGGCCTCTCCGTAAAGGGCAAAGGTGATGGCATCAAAAATCGTTGTTTTTCCGGCACCTGTATCTCCTGTGATCAAAAACAATCCGTGGCTTCCCAGTTTTTCAAAGTCTATTTCCGTCACCCCTGCATAGGGGCCGAAGGCACTGATGGTCAATTTCTGCGGTCTCATATTTTATTCTCTCCCAAACTCTTTTTCCTGAATCTTCTGAATAAGCCCCTGAACAAAAGACTGCTGCTGCGCACTCATAGGCTGATTATTCTGTATTTCAAAAAATTCCTCAAACAGCTCCAGCTGGGATTTCTCCTCCACTGCTCCTGCCCCTTCCACAGAGCGATTTTCCCTGGTTCTCCGATTGTCATATTCCAGGCGCATCAGATTGGGATAAATGACCCGCAGTTTCTGCAAACCATCCGGAACATCCTCCTCATCTGTCAAAGTGATTTGGAGATAATCTTCTGTATTCGTTCCCTCATAAAAGGATTTTTTCGTAACCTCCAGATAGGTTCCTCTGATCCTGCGCATATCCCGGAGAGGTTTGAGAGGAATCTTACGGATCTCTGTATTTCCCTTTTCTTTTAATTCCACAATGGTCACTGATTTCTGCTGTTCTGCTTCCGAAAAGGAATATTTCAGCGGCGTTCCGCAGTAACGTACCGTTTCCCTTCCAACCTTCTGGGGGCTGTGGAGATGTCCGAGGGCTACATAGTCAAACGCGTCAAAAACAGACACGTCCACCTGATCCAGTCCTCCTACCAGGATTTCCTCTGATTCGCAGCGGGATGCTCCTGTCACAAATTGATGGGCAATAAGGATATTACGTGCTTCAGGCGGAAGTTCCATGGCATCCACTGCAGTTTTTACTCCCTCCTGATAACTGCTGATTTCTGCATCCGGAAACACATGGCGCACAGAGGCAGGCCTTAAAAACGGCAGAAGAGAAATGCATACCTCCCCATATTCATCCCTGAGAGTCACCTGGTGTGTTTTTCCGTCATAGATTCCTGAAATATGGATTCCCCTGTTTTCCATCAGATGTGCGCCAAAAGAAACTCTCTCCACAGAATCATGATTCCCGCTGATCACAAACACCGGGATCTGCCTGTCTGCCAGGCTGGTCAAAAACCAGTCGAATACCTGTACCGCTTCCACACTTGGAATAGGCTTGTCATAAATATCACCCGCCAGTATCACCCCATCTGCCCCCTCCTTGTCCAGGATGGATAAAATCTGTTTTAATATATATTTCTGGTCTTCGATCATGGAAAACTCATTGACCCGTTTTCCAATATGAAGATCCGATAAATGCATAAGTTTCATAAATTTCTCCCTTTTTCATGGTACCATTTGGTGAATTTTTCATCCCTTTTATAACAGTATAGCCCCTTTTTCCACATTTGTGGAAAAAATTATTGCAGATATGAACACGCCTATGGCCATGATGGTAGCCGGTTTTTCCATTGCCCAGGCTGATATAAAAAAGCTGTTTACAGACCTTCGGATCTACCGGGTCACCCTGATCAAGCTGTTGGTATTCCCTCTGGCTGTGCTTTTGTTCCTTTGGGCATTTCCCTTTGCGCACACGGTTGCTTATACCATATTGATCGCCGCAGTCTGTCCTACCGCCACTACCCTGACCATGATGGCCATCCGCTTTCATTGTGACTATGCGTATTCTTCCAAAATATTTTCCCTTACCACCGTGCTTTCCATGCTTACCATTCCGGCGGTAACATTTCTGGCTTCCTTTTTGCTTTAAGGCAGCCGCTCCTTAAATATATCAAAAAAATCCAGAGCTGTTATCCTAAACAGACACTCTGGATTTTTTTATTTTCGGTTATTCAGCGGTTATTGATTGCTGTTACAAGAGCATCAATGGAGGCACGGATAATATCCGGATCTACGCCTGCACCCCAGGAAAGACTTCCGTCCGGTTTTCGGATTCCGACGTATGCAATAGCCTTGGAACTGGAGCTTTGCTCTAATGCATGCTCCTGATAAGTTACCAGATCGTATTTCAGCTCGTACGCTTTTTTCAGCGCATTGCTCACTGCATTGAGACGGCCGTTTCCTCTCGCTTCTGTGGTAATGGTCTTTCCGCGGAAGGTAGAAGTAACCTGCGTAATGATTCCGTCCTTTTGCTGGAAGTGAACTTCGTTGATGCTGTAAGGCTCCACCACATTTTCAAAGGTTTGTTTAAACAATCCGAAGATTTCTTCCGGAAGAAGCTCTTTATGCAGATGATCGGAGACCGCTTTGGCTGTATACCCCATAGCCTCCCGCATTTTTGCTGGAAGGTTCAGGCCATATTTGGTTTCCAGGATATATCCTACGCCGCCTTTGCCAGACTGACTGTTGATACGGATCACATCCGCATCGTAATTGCGTCCCACGTCCGTCGGATCAATGGGCAAATAAGGAACGGTCCAGTGATTTGGATCTTTTTCTTCGATCCAGTGCATTCCTTTGGCAATGGCATCCTGGTGGGAACCGGAAAATGCGGCAAATACCAGAGCACCGCTGTAGGGGCTTCTCTCGTCCACCTTCATGCCTGTACACGCTTCATATACCTCACAGATATGAGGCATATCGGAAAAATCAAGCTTCGGGTCAACGCCCTGTGAGTACATATTCATCCCAAGGGTTACAATATCCACGTTGCCGGTACGCTCACCGTTTCCAAACAGGGTTCCCTCAATACGGTCCGCACCTGCCAGAAGGCCCATCTCGGAATCCGCAACGCCGCAGCCTCTGTCATTATGGGGATGCAGGGAAACAATGACATTTTCCCTGTATTTCATGTTTTCACACATGTACTCGATCTGGCTTGCATAAACATGGGGCATGGAATGCTGCACTGTTACCGGAAGGTTGATGATACATTTATTCTCTGCGGTCGGCTGCCATACATCCAGTACGGCGTTGCATACCTCAAGAGCGTATTCCGGCTCTGTTCCTGTGAAGCTCTCCGGGCTGTATTCAAACTGGAAATTTCCTTCTGTCTCTGCAGCCAGCTTTTTCAAAAGGGCTGCCCCTTCTACTGCAATGTTCAGGATTTCTTCTTTTGATTTTTTGAATACCTGTTCACGCTGTGCAACAGAAGTGGAATTATATACATGTACAATGGCTTTCGGAGCACCCTTTACCGCCTCAAAAGTTTTGCGGATAATGTGCTCTCTCGCCTGGGTCAATACCTGGATCGTCACGTCCTCAGGAATCAGATTCTGCTCAATCAGGGTACGAAGGAACGTATACTCTGTTTCAGACGCTGCCGGAAAGCCTACTTCGATTTCTTTGAATCCGATTTCCACCAAAAGCTTAAAAAATTCAATCTTCTGTTCCAGGCTCATGGGAATCACAAGTGCCTGGTTACCATCACGAAGGTCAACGCTGCACCATATGGGCGCTTTATCCACATACTCTTTTTCTGCCCACTTCATACATTTTGCCGGCGGCATGTAATACTGTCTCTGGTATTTGCTTGCATTCATCATTTTAAGGTTCCTCCATTTTCTTAATATTTTATAACAAAAAAAATCCTTCGTCCTGCACAATTGATGCAAGAGACGAAAGACTATTGATGTCCTGCGCGGTACCACTCTTTTTTATGAACAAGTTCATACGCTTATGGGATACGGAATATCCACTCTGACATTCTTATATCCTCTCCAGGTAACGGTGGATACCGTCTGCGCCTACTCTCCCGTTAAAAGATTTTGGGCAGATGCTCCGAGGCGAGTTCCACACTTTCCTTCCGCTGCTTCTCACCAACCAGCAGTTCTCTGTGCTCCGGTCCCTGTGTACTATTCCTCATCACAGCATTTCTCCTATGCTCCGCTGCAAATAAAACAACCCTGGTTTTTATCAGGGATTATGTTTTCTGCAGTTAATCGGGGCAACAGGATTTGAACCTGCGACCTCACGGCCCCCAGCCGTGCGCGCTACCAAGCTACGCCATACCCCGTAACAGAGGATATTATAACAATCTCCTGGAGAAAAATCAACCTTTTTTTTTAAATTTGTGAATTTTTTTGGAGGGGAGCCCTTCCCCACCCAGTGAAATGCAACTGGAAATCGTTTTCTGCTGCTGTGAAAAAAGTCCTGCTGAGGATTGTTATACGGCAGGACTTTTTCATATGTTAGTTTTCGTTCTATATTTATTTTTGTCCGTTTATGTAATTTACCAGACCCTCTGCTTTGATGATTTTCTGCATAAATTCGGGAAAGGCCTGGCCTTTGAATTCTGTGCCTTTGGTGCGGTTGTAGATCATTCCGGAATCAAAATTCACTTCCACTTCATCTCCATCCTCAATTCCCTTGCTGGCCTCGGGACATTCAATGATGGGTAGGCCGATATTGATGGCATTGCGGTAGAAAATTCTTGCAAAGGTTTCCGCGATCACGCAGCTTACTCCTGCTGCTTTAATGGCAATGGGAGCGTGTTCCCTGGAGGAACCGCATCCGAAATTCTTATCTGCAACAATGATGTCGCCTTTTGAAACCTTATGTATGAATTCTTTATCAATATCTTCCATACAATGTGCTGCCAGTTCCTCCGGGTCGGAAGAATTCAGATAGCGTGCCGGAATGATAACGTCTGTATCTACATTGTCTCCATATTTAAAAACTCTGCCTTTTGCCTGCATAATCTCACTCCTCCTTATAATCCCAGTTCTTCCGGTGCGGAAATTTTTCCTGTTACAGCACTTGCGGCAGCTACTGCCGGGCTGGCCAGATAGACCTCAGAATCCACATGTCCCATACGTCCCACAAAATTGCGGTTGGTTGTGGAAATACAGCGTTCTCCTGCTGCCAGGATTCCCATATATCCTCCAAGGCACGGTCCGCAGGTAGGGGTACTTACCACAGCGCCTGCTTCAATAAAGATCTTCAGAAGCCCCTCTTCCATTGCCTGAAGGTAAATGGACTGGGTTGCCGGGATCACAATGCAGCGGATTCCTTTTTTCACCTTACGTCCTTTCAGGATCGCTGCTGCAGTCCGCAGGTCATCGATTCGTCCGTTGGTGCAGGAGCCGATCACTGCCTGGTCAACCACTACCTCTTCTTTTATTTCTGAAATGGTCTTTGTATTTTCCGGAAGATGAGGGAATGCGATGGTAGGTTCCAGTGCACTTAAATCTATGGTATATTCCTCATCATAAACTGCATCCGGATCAGCCTCATATACCTGATAGGGTCTCACGGAATGCTCCTCCATATAAGCGATGGCCAGATCATCCACCGGAAAAATACCGTTTTTGCCGCCTGCCTCAATTGCCATATTCGCGATGGTAAAGCGGTCATCCATGGTCAGGTTTTTAATTCCTTCCCCCACAAATTCCATGGATTTATAAAGAGCTCCATCCACTCCGATCATACCGATGATGTGCAGGATCACATCTTTTCCGCTGACCCACTTCTTTGGCTTTCCAATGATATTGAACTTTATGGCTGAGGGAACCTTAAACCAGGCTTTTCCCGTTGCCATGCCTGCTGCCATATCAGTACTTCCCACACCAGTGGAGAAAGCCCCCAAAGCGCCATAGGTGCATGTATGAGAATCCGCGCCGATGATCACATCTCCGGCTACGGTCAGACCTTTTTCCGGAAGAAGTGCATGCTCGATTCCCATTTCTCCCACATCAAAATAGTTGGTGATCTGATGCCTGCAGGCAAATTCACGGACACATTTACAGTGTTCTGCTGATTTAATATCTTTGTTCGGAATAAAGTGATCCATTACCAGAGCGATCTTGTCTTTGTGGAAAACAGTATCTACAGTCATCTTTTCCATTTCATGAATGGCAACCGGGGAAGTGATATCATTTCCCAGAACAAGGTCTAACTCTGCCTCGATCAGCTGTCCCGCTTCTACATGGTCCAGTCCGGCGTGTGCAGCCAGAATCTTCTGCGTCATTGTCATTCCCATTTTTTATTTCCTCCCGTTCTTTCATTCGTTCCTTTTTCTGTTGCTATTTTAGCATGGTTTTTGTTATAATGCTAATACATATTAATCATATTTATTATAATCTATAGTTATATTAACTATTTAAAAAATCAAGGAGAAACCATGCAGGAAAATCTATCTTTATATCATATTTTTTATACCGTAGGATGTACGGGGAACATCTCCCAGGCTGCCAAAGAGCTTTTTATCAGCCAGCCCGCCATCAGCCGGTCCATACAGAAGCTGGAGGAAAACCTGGATACGGTACTGTTTACCCGCAGTTCCCGGGGGGTAACACTGACCCCGGAGGGAGAGACCCTTTTTGCCAAGGTAAAAGAAGCCTTCTCCCTTCTTTCAGAAGGGGAGGATCTCATTCTCCACAATCGCCTCCAAAACATTCCCAGAATCCGCCTGGGGGCCAGCTCTACCTTAAGCAAATATGTTCTGCTTTCCCATTTGAAATCCTATATCAAAGAGCATCCCCAGGTACGCATTACGATTTCCTGCCAGTCCACCTACCAGACGCTTCAGCTTCTGGACAGCGGCAAGATCGACGTGGGGCTGATCGGGCGTCCCAAGAGCCTACAGGGGTATTATTTCCGTCCCCTTCTTCATATCCGGGATACTTTCGTAGCCACCAGGCAGTACCTGCAAACCCAGGCGGATCTTTATCCGGGTGAATCCCTGCTTCACACTGCCACCTTTATGATGCTGGATGAGGAAAACATCTCCAGACAGTCCGTAAACAGCAGGCTGAAGGAGCACCAGATCGAGCTGAGCCATATTCTGGAGGTAACCTCTATGGACCTTCTCATACAATTTGCAGGGATCGGCCTTGGAATCGCATGTGTTATCCGGGAATTTGTCCAGAAAGAGCTGGACGGCCAGCTCCTTGTGGAGGTTCCCATGGGCATCCGGTTTTCTCCCAGGGAGATCGGATTCGTATGCAGGAAGAAAGAGGAACAGCTTCCTCTTCTTGCCCACTTTTTCCGGTAATCTGTTTGGAGCGGAGATTCCCTTTTTATCTCACAGGAAAACACAAAGTATTTTCCTGTGAGGCAAAAAAACTGCCCGGAAATTTCCGGACAGTTTTTCTATGCGCAATTCAACATTTTTATTAATTGTTGATCAGCTTATCTTCGCCGTTCCAGCTATACAGCTTACGGATTTCCTCGCCCACAACTTCTGACGGATGCTCGGAAGCTAATTTTCTCATAGCTTTGAAGTGTACCTGGGAACCGGCGGAGGACATGTCAAGCAAGAATTCTTTTGCAAAAGTACCATCCTGAATATCAGACAGGATCTTCTTCATTGCTTTCTTGGTGTCTTCTGTGATGATCTTCGGTCCTGTGATGTAATCGCCGTATTCTGCAGTATTAGAAATGGAATATCTCATTCCTGCAAAACCGGACTGATAGATCAGATCCACGATCAGCTTCATTTCATGGATACATTCAAAATATGCATTTCTCGGGTCATATCCGGCTTCTACCAGTGTTTCAAAGCCAGCCTGCATCAGAGCACAGACACCGCCACAAAGAACTGCCTGCTCACCGAACAGGTCTGTTTCTGTCTCTGTACGGAAGGTGGTCTCAAGAACGCCTGCTCTTGCACCGCCGATGGCAAGTGCATAAGCAAGGGCTTTGTCAAGAGCTTTGCCTGTATAATCCTGCTCAACTGCAACCAGACAAGGAACGCCCTTGCCGGCCTGGTACTCGCTTCTTACCGTATGTCCCGGTCCTTTCGGTGCAATCATGGTAACGTCAACATATTTCGGAGGAACAATGCAGCCGAAATGAATATTAAAACCATGAGCGAACATCAGCATGTTGCCTTCTTCCAGGTTCGGCTCAATATCTTTTTTGTAAAGTGCAGCCTGCTTCTCGTCATTGATCAGGATCATAACGATATCTGCTTTTTTTGCCGCTTCTGCTGCTGTATATACTTCAAATCCCTGCTCTTCTGCTTTTTTCCAGGATTTGCTCCCTTCATAAAGACCGATGATCACATGGCATCCGGACTCTTTTGCATTTAAAGCATGTGCATGTCCCTGGCTGCCGTAGCCGATTACTGCAATTGTTTTGCCCTCTAACAGACTTAAATTACAGTCTTCCTGGTAAAAAATCCTATTCTCCATTTTGCTTCCTCCTAATATTCGTAAATTTTTTCATAATATCGTTAAGGGACTCCTCCCCTAGCAAACGATTCGCGCGGCTTCCCCTTACAGGAACGTTACATCATCCGAACCTCTGGAAAGTCCGGTAACACCGGTACGTGCCAGCTCCAGGATCTCATAATCCCCAAGGAGATCGATAAATGCCTCTAACTTTGTCTTACTTCCCGTCATCTCAATGATCAGGGATTCTTTACTTACATCCACAACCTTCGCACGGAAAATATCAGCAACTGCAATGATGCCCTGCCTCTGTTCCGGCTTCGCTGCTACTTTAATCATCACCAGTTCATGGCTTACGCAATTGGCAGGATCCAGTACCTTAATAGTCCTTACATCCACCAGCTTGGCAAGCTGCTTCGTGATTTGTTCCAGAATCTGTTCATCTCCGCTGCAGACAACCGTCATTCTGGAGAATCGCTCATCTGCTGTCACACCAACCGTAAGACTGTCAATATTATAGCCCCGGCGGCTGAATAGTCCGGCAATCCGGCTAAGTACACCTGCGGTATTGTCTACCAGCAAGGACAAAATTCTCTTTTGCATACTCCACCTGCTTTCAGCACTTTAAACTTTTAAATATTTAATATAATAAACACCTGTCCTTAATTATAACAAGAATCCTGGTTTTGTCAATCAAAAATTGCTCCGTCCCCTCACACCAGATATTTTTCCCGGAGATCTTCAATGGCTTTTGGAGTCAGGTACAGGGCTCTTCTTAAGAAACGTTCTACAGTGCCGTAATGCTGTTCAATGGCGTCAAATACCGCTTCCAAATATTCTTCCTTTACCCTGTAGAAGCAGCTGATCCTGTCCATGATCTTCGGATCCACGATTGTCTTTGTTTCCATCAGCCGGATCATATACTCCTGCTCGCCCTCCAGACAGGCATTGGTTTTCATAAAATCTGCAAGCACGTCCTCCCGGGAAACGCCAAGAGCACATAGGAGAAGGGCCGTTCCCACGCCTACCCGGTCTTTCCCCATACTGCAGTGCCACAAAACCGCCCCTTCATCCTGGTGAAGGAGCAGATCCAGAAATCTTGCATACTGCTTTACGGAGAATTGATCCAGAATAAAATTCTGATACTGCCGGATCATAAATTCGTCCGGATCTCCCTCCAGGTTCATGATAATTTCCAAAATATCCCTCTCTCTGGAAATCATCAATGCCTCCTCATCCACAATAGGAATCTCATAATACTTTACGCCCTCTAAGACCGTATCCGGCTTCTGCTCCCGTTCCATTCTATTTCGAAGATCGATCACCGTTGACAAATGATATTCATTTTTCAGAACCACCTGATCCATAAGTGACATATGATAAAGGGTGCCGCTTCGAAGCAGTTTTCTCGGCATAATATGACGCCCGTCCTCTACGGCGATTGCTCCCAGATCCCTGGTATTGGGAAGGCCCTGCAGCACCACACGGCCGCCTTTCGGAAAGCCCACTGCCATTTCCGGGTTCAGAACACGCAGAAGTGTCATACATTCATGTACTTCTTTTTCTGTCATGTCAAATTTATAACGTTTCCTTCTCCTTGTCACGATCACCAGATAATTGGTAATAATCTGTCTTCCTGCTTCCTCTTCGTTTCCTTCCCTGCGCATATATGCCCACAGAATATCCCTACAGGGCAGACTGTTGATCCTCATATGCTTCGTAAAAATAAGATAGCCATCCTCTATTCGAATTTTTCCGTATTTCACAGACAGTCCTCCCTTTCTTTTCTCTCTTTTTCTTCGCCGATTTCCCAAATGATTTCATACAATGACTCCAGACTATGCGGAAGAATGTTCTCATCCATCACAAACTTCGGATGATGAAGGGGAAAGCTTTTTTCTTTTGTTCCGGCAAGAAACACAACAAAAAGACCTTTTGCACGTTGAAAATACCGGTAAGCATTATCCCCGGATAAAAACACCTCATCTTCCCCTTCCAGCACAAAACGCTCCCCGAAAACCTCTTTTCCCACAGAAACTCCGATTCTGGTAAGCTCCGGATCATTTGCAAAGGCCAGCACAGGATCTTTGGTAAATTCCATTTCTATCACCGTTCCTGTTTTTTCCTCAATTTCTTTAAGGATCAGGCCAAGACGTCTGTAAAGTTCATAAAAATCTGCTTCCTTTACTGCCCGGATATTGACATTCATCTCTACGCGGTCTGCAATAATGTTGGCATATTCTCCCCCATGTATGGTACCAATTCCCACAAGGCATGGCGCACTTCCCCTGTATTTTTCATTCAGATCATGAATGGCCGTTCCCGCCAGGGAAGCGGCATAAATACTGTCAATTCCTTTTTTTGCCTCACTCCAGTGGCTGGATTTTCCGTGTACCACAATACGGACACCGCCGATCATTGCAGATGCCTGCCCTTCATGCACCGCCACCCCAAACTTCATATCCGTAGCAAAATGAAACATCAGAAAAGCATCCGGCACCGGATCAGCAAGAGCTCCTGCTGCGATCATCCTTGAAGCTCCCTCTCCGATCTCCTCTGCCGGCTCAAACAGGAATCTCACATTTACAGGAAAGGACGCGCCTTCCTCTGCCAGAACCTTTGCCATCGTAAGAGCCACAGCCAAAATGGCATCATGTCCGCAGGCGTGCATACATCCCTCATGCTCCGATGCAAATGCAAGCCCTGTCTGCTCCTTCATAGGAAGCGCATCCATCTCGGCCCGCAGCACCACCATACATTTTTTCTCTGCCAGATTCGGAAACTCCGCAATCCATCCGGTGGGAGGCACCGCAGTCAGGCGATACCCCAGTTCTTTCAGATAATCCCGGATAAAAGCAGACGTTTTTTCTTCTTTCAGTGCCAGTTCCGGATAACGGTGAAAATGCCTCCGAAGCCGGATCAATTCTTCTCTGTATTCTTCCCTATTTCTCATCACTTACCAAAACCTTCCAACAGTTTCTTCTTAAATCAGTCCAAGCTTTTCAAGCCCATTCCGGATTCCGTAATGAAACATATCCGTAGTAACATAGTCAGCAAGTTCCCGGATTTTCCTGGAACCATTTCCCATCGCTACTTTGGTTGCCGCATATTCAAACATGGACAGGTCGTTATTGCTGTCTCCAAAAACCACCGTATCCTCCCACGGAATATCATAGAGCCTACACACTGCCGCAATCCCCACGGCCTTGTTCAGCCCCTTGGGCACCATTTCAATAGTCGTGCCTGCAAAAGAACCGCTCTCATGGCGAATGATATCATAATATGCAGACAACTCTTCACAGGCCTTCCGGGCATTACATCCCTCCGTCATTTTGGCGCTGATCTTGTTGATATACATCTGATCTTCATTTCCTCGAATCGGTCTCCATTTCTCTCCCAGAGCCTCCGTAATCAGATCACAGTACCAGTTGATCTGATTGGTATATTCCTCTTTATCATAGTACATAAAGTCTGCACCTTCCATCACCGGGATGAGGCCGTATTTTCGAAGGACCTCCACAGAATGCCTTGCTGTTTCGCAGGGCATCTCCCTGTTAAACAGGCGTACTCCGTCCTTTTCAATCGTAGCTCCGCAGGCACTGATCATGCCGGTGAAGGGAATTTCCTCCAGATACCCGGGCACAAAAGCTCTGCTCCGCCCTGTACACAGCCATGCCTCATGGCCGTTTTCCCGAAGGCGGCGAATCGCCTCCTTTGCACTTTGGGGTACCCCCTTTTCAATATCACAGACGGTGCCGTCTGCATCAAAAAACACTGCTTTTTTCTTCATGCTTACTCCCATGCTAAAATAATTCCAGTAGTCTGTCAATATTTTCTTTTTTCGTTGCCCAGCTTGTGGCAAAACGAACAACCGTATGATCCTCATCCAGCTTTTCCCAAAAGCTGAAAGATACTTCTTTCTGGAGTTCCTGCATCCTGTGATTTTCCAGAATCACAAACTGCTGATTTGTGGGAGATTCCAGATAAAATTCTGCCCCTTTTTTCCGGAATCCCTCTTTCATATAATCAGCCATTTCAATCGCATGCCTGCTGATTCTGAAATACAGATCATCTGTAAATAATGTGTCAAATTGAATTCCAAGAACCCTGCCCTTAGCCAGAAGTGCTCCATGCTGTTTCACTATGGTCAGAAAATGGGCTGGCATATTCTGTTTGGTAAATACCACTGCCTCTCCGCACAGCGCTCCCACTTTGGTCCCTCCGATGTAGAAAACATCACACAATTCCCCGATGTCAGGAAGGGTAACATCTGTCTCGCTGCTCATCAGGCCGTACCCCAGACGGGCTCCGTCCATGTAAAGAGGAATTTGGTACTTTCTGCAGATCTCGGAAAGCCTTCTCAATTCTTCCCTGGAATACAGAGTCCCATATTCCGTAGGGTGGGAAATATAAACCATTCCCGGAAATACCATATGTTCATGGTTTTCGTCTCCAAAAAAATCCTCCAGAAGCGATTCCAGTTCCCCTGCATCCATTTTTCCCTGGTGTTCCGGCAGGGCCAGCACCTTATGCCCGCTATGTTCGATCGCGCCTGCTTCATGAGCATTGATGTGTCCTGTTTGCGCTGCCACAACACCCTCATATGTACGAAGCATGGAATCGATCACCACATCATTTGTCTGGGTGCCTCCTGTCAGGAAAAAGATTTCCGCATCCGGGCAGCCGCACGCTCTGCGGATCTTTTCCTTTGCCTGCTGGCAATAGTGATCGCTTCCATATCCGGGAAGCTGCTCCATATTTGTTTCAAGAAGACGTGCCAGAATCGTTTCATGGGCGCCCTCTGTATAATCACACTCAAATGATAACATCTCTGTTCCTCCATATTCCTGATTTCCAGGATTTTTTATCCAGTTTTTTTATTATAACCCTCTCTGCTCTCAAAATCCAGTAAAAAAGGCGCCGACAGTACATTTCGTATTGCCGGACGCCTTTTTTATAATTAAAGTTTTTTCATTCTCTCAATTGCCTCTACCGTATTTTCATAGGTTCCGAACGCAGTCAGGCGGAAAAATCCCTCCCCCTGGGCACCGAAACCGGATCCCGGAGTTCCCACCACATGAGCCTTATCCAAAAGATAATCGAAAAATTCCCAGGAACTCATCCCATCTGTTGTCTTCAGCCAGATGTAGGGAGCATTCACACCGCCGGATACGGAATAGCCGGCGTTTTTCAGCCCTTCATAAATCACTTTTGCATTACGCATGTAATAGGAAATCTGCTCTTTTAACTGCGCCTTTCCTTCCGCGGAATAAACCGCTTCCCCTGCCCGCTGCACAATATAAGGGGCTCCGTTAAACTTTGTCCCGTGCCGCCTTGCCCAAAGAGTATGAAGCTTCACCCCGTCTCTCTCCAAAGCCTTTGGCACTACCGTAAATCCCAGCCGGACACCGGTAAATCCCGCATTTTTGGAAAAGCTTCGAAGTTCGATTGCACAGTTCTCTGCCCCCTGGCATTCGTAAATGGAATGCGGAACATTCTCCTCGGTAATATAGGCTTCGTATGCTGCATCATAAATAATCACTGCACCTGTTTTGTTTGCGTAGTCTACCCATTCCTGAAGACGATCCCTGGTAATTGCCGCACCGCTTGGATTATTGGGAAAACACAGGTAAATCAGATCCGGAGTTTCCTTTGGAAGCTCCGGAAGAAACCCGTTCTCTTCTTTGCAGGGCATATAGATTACACCGTCAAAATTATCATGTTCCGGATTATACGCGCCTGTACGTCCGGCCATGACATTCGTGTCCACATATACCGGATAAACAGGATCACACACTGCCACTTTATTATCCAGTCCGAAAATTTCCTGAATATTTCCGGAATCACTTTTGGCACCGTCAGAAACAAAAATCTCATCTGCACCGATTCCGCAGCCCCGGTCCTGGTAATCATTTTTCGCAATGGTGCTGCGGAGAAACTCATACCCGAGATCAGGAGCATATCCCCGAAAGGTCTCCTTTCCTGCCATCTCATCCACAGCTTTATGAAGGGAATCGATGATTGCCGGAGCCAGAGGCTGCGTTACATCCCCGATTCCAAGGCGAATCATCTCTGCACCCGGATTGGCGCTTTGATATTCCGCAACTTTCCGGGCAACTGTTGAAAAAAGATAACTTCCCGGTAATTTCAGGTAATTTCTATTCACTGTAACCATATTTTCCAATTTCCTGCCTTTTCTTATATTTTTCTCCAATTTGTATTTGCTTCATCTTCGTTTATTTATTTCTTTTATCAGAGCTTCCCGAACCGCATCAGGGCTTGCCTTGCCTTTTAACTCTTTCATAAGTTTTCCAACAAAGAAACCGAATACTTTCTCCTTGCCTCCCAGAAACTCTGAGAGAGGCCCCGGATTCTCATCAAGGATATGATTTACCGCATCCTCAAGAAGGCTGGTATCCTCCACGATCTTCAATCCCTGTTCCTCAATGTAAACAGTCGGATCAATGTCTTCCTCAAACACTTTTTCAAATACCTTCTTGGCATTTTGTGCACTGACTTCCTTTTTCTCCACCATCAGGATCAGATCAGCCAGATACCCGGGAGAAAAATGCACCTGTTCCGGCTCCAGAAGCTTTTCCTTCATAAGGCGAAGCACTTCCACCATAAACCAGTTTGCCGCCTTTTTTGCATTCCCGCAGGCTTCTGCCGTTTTTTCAAAAAGCTCTGAGAGAGCTCTTGACTCTGTAAGAAGCTCTGTATCATATGCCGGAAGTCCATATTCCTTCTGATAGCGTTCCCGCTTCTCCTCCCGAAGTTCCGGCATGGAGACACGAATGGCATTGATCCAGGAATCGCTGATATGAACAGGCGGAAGATCCGGGTCCGGAAAATAGCGGTAATCCTTAGCGTCCTCTTTCGAGCGCATGGCATGGGAGGATTCTTTGTTGTCATCCCAGCGCCGTGTTTCCTGTGTCACTTCTCTGCCCATTTCCAGGAGCTCGATCTGGCGCTCCCGCTCCCCTTCAATGGCTCTGCCAATCGCTTTAAAGGAGTTCAGATTCTTCATTTCTGTTCTTGTTCCCATTTCCACGGTGCCTGACTCCCGCACAGAAAGGTTTACATCTGCACGCATGGACCCTTCCTGAAGCTTGCAGTCAGAAACTCCCAGATACTGCATCATACAGCGAAGCTTCTCCAGATAAGCAATTACTTCCTCTGTGCTTCTCATATCCGGTTCCGAAACAATTTCAATCAGAGGTACACCGCTTCGGTTATAATCTACCAGAGAGCAATCCTCCCATTCATCATGGATCAGTTTTCCGGCATCCTCCTCCATATGCATTTCATGGATACGGATTTTTTTCTTTCCCGCAGAAGTTTCAATCTCTACCCAGCCATCATGACAGATGGGCAGATACAACTGGGAAATCTGATAATTCTGCGGATTATCCGGATAAAAATAATTCTTCCTGTCAAATTTACAATACTGGTTAATCTTACAGTTTGCCGCAATTCCTGCCTTTAGGGCCAATTCCACCACCTGTTTATTCAATACAGGCAGGGATCCCGGCATGCCGGTGCAGACCGGGCAGGTATGTGTATTGGGGACCCCTCCAAACTCTGTGGAACAGCCGCAGAAAATCTTTGTCTTCGTGGCAAGCTCCACGTGAACCTCCAGCCCGATCACTGTCTCATATTGTTTCATAACATTCTGCCTCCTTCCCCGGGTGCGGGAAATACTCCCCGTGCCATTTCATAACATTTTGCTGCACGGAGAATTTTCTTTTCCATAAAGCAATCCCCGATCATCTGGATTCCAATCGGAAGTCCTGCATGATCCAGACCGCAGGGAACCGTAATTCCCGGAAGACCGCAGAGGTTTACAGCTACCGTATAAATATCTCCCAGATACATGGCAAGAGGATCCTTTAAGCTTTCCCCGATTTTGGGTGCTGTATAAGGTGCTGCAGGGGCAAGAAGCACATCGTATTTTTCAAATGCCTGGTCAAACTCTTTCTTGATCAGCGCTTTTGTCTTTAATGCTTTCAGATAGTAGGCATCATAATAGCCGGAGCTTAATACAAAGGAGCCAAGCATGATCCTGCGCTTTACTTCCTCCCCGAATCCTTCCGTCCTGGTCTTTTTGTACATGTCGTGAAGTCCTTCATAATCTTCAGCGCGATAACCGTACTTCACTCCGTCAAAACGTTCCAGATTGGAGCTTGCCTCCGCGCTGGCGATAATATAGTAGGCCGGAATCATATATTCCGTTGTTTTCATGGAAAAGAATTCTACAATAGCCCCCTGCCCGGTTAATGTTTTCAATGTTTCCATAAAGGCTTCCTTCACATCCGGATCAAGTCCCTCTGCAAGGTACTCCTTTGGAACACCGAACTTCATTCCCATCACACTGCCGCTTAACGCATTGGAGAAATCCAGATCCGTTCTCTCCAGGGAGGTACTGTCCTTTTTGTCATGTCCTGCGATAATTTCCAGAAGGGCTGCACAGTCTGCCGTGTCCTTTCCCACAGGGCCGATCTGGTCCAGAGAAGAGGCATAGGCAATCAAACCATAACGGGATACTGTCCCATAAGTAGGCTTGATTCCTGTAACGCCGCAGTAGGAACTTGGCTGCCGGATCGATCCGCCTGTATCTGATCCAAGAGCCAGGTAAGCTTCTCCTGCAGCTACAGCCGCACAGGAGCCACCGGAAGATCCCCCGGGAACATGGTCAGAATTCCAGGGATTTCTGGTAATACCATAGGCGGATGTTTCTGTGGTACTTCCCATTGCAAACTCATCCATATTGGTCTTACCGATGATAATAAGCCCCGCACGCTCCAGACGAGAAATGACCTCTGCATCATACTGGGGAACGAAATTCTCCAGTATTCTGGACGCACATGTGGTCTTTTTCCCTTTGATACAGATATTATCTTTAACGGCAATGGGAACACCGGCAAGGGGACCTGTATAAGTCCCGTCGGCAATTCCCTTTTCTACCTGCTTTGCTTTTGCATAAGCATCTTTTTTATAGGTATCCAGATAAGCATGAAGCTTCGGCTCCTTTTTCTCAATCCGGTCAAATACCTGCCCGACACCATCCAGAACACTGATCTGTTTCTGTTTTATTTTTTCCGCAAGCTGCAGTGCGGTAAGCTTCTCCAAATCCATTGCTTCCATCTCCTCATCATTCTTCATCGCAATGCAAAAGCTTCCTAAATAATTGTCTTAGGAACCTGGTACTGCCATTCTTTTGTCTTGGGAGCATTCTTAAGCATCTCTTCCCTGGCGTCCCCGTTTGTAACAACATCTTCCCGGAAAACATTATGTTCTCCAAAAATATGGGACAGGGGTTCTGTATTTTCCGTATCCAGTTCTTTCAGCTTTTCTACATAATCCAGCATCCTCTGCATCTCTTCCCTGGCCTTTTCCTTTTCTTCACTGCTCAAGGAAAGCTTTGCAAGAATGCAGACATCTTCTATAGTTTCTTCATCAATGAATTGTGCCATGCTTCGGTCTCCTCCTTATCAGCCTTATGGTTCCAGCCTGTTCAGATCTCTCGGAAACAGGCACGTCTCTCTTACATTATCTTCTCCCACAAGCTGCATGGTCAGCCGCTCCAGGCCGATGCCAAGACCGCCATGAGGAGGCATTCCATATTTAAAGGTGTCCAGATACTGCTCCATTCCCTCTTCTTCCATCCCTCTGGCTGCTATCTTTTCTTTAAGGGAATGGTAATCATGGATTCTCTGGCCTCCTGTCGTTACCTCCAGTCCATGAAACAAAAGGTCAAAGCTCAAAGTAAATTTCTCATCTGCAGGATCATCCATTGCATAGAAAGGTCTCTTCTTGGAAGGATAATGGGTAACAAAAACAAAATCTGCATTGTATTCTTCTTTAAAATACCGGCCGATAAGTGCTTCCTCTTCCGGTTCCAGATCATAAGGATTGCGGATCCTTCTGTCGTACTTCTTTGCCACAAGCTGTTTTGCTTTATCAAAACGAACAGACGGAATCTTCGAGACCTCCGGAAGCGTTATGTCCAGGATGGAAAGTTCCTTCCCATACTCCTTCGCAAGAAGCTCCATGGCATATTGAAGATATCCTGTCTCCATAGCCATAAGCTCTTCAAAACCGTCAATATATCCCATCTCCAGATCCAGGCTGGTATATTCATTCAAATGGCGCTTCGTATTATGCTTCTCTGCACGGAATACCGGACCGGTTTCAAATACACGTTCAAACACTCCCACCATCATCTGTTTATAAAACTGTGGGCTCTGTGCCAGCACTGCAGGTTTGTGGAAGTAACTGAGACGGAACATATTGGCACCGCCCTCTGCGCCTCTTGCCCCGATCTTAGGCGTATGGATTTCTGTAAATCCCTGTGTATAGAGATAATCCCGAAATGCTCTTACCAGTGCCTCCTGCATTTTAAACTTCGCCCGCTCCTGCATATTGCGCAGAGCAATGGGGCGAAGATTCAATTTCGTTTCCAGGGATGTGTTCAGCTTCCATTTGTCAATGGCCATGGGAAGTGGTTCTGCCGGAGCGGACAAAATTTCAGCGTTTGTAATGCAAATCTCTCTCCCATGAGGTGCTCTCGCTTCTTCCTGTATCACACCCCGGACACGTACCGCCATTCCTTCCTTCATATCATGGATTGAAACATTTGCCTTCGTATTTTCCAAAACAGTCTGAAAAAGCCCTTCCCGTTTCCTCAGAATCACAAAAGCGATATCTCCCATATGGCGAATACTGTGAATCATCCCTTCCACTGTGACACTCTGGTTTAATATCTGATTGCTCATAAGAATCTCCCAGTCGCATACTTCTTTTTTCCAGATTCCATCCAAAAACTCCATTTCCTCATCCTCCATTTTAATAAGAAAGAATCTCTTTCCTATGATAAAAAATCCCGGCATACCCGTAATCACCCGTAGTATGCCAGGATTGGATATTTTGATCACGCCTTTGTGATCAGAATTCAATATTTCATTTCTGTTAAAGTTCATCATAAAACAGCATCAAAAGCATCTGCGCCGTTTCCACCATATTCGTGCCGGAGTCCATACTGCACTTCTGGATATAGCGATATGCTTCTTCCTCACTGAGGTGGTTCCGCTGCATCAGCAGCATCTTCGCATTGGAAATATAATTCTGTTCCTTCCATGTGCGGGGCTTTGGCTTTTTCTTATCTTTTCTGCTGCGGCGTTCAATCTGAGCCAGAACCATATTTACAGTGTTTAAAAAGTCTCCTGCCTTCATGGGCAGTTCCACAGTAAGCACGGATGCAGGAACCTCCTGGATGATTCTTGCAGACGCAAGAAGAAGCATTTCAAAACCTTCCGGCAGGCATTCCTTCAGATTGTGGTAATACATATCCGGCAGGCGGTAACCACAGATCAGGACGCCGCTCTCCAGCTCGGAGATACTGGAAAGTGCATGGGAAGCCGTATTGCATACTGCAGCTACTGAAAATCCGTGTCTTACCAATATCGTACGGATCTTTTTTGCATCTTCAATTTTCGGTAAAGCGATTACGATGCTGCCACTCATACAATACGACTCCTCATTTTTCTATTTCCGACAAACCTTAGAACTTTAGATACGATAAAGATAATTTTCTATTTCCCAGTCTGTTACCTGTCTTGTATACTTCAGCCATTCCCTTTTCTTGGAAGCTGCATATTTCTCACAGAAAGCTTTTCCCAGAACATCTTTTATCCAGGAACTTCCTTCAAAAAGTTCAATGGCTTCTTTCAGATTTTCCGGAAGATTCTCCACCGGCTGTGACTGTTCAGAAGAACCTCTTTCCGAACGGTCAGAAGCTTCCGTAGGGAAAATCTTCTTATGAATTCCATCCAGCCCCGCTGCAAGACAAACTGCAAATACCAGGTATGGATTGGATGCTGCATCCGGACTTCTCAGTTCGATCTTCGTATTTCCTTTTCTGGCAACCGGAATCCTTACCAGAGAGTTCTGATTATTCCTGGTCCAGGTCAGCTCCGTAGGCGCCTTATATCCCGGCACCAGACGTTTATAGGAATTTACCAGAGGATTGGTGACCAGTGCCATCTCTCTGCTGTGTGCAAGAAGGCCTCCTATAAAGTAATACGCCTCATCACTGAGCCCTTTTGGTTCCTTCTGGCACTCAAAAATATTTTCTCCGTCTTTAAAAACAGAAAAGCTGATGTGCATACCGGAACCATCCACATCGGTTCTTGGCTTCGGCATAAAGGTGGCATGAAGTCCGTGGCGCTTGGCAATGGTACGCACAGCCATTTTAAAGGTCATAATACGGTCAGCCATTTCATTTACTTCCCCGTTCTTAAAGACAATCTCATGCTGTGCAGGTGCAATCTCATGATGGGAGGACTCTACTTCAATTCCCATATCTTCCAGATTCAGCACCATATCCCTTCTTGCATTTTCCCCAAGATCCAGGGGACTCATGTCAAGATATCCTGCTTTCTCATGGGTCAATGTAGTCGGCATGCCATTGTCATCCGAATGAAACAGGAAAAACTCACATTCCGGGTCAATAAAACAGATATAACCCTCTGCTTCTGCTTTTTTAGAAATTCTTTTCAGGATATATCTGGCGCTGTTTGTACAGGCTGTTCCATCTGCTTTGTACAGATCGCACAAAAGCCGCGCCACCTTTCCCTGCTGGGGTCTCCACGGCAGAATAGTAAATGTATTCGGATCCGGATACAAATACAGATCAGGCTCTGTTTCCTCTGCTACTCCGGCAATAGAACTTCCGTCAATAATATACCCATCCCTAAGCACCCGGGGAAGTTCCCGCGAAGTGATCGCAATATTTTTCAAAGCACCAAACATATCAGTAAACTGAAGGCGGATAAATTCCACATCCTCCTCTTCAGCCATCTGCAGGACTTCCTCTCTGGTATAATTCCCCATTCTATTCTCTCCTTATCATTCAATCAAATCAAATAAAGGGCGCACTTCTGACTGGTTTCCCCATCAAAAGAACGCCCTTGTTCATGCACGTATTATAACAATCGCATCCCTCTTTGTCAACTACCTTTTTTAAAGGTTTGTGTATCCCATCAAAGATTCATCGACCATCTTTGCAGCCTCTCTGCCTTCCCGGATCGCCCATACCACCAGAGACTGGCCTCTGTGCATATCTCCTGCAGTAAATACCCCAGGAACGGAAGTATCATAGCAGTCCGGCTTTGTGTCCACATTGGTGCGGGTATTTACAGCCACGCCAAAAGCCTCTGTCACATATTTTTCGCTTCCCAGAAATCCGGCTGCAATCAGCACCAGGTCCACAGGGATCACTTCCTCTGTTCCTTCCAGAGGAACCATCACCATTCTGCCTGTCTTTTCATCCTTTTGGCCTGCCAGCTTCACGATCTTTGCTTTGCATACATTTCCTTTTTTATCAGGAATAAATTCTGTTACGGTGGTCTGATAGATTCTGGGATCACTGCCAAATACGGCAATGGCCTCTTCCTGGCCATAATCCGTTTTCAGCACTTTCGGCCACTGAGGCCATGGATTGCTCTCCATCCTTTCCACCGGCGGTTTAGGCATCATCTCCAGTTGTTTCACGGATTTTGCTCCCAGGCGGATAGCAGTTCCTACACAGTCGTTCCCCGTATCTCCGCCGCCGATAACCAGGACATGCTTTCCTCTGGCAAGTTCATAAGGGACCTTTCCAAAATCACTGTCCAGAAGGGATTTCGTTACCTTCTTTAAGAAGTCCACGGCAAAGTATATTCCCTTCGCTTCTCTTCCCGGAACTTTGATATCCCTTGGATTGGAAGCTCCGCAGGCAAGAACCACCCTGTCAAATTTTTTCTGAAGCTCTTTTGCGGAAATATCCACCCCAATATTGGTATTGGTAACAAATGTCACCCCTTCTTCTTCCATAAGATAAACCCGTCTGTCAATCACCCATTTTTCCAGTTTCATATTAGGGATCCCATAACGGAGAAGGCCGCCGATCCTGTCACTTCTCTCATAAACAGTCACCTGATGGCCTCTTCTGTTCAGCTGCTGCGCTGCGGCAAGCCCAGCTGGTCCGCTTCCCACAACAGCAATGGTCTTTCCTGTACGTACCTTGGGTTTCTTGGGCATCACCCAGCCCTCTTCAAAAGCTGTTTCTATGATTGCCCTCTCATTTTCCTTGGTTGCCACCGGCTCTCCGTTCAGATTGCAGGTACAGGCAGCCTCACAGAGAGCGGGGCAGACCCTTGAGGTAAATTCCGGAAAGCTGTGGGTCTTGCTGAGACGATTATATGCCTGTTTCCAGTTGCCTGTATATACCAGGTCATTTGTTTCCGGAACCAGATTATGAAGGGGACATCCGGAAGCCATTCCTGCAATCATAGCACCGGACTGGCAAAAAGGGACGCCGCAGGCCATACAGCGTGCTCCCTGTAACATTTGCTTTTCTTTATTCAGCGGAATCCGGAACTCATGAAAATTGGAAATCCGAACCTTAGGCGGCAGCACCTTCGCCGTTTCTCTATGATACTCCAAAAAGCCTGTTGGTTTTCCCATGTATTTTTCCTCCCTTAATGTTTCACACCAATACTTTCATAGAATGCTTCCATCTGTGCTTGTTCGCCTGTAAGCCCCTTTTCCTCAAGTTTTGCGCTGAGAGTGAGCATTCTCTTATATTCACCAGGAATCAGTTTCTTAAAATAAGGCAGATAGGATTCAAAATCCGCCAGAATCCCGGCACCAAGGCTGGAGCCGGTTGCCTTCACATGGGCCTCGATCAGATCATACAGTTCCTTCTTATCATATTTATTCTCCACTTTTTCAATGGAAATCATCGCTTTGTTGATATTTTTATAAAGCTCGCTGTGCATATCCAGAACGTAAGCAATCCCGCCGCTCATACCTGCCGCAAAGTTTTTGCCTGTTTTCCCGAGAACCACTACGCGGCCACCTGTCATATATTCACATCCGTGCTCTCCAACACCCTCCACAACCGCACAGGCACCGGAGTTGCGAACTGCAAACCGTTCTCCCGCAACACCGTTGATAAATGCAGTTCCGCTTGTAGCGCCGTAAAGAGCCACGTTTCCTATGATGATATTTTCTTCTGCTTTATAGGCAGCTTTCTCCGGAACCTTCACGATCAGCTTCCCGCCGGAAAGTCCCTTGCCAAAGTAGTCATTGCTGTCACCGGTAAGATTCAAGGTCAGTCCTTTGGGAATAAATGCACCAAAGCTCTGTCCTCCTGCCCCAGTACAGTTGACCACGATCGTATCTTCTGCAAGCCCGTCTTTCTTCTGCCTGGTAATCTCTGCGCCCAGGATCGTACCAAATGCACGGTCCGTGTTCGTTACTTCTACGTTGATCTCCACCGGTTCGCCTGAAGAAATGGATGCTGCGCACTTTTTCAGCAGAACCTTTTCATCTAAGGTTTTCTCCAGTTCAAAATTATATTCTGCTTTCGGGTCAAAGGTAACCTTTTCCTTACTTCCTGCATACGGATTGTACAGGATCGAACTCAAATCCACCTTTCCCTTATGGGGTTCCTCCACGTTTTCTTTTGGAACCAGAAGATCGGTCCTTCCCACCATTTCATCCAGAGTGCGGACTCCCAGACGAGCCATATATTCCCGCAGCTCCTGTGCGATAAACCGCATAAATTTTTCCACATATTCCGGTTTGCCCCGGAATCTCTTGCGAAGTTCCGGATTCTGGGTAGCTACCCCTACCGGGCAGGTATCCAGATTGCAGACGCGCATCATCACACAGCCCATGGTCACAAGGGGGCCTGTGGCAAAACCAAATTCCTCTGCCCCTAAAAGCGCAGCGATGGCTACATCACGCCCGCTCATCAGCTTGCCGTCCGTCTCAATCCGCACCCGGTTTCTCAGCCCGTTCCGCAGAAGGGTCTGATGGGTTTCCGCAAGTCCAAGCTCCCAGGGAAGGCCTGCATTGTGAATGGAACTTCTGGGCGCAGCGCCTGTACCTCCGTCATAACCGGAAATCAGGATTGTCTGGGCGCCGGCTTTTGCAACGCCTGCTGCTACTGTACCCACACCTGCCTCCGAAACCAGTTTTACGGAAATATCCGCATATTTGTTGGCATTTTTCAGATCGTAGATCAATTGTGCCAAATCCTCAATAGAATAAATATCGTGATGCGGCGGCGGAGAAATCAGGCTGACACCCGGTGTAGAGTGACGTGTTTTTGCAATCCAGGGATACACTTTTTTTGCAGGAAGATGCCCTCCTTCTCCCGGTTTTGCGCCCTGGGCCATTTTAATCTGTATTTCTTTTGCGGAAACAAGATACCTGCTGGTAACACCGAACCGTCCGCTGGCAACCTGTTTGATTGCAGAACAGCGGTCATCTTCGGAGCCTGCAGAATCAATCCGTTCGTCGCTCTCTCCCCCCTCTCCTGTATTGGACTTTCCGTGGAGACGATTCATGGCTATAGCCAGTGTCTCATGAGCCTCCTTGGAAATCGAGCCGTAAGACATGGCACCTGTTTTAAAGCGTTTCACGATTTCCTCCACGCTCTCTACTTCTTCCAGGGGAAGGGGGGTATCCGCATATTTAAATTCCATCAGTCCTCTTAAGTTCCCGTGGCTCTCCTGATTCACCAGAGACGTATATTCCTTAAACATCTGGTAGTCGCCGCATTTGGTTGACTGCTGCAGAAGATGGATGGTTTTTGGATTATACCGGTGATCCTCCCCCTGGCTTCTCATCTTATGGGCTCCCACACTGTCCAAAGTCAGATCCGTGGTCAGCCCCAGGGGATCAAATGCTTCTGAATGAAGCTTCTCCACATTGTCCTCAATATCTTCCAGCGTAATACCGCCCACACGACTGACCGTACCGGTAAAATATTTGTCAATTACTTCTCCGGAAATACCAATGGCTTCAAAAATCTGCGCACCCTGATAGGACTGCAGCGTAGAAATTCCCATTTTCGAAGCAATTTTTACAATACCGTTTAAAACTGCGTAATTGTAATCATCCACAGCGGCATAATAATCCTTATCCAGCATATGATTATCAATCAGCTCCCGGATGGTTTCCTGCGCAAGGTAAGGATTGACCGCACTTGCCCCGTATCCCAGGAGGGTGGCAAAATGGTGCACTTCTCTGGGCTCACCGGACTCCACGATAATGGCCAGAGAGGTGCTCTTTTTTGTTTTTACAAGGTGCTGGTGTACCGCAGATACTGCCAGAAGGGACGGGATGGGCATATGGTTTTCATCTACGCCTCTGTCAGAAAGCACCAGAATATTTGCCCCTTCCCGAAAGGCTTTATCTACCTCCACAAACAGCCTGTCGATGGCACGCTCAAGCTTTGTGCTTTTATAATAAAGCGTAGAAACGACCGCTGCCTGGAAGCCTTCCTGTTTCAGGGTCTTGATCTTCAGCATATCCGTATTGGTCAGGATCGGATGGGCGATTTTAAGCACCTGGCAGTTTTCCGGCTGCTGCACCAGAAGATTTCCATCCTTCCCCACATAAACTGTTGTGGATGTCACGATTTCCTCACGGATGGAATCAATGGGAGGATTGGTAACCTGAGCAAAAATCTGTTTAAAGTAATCAAACAGAGGGCGGTGTTCTTTTGACAAAACAGCCAGAGGGGTATCCACGCCCATGGCTCCAATGCTTTCACTGCCGTTCAGAGCCATGTTCCGGATGGAAGTACGGTACTGCTCATAGGTATATCCAAATGCCTTCTGCAGACGCGCCCTCTGCTCCTCCGTATATTCCTCCACTCTCTGGTTCGGTATTTTAATATCTTTTAACTGAACAAGATGACTGTTCAGCCATTCTCCGTAGGGATGCATTCTGGCATAGGTTTCTTTTAATTCATTGTCATCAATGATCCTCCCCTGAATAGTATCCACCAGAAGCATCTTTCCGGGATGCAGGCGCTCTTTCAGTATGATCTTCTCTTCCGGAACCGGCATTACCCCTACTTCAGAGGAAAGGATCACATAGCCGTCAGAGGTAACATAATATCTTGACGGACGAAGTCCATTCCTGTCAAGTACCGCACCCATCACATCTCCATCCGAAAACAGAATGGAAGCCGGACCGTCCCAGGGTTCCATCATGGTTGCATAATACTGGTAAAAATCTCTCTTCTCCTGGGAAATGGTATCATTATTTGCCCATGGCTCCGGAATGGTGATCATCACGGCAAGAGGCAGTTCCATACCGCTCATTACCAGAAATTCCAGGGTGTTATCCAACATGGCAGAGTCCGAACCGGAACGGTTGACTACCGGAAGAATTTTGTGCAGTTCCCCTTTCAGGTAGGGAGATTCCATGTTTTCTTCCCTCGCCAACATTTTGTCCGCATTGCCGCGGATCGTATTGATTTCTCCGTTATGTACCATAAAACGGTTGGGATGAGCCCTTTCCCAGCTTGGATTGGTATTGGTGCTGAACCGTGAATGCACCATGGCAATGGCGGATTCATAATCAGGGCTTTGCAGATCCGGAAAAAATGTACGAAGCTGGCCCACAAGGAACATTCCCTTATAAACGATCGTCCTGCTGCTCATGGAAACCACATAGGTATTGTCATTACTCTGTTCAAACTCCCTGCGGGCAATATACAGCATTCTGTCAAAGGGAAGTCCTGCTTCCACATCCTGTGGCTTCTCAATGAATGCCTGCATAATACAGGGCATACATTCCTTTGCCTTATGTCCCAGCACTTCTGGAATTACAGGAACCATTCTCCAGCCCAGAAGCTTCAGCCCCTCCTTCCGGATAATGATTTCAAACATTTTCTTTGCCTGGGCGCGTTTGATCTCATGCTGCGGAAAAAAGAACTGTGCTATCCCGTATTCCCTCTCCTGTCCGATTTCAATTCCCTCTTTTTTACATGCCTTTTTGAAAAACCTGTGGGAGATCTGCAGCAAAATTCCTACGCCGTCCCCTGTCTTTCCTTCTGCATCTTTTCCTGCCCTATGCTCCAGATTCTCCACAATTTTCAGAGCATCGGCCACTGTATCATGGGTTTTCTTTCCCTTGATGTTGACTACTGCCCCGATCCCGCAGTTGTCATGTTCAAATTGTCGGCGATACAGCCCCGGTTCTTCCTTTCTCGCTTCTCTCATACTCCTCATCCTTTCTCTCTGTTATTCTATAGGAACAGTCCTGAATCACGGAAGCTCTGCAGATTTTCCTGCAGAACCGGCTGAATCATGACTGATTTTTGTATTTGCATCATTTAATGCGGCACGCACAAATCCCTCAAATAAAGGATGTGCCTGGTCCGGTCGGGATTTAAATTCCGGATGCCCCTGGGTTCCCACAAAAAACGGATGTTTTTTTATCTCGATCATTTCTACGATACGGCCATCCGGGGAGGTTCCGGCAATGATCATGCCCTTTTCCGCCAGCTCTGCCCTGTAAGCATTATTTACTTCATAACGATGTCTGTGCCGTTCCTCAATTTCTTTTTTGCCAAAAAGTCCAATGGATACCGTGTCCTCTGCAAGAACGCAGGGGTAACTGCCAAGCCGCAGCGTTCCTCCCAGATTCTCCACGCTTTCCTGATCCGGCATCAGGGCAATGACCGGATACGGTGTCTCCCGATCCAGCTCGATGCTGTTAGCATTCTCATATCCCAGAACATGGCGGGCATACTCCACGATTGCCATCTGCATTCCAAGGCAAATGCCAAGATAAGGGATCCTGTGGGTTCTTGCATACCAGGCTGCAAGGATCATCCCTTCCGTGCCTCTGTTTCCGAATCCGCCCGGAACCAGGATTCCATCCGCATCATGAAGGCTCCGGTCCAGATTCTTTCCATTCAGTTCCTCCGAGTCCACCCATAGGATTTCCGGTTTTACCCTGCATGCGATTCCTCCATGCTTCAGCGCTTCCACAACGCTTAAATACGCATCATGGAGCTGGGTATATTTTCCAACCATCGCAATTTTTACCGTTCCCTTTGGATGTCTCAGGCTGCTGACCATGGCTTCCCAGGCTCTCAGATCCGGCTCCCTGTTTTCCAGATGAAGGCTCTTAAGGACAACATCCGCCAGCTTTTCTTTCTCCATAGCCAGAGGAGCCTCATACAAATATTCTACGTCCAGGTTCTGTAATACATGACTCACCGGAACATTACAGAACAGGGCAATTTTTTCTTTGATCTCTTCTGTGAGGGGATACTCGCTTCTGCACACCAGAATATCCGGCTGGATGCCCATTCCCTGCAGTTCCTTCACACTGGCCTGGGTGGGCTTCGTTTTCATCTCTCCGGATGCTTTCAGGTAAGGAATCAGCGTTACATGAATCAGTACCGCATTCTCCCGCCCCACCTCATGCTGAAACTGCCGGATGGATTCCAGAAAGGGCTGGCTTTCAATATCTCCTACGGTTCCTCCCACTTCGATGATTGCGATTCTTTCTTCTTCCGGGTTTTTTCCTCTGTAAAATCTGCTTTTGATCTCATTGGTGATATGGGGGATCACCTGCACTGTCCCTCCGCCGAAATCTCCCCTGCGCTCCTTCTGGAGAACAGACCAGTAAATCTTTCCTGTAGTCACATTGGAATTTTTATCCAGGGATTCATTAATGAACCGCTCATAATGTCCAAGGTCCAGGTCTGTCTCTGTTCCGTCATCTGTCACAAATACTTCCCCATGCTGAATGGGATTCATGGTCCCGGGGTCGATATTAATATACGGGTCGAACTTCTGCATAGTTACCTGATATCCTCTGGCCTTCAGCAGTCTTCCAAGGGATGCTGCAGTAATGCCCTTTCCAAGTCCGGATACCACTCCGCCTGTGACAAACACATATTTTACTGCCATCTGTGATTTCCTCCTCTATCACCGTGAAATAAAAAAGACGCCGGAAACAGAAAAGGGGCTGCATCATCCCATTCTGTTTCTGACGCCTTTGTCAGGTCTGTTCTACTGTTTTTTAAATATGTGCATTACTATAACCTATTTTTTTTCGTTTGTAAATATCTTATTTTCATTTTCCCGGAATCTCCATCGGATAATCTCCTGTAAAGCAAGCTTTGCACAGGGGCAGGCCGCCTGCCATTCCTTCCAGATAATCAATCTTCATGTATCCCAGGGAGTCCGCTCCGATAAGACCGCAGATTTCTTCCGTACTGTTTGTACTTGCGATCAGCTCATTGTTGGACGGAACATCCGTTCCAAAATAACAGGGATACAAAAACGGCGGTGAGGAGATCCGTACATGGACTTCCAGTGCTCCGGCTTCCTTCAGCATACGGATCAGATTTTTGATCGTAGTTCCTCTGACAATGGAATCATCCACTAAAACGATCCGTTTTCCCCTGACAGCAGATTCCAGAACGCTTAATTTCAGATGCACGCTGGATTCCCTCTCCTTCTGGGTGGGTTTAATAAAAGTTCTGCCAATATAACTGTTTTTATAAAACGCAAACCCAAAGGGAATCCCCGACTCCTCCGAATACCCCTTAGCCGCGGGAATTCCGGATTCCGGAACCCCTGTTACAAGATCCGCATCCACAGGATAAGATTTTGCCAGGGATTTTCCTCCGCGGATGCGGGCATCATAAATCCTGACACCATCCATGGTGCTGTCCAGCCTTGCAAAATAAATATATTCAAATACACAATGTGCATGCTTTTTTACTGCCATACTCTTATCCGAACAAATCCCGTTCCTGGTAATGGCAACAATCTCTCCCGGCTCCACATCCCTCACAAATTCCGCCCCCACAGAGGTAAGGGCGCAGCTCTCAGAAGCCAGCACATAGGTATTTTCCCTTTTTCCAATACACAAAGGCTTCAATCCATAAGGATCGCGAACCCCGATCAGCTTACGCGGACTCATCACAACCAGCGCATAGGCCCCTCTGATCTTCTCTGCTGTTTTCTGCACCGCCTCTTCCACTGTCCTGGAATGCACCCGCTCCCGTGCAATATGAAACGCGATCACCTCCGAATCCGTCGTGGTATGAAAAATCGCTCCTGTCTGAATCAGCTCCCATTTCAGTTCCTCCGTATTCACCAGATTCCCATTATGTGCAAGTGCAAGCGTCCCCTTCACATAAGTTAAAACCAAAGGCTGCGCATTCTCCGCCACTGAAGCCCCCGTAGTAGAATACCGCACATGCCCCACGCCAATATCCCCTTCCATCCGATTCAGCGTATCCTCCCGCAAAACCTCACTCACAAGCCCCAGATCTTTATGAAACTGCACATTCCCGATCGCCCCATCCGTTCTGGAAACCGCCAGTCCGCAAGACTCCTGCCCCCTATGCTGCAAAGAAGTCAGCCCGTAATAAATCGAAGGAACCACATTCCCCCCATACAGATCATAAATCCCAAAAACCCCGCACTCTTCCTTAATCCCGGCCATCAAACCAACCTCCATCCTGATATTTTTCAAGTCCCATTTAACACTCTTTAAACGTCATTACACTTTTTGCATTATAATTCCCCCCAAAAATTTGTCAACCCTTATTTTTTATTGATTATATAGACGAAAATCGTCTTATAACTTCTTACAAGTGTTTATAGAAGTAAGGAAAAATTCTGTATTTTCAATGATTTTCCCGTTCTTGCTTGTATCCTCTCATATCGCCGTATAAGTTGATTTTGTAAAGTTGGGCACCATTTTAGCACCACGAATAAAACGATACACACAAGCATAGAGCAGTGTTATTACGCACAAAGGTACGCATTAGAGGCTCAATAATCCTTGCCAAAAGGCATTACAGGCACTAAAACTAATAGGGTAAGGTTTTTATCTTTTCCCTTAAAAATGCCCTTTAACTGCGTAATATTTCAAAGTAAGTAGCTATCTGTTTAGATTATCCTTTCCGTTCCTTTGTAAAAAGTTCCGTAGCAAGCATAGGAAAGGGGTACCCTTTCTGTAAAAATCACTCTTTCCCGTCTGTGACAAGCAGAGATATTTTTGCTTTTTGGGAAAATCCCAACCCCTTGTGTATATTGGATTTTATCTAGATAAGGATTATATTCATAATTGGAAGTTACTCATCTTTTGGTCTGGGACCATTTGGCAGTGGTTTTCCATTTTTATCTCGGTTAATAGGAGTCGCTTTAAGATGAAATTGTATACATCCATCAGCGCATGGTATATTCATTTCATATTTTTCTTTTTCGCCTCTATATGTAAAATCACCACCACATCGGATAACTTCACACCATGTGTATACTTGTATCATTGTTTTGGGACACATTCCAGCAGGACATTCATATGAAAAGATAAATTTATCTCCTTTTTCCAATCCAAGCCGACAATGTCCTGCTTTTCCCTCTATTGCTGTTAATTCAAATTGCCAATCTTCAGTACACCATTTTTGCATATTAATAACCTCCAACGTTAATATAAATAATCTGCTCAATAAATTCTGGTTTTATAATGTCTGTAGTTTAACACACACATATTAATTTTTCTACCATTTTCCTGCATTTGTACAAGTGGCAAAGCCAGCCGCCCTCATCAACGGTCGAGATAAACGGGCTTCGCCCGCCATTGACAAGTGCGTCTGCCCCTGCTTACATGGTAGCCAAGGGGGCGAAAGCATCGAGTGCTTTCGCCCTCGCATAGTATGGTTTTCTTATATCTGCCCGTGTCGTTTTATATCACCATAGGAAATCCAGGCACCATTTGAGCACCAAAGCGGTAAAAATCATTGCTGTTTTGAGTGTCTTAATCAACAAGGAAGTCAGTATTTTCAAGGCTTTTCATAGTTCAAGTCTTTTTAATACCACAAAATCAAATACTATTTTTTATTATTTCTTTTTTTGTTATTTCTTTCCCATTTCACCACTTCCCACTTCCCAGTTCACCAGGCGTAGCCGAAGCCCCGTGCAGCCCGTCCGGGAGAAGGGGAAAGGGAGTGATGGGGCTGCATTTGCAGGAGCCTTAGAAACAGTTCGTTTGCCGGATTTCTGCGTTGTTCAAAAAAATTGTGCTGTCTGAGCGAAGCGAGTTCACAATTTTTTGGAACGCATTTAGCAGAAACCCGGCAAACTTACTGTTTCTTACGGCTCCGAAACCGCAGCCCCATCACTCCCTTTCCCCTTCTCCCGGACGGGCTGCATGGGGGGGGCGGCGTCCCCCTCCCACAATTTTTTTCCAAAACCCCATTGACATTTCCAATTTTTCGTGTATACTACCACACATAAGCAAAGGCGCTTTGGAGCATATCCAAGGCGCCTTTTTCTGTTAGCAAAGAAAGGAGCATACCCATATGTCACAAAATATTCCTGAATTATACGGCAGCCTTGTTTTCAACGACAAGATCATGCGTACCAAATTACCAAAAGACATGTACAAAGCACTGAAGAAAACCATTCAAAACGGCTCCCACCTGGAACTGGATGTTGCCAATTCCGTAGCAGTCGCCATGAAAGAATGGGCAATCGAAAACGGTGCCACCCACTATACCCACTGGTTCCAGCCGATGACCAATTTCACTGCGGAAAAGCATGACAGCTTCATTTCCCCCACCAACGACGGCCAGGTGATCATGGACTTCTCCGGCAAGGAGCTTATAAAAGGGGAACCGGATGCATCCAGTTTCCCGTCAGGAGGACTTCGCGCTACTTTCGAAGCAAGAGGATATACCGCATGGGATCCTACCTCCCCGGCCTTCATTAAAGATCGTACCCTTTATATTCCAACCGCATTCTGTTCCTACAGCGGTGAAGCTCTGGATAAGAAAACACCTCTTCTCCGCTCCATGGATGCATTAAATGTGGAAGCACTGAAACTGCTCCGCATTCTGGGCAACACAGAGGTACGGCATATCACTACCACAGTAGGCCCGGAGCAGGAATACTTCCTGGTTGACAAAGAACTGTATGACCAGAGAAAAGACCTGATTTTCTGCGGACGCACTCTGATCGGTGCTCCTGCTCCCAAAGGCCAGGAAATGGAAGATCACTATTTCGGAACACTGAATCCAAGAGTTGCCGCTTATATGCATGACCTGGATGAAGAGCTCTGGAAGCTGGGGATTCCGGCCAAAACGAAACATAACGAGGTTGCACCTGCCCAGCACGAGCTTGCACCTGTTTTTGATACCACCAATGTTGCAGTTGACCATAATCAGCTCACCATGGAAATCATGAAAAAAGTAGCAGACAAACATGGAATGGTCTGCCTCCTTCATGAAAAACCATTTGAGGGCATCAACGGAAGCGGCAAGCACAACAACTGGTCCATGAGTACCGATACTGGTGTGAACCTTCTGGATCCGGGCAAAACTCCTGCAGAAAACATCCAGTTCCTGGTATTTCTGGTAGCCGTCATCAAGGCTGTGGATGATTACGCAGACCTTCTGCGTATCTCTGTTGCAAGTGCAGGAAATGACCACAGGCTTGGTGCAAATGAAGCACCCCCTGCAATCGTATCCATCTTCCTTGGAGATGAACTGACCGAAGTTCTGCAATCCATTGAGAAGGACGAATTCTTCGCAGGTCACGGCGTCATCCAGATGGATATCGGAGCTAAGGTCCTTCCTCACTTTGTAAAGGACAATACGGACAGAAACCGGACTTCTCCCTTTGCATTTACAGGAAATAAATTTGAATTCCGTATGCTGGGTTCCTCTTCTTCCGTAGCCAATCCGAACATCATCCTGAACACGGCTGTTGCAGAGGTTCTGCGCCAGTTTGCCGATAAGCTGAAGGATGTTCCTTCGGATGAAATGGACCATGCGGTTCATAACCTTTTGAAAGAAACCATCACGGCCCATAAACGCATCATCTTCAACGGAAACGGATACACGGAAGAATGGATAGAAGAGGCAAAGAAGCGCGGACTTTACAATCTGAAAGCCACCCCGGAAGCCCTCGAAATGTTCATCAGTCCGAAGAACGAAGCGCTGCTTACAGAGCATAACATCTTTACAAAAGGCGAGCTTTATTCCCGTTATGAGATCAAGCTTGAGAACTATGTAAAGACCCTGCATATTGAGTCCAATACCATGGCGGAGATCATTCAGAAGGATCTTCTTCCCAGCATCACAGCTTACATGGAACAGGTTGCACGTACCGCAAGCCTGAAAAAATCCGTAGTTCCGGACATTTCCGTTTCCCTGGAAACTTCTGTCCTGACCAAACTTACCGGGCTTTCCGAAGCCATGGCTACCGGACTTACCGCCTTAAAGGCAGATACTGCCAAAGCGGAAAGCTGTGAGGATATCCTCGCCAGTGCAAAAGCATACGAATCCACCGTGCTGACGGATATGGAAACCCTTCGGAAATCTGCTGACGAGGCAGAAGCAATGCTTCCTGAAAGTGTCCTTCCGTATCCTACCTACGGCAGACTTCTGTTCTCGATCTAAATGATCATGACTGCCGACGCAGCCATCAAACAATTTTATAAGGTAAAATCAGGGGATATCAGTTATGAACATCCACTTCATAATTCATTATCGATTTCCTCATCCATTAATCACACGATACGGGTATCCCCTGTTTTACATATACGTACTGTTCACAGCACAGTGCGGATAGTAACCCATTCAGTTCGCAAAGATGCGGAGGACGAAAATCAGTCCTCCGCATTTTTCGATAAATCTAGTTTTTTAGGGAGGAAAGTATTATGGAATTTTCATCTGTAAACACAATCTGGGTGCTTCTGGGTGCCGCCCTGGTCTTCTTTATGCAGGCGGGTTTTGCAATGGTAGAAACCGGATTTACCAGAGCAAAAAATGCAGGCAACATTATCATGAAAAACCTGATGGATTTCTGTATCGGAACACCCACTTTCTGGATCGTTGGTTTCGGAATCATGTTTGGTACAGGAAACGGCTTTTTCGGCTCAATCCATGGTCTGGCATCAGAAGCTAATTACGGAAGCGGAATGCTCCCTGACGGAGTTCCTTTCTGGGCATTTTTAATCTTCCAGACAGTTTTTTGTGCAACTTCTGCTACCATCGTCTCCGGTGCCATGGCAGAACGTACCAAGTTCTCCTCATACTGTGTATACAGTTTTTTGATCAGCCTCATCGTATACCCGGTATCCGGCCACTGGATCTGGGGCGGCGGTTTTATAAGCCAGATGGGCTTTCACGATTTTGCAGGTTCCTGTGCAGTCCATATGGTAGGCGGCGTTGCAGCCTTTATCGGTGCGATTGTTCTTGGATCCCGTATCGGCAAATACACCAAAGACGGCAAATCAAAAGCAATTCCCGGCCATAACCTGACTGTAGGCGCTTTAGGAGTTTTCATCCTCTGGTTCTGCTGGTTTGGGTTTAACGGTGCTTCTACCGTAAGTATGGAGGGAGATGCCATTGTAAGCGCCGGAAAAATCTTCGTTACCACCAACCTGGCCGCTGCTGTTGCCACTGTAACGGTGATGGCCATCACATGGATCCGTTACAAAAAGCCGGATGTCTCCATGTCCCTGAACGGTTCTCTCGCCGGCCTGGTTGCCATTACCGCGGGCTGTGACACGGTCTCTCCTGCTTCCGCTGCAGTAATCGGTATTCTTTCCGGATTTATCGTGGTATTTGGTATTGAATTTATTGATAAAGTTCTGAAAGTAGATGATCCTGTAGGTGCCGTAGGTGTTCACGGCTTAAACGGTGCTTTTGGTACGCTTGCAACAGGGCTCTTTTCAGACGGAACCGGCACCGGATGGAAAGGTCTTCTGGTTGGAGGCGGCTTCCACGGCTTTGGCGTACAGTTTCTTGGCATGATCATCACCATCGCATGGGTAGCTGTTACTATGACCATCATTTTCCAGCTGATCAAACATACCATCGGGCTTCGCGTAGCTCCTGAAGAAGAAATCGCAGGTCTGGACGGCAAAGAACATGGTCTTACCAGTGCATATGACGGTTTTGTAGTTCACGATACCATGACAACCGTCCCCACTCCTATGGGTGTTGCCAAGTCAGCTCCGGTTTCCGATACTTATGCTGCTGCCTCTGCTCCTGCAGAATTTATCCCGGAGATTCCGAAAGAAGGGGTTCACAAGCTTACAAAAGTCGTCATCATCACCCGCCAGAGCAAGCTGGAAGAATTTATGCATGCCATGAATGATATCGGTGTTACCGGAATCACCATCACAAACGTCATGGGCTGCGGCGTTCAGAAGGGTGCTCGTTCCTTCTACCGTGGCGTTGAAATGGATATGAATCTTCTTCCCAAGATCAAAATTGAGATCGTTGTCAGCCTGGTACCTGTACAGAAGGTGGTAGAAACAGCAAAAGCAATCCTCCACACAGGACAGTACGGAGACGGCAAGGTATTTGTATACGATATTGAAAATGTAGTGAAAATCCGAACAGGGGAAGAAGGTTTCATGGCACTTCAGGATACCCATCCCCTTGATTAAGACATCGGCATAGTAGTCTAAAAAACACACAGTAACAAAAAGAGAGACGGAAGAAATCTTCTGTCTCTCTTTTTATTGGATAGGAGCTATATTCAGCAGCCGCCCGGCCGTTTCTTTTCATCCAGCCTTGGAAGATTCCAATGGTAATGTGCAGCCAGATAGCGGATCAGCACCACAACTGCGGAGGACACTACCATTGCCTCAACTGCCCCAAAATTCCGGTAGATATGCACACAGGAAATTGCCCCCACAATAGAGGCACACGCATAGATATGCCGGACAAATATATAGGGCGGAACCCCTGCCATCATATCACGCAGCAGGCCGCCTCCTACGCCCGTAATGGTTCCCAGAAAAACCAGCAGGAAGGTGTTGTCCAGGTATCCCTGTCCGATTCCCGTATTCACCCCCACCACCGTAAAGATTCCCAGTCCGATGGAGTCCATCACAAGCATGGCTCTGTCATAGGTTTCTCTGAAATGTCCCTCCAGAAGTTCTTTTTTGGTATATAAGACTCCAAATACAATACAGGAAGTAAGCGTAGCCACAGCCGCATAAATAGGATTCTGGAATACCCCCGGCGGAGTAATTCCCAGAATAATGTCTCTGGTCATCCCACCTCCCACGGAAGTCACCACTCCCAGCACACAGACGCCAAAAATATCCATTCCTCTTCCAACGCCCACCATGGCACCCGAGGCTGCAAAAGCCACGGTTCCCAACATCTCCATAATAAAAATAATGATCTCCTGATACCCCATCTTTTGTCTTTCCCCCTGCACTTCTTCTGTGCAAATTCAATGTTTTCACTATTATATCACCCTTTTTTCCAACAGAAAAGCCCCGCACAGATTTTTTAAATCTTATGCGGAGCTTTTCTGTTTGTAATCATTATTTCATGCCTTGCAAAAAAGCAATCAGCCCTTTACACCGCCTGCTGCAACGCCGCCGACGATACTTCTGGATAAGAAAAGATATACCACGATAACCGGAAGAATAGAGAATACGATCATGATATAAACCTGACCCATATCAAACTTCAGGAAGTCTGCGGAACGAAGCTGTGCGATCAAGATCGGCAGTGTTTTCTTATTATCCTTATGAAGAACCAAGGCAGGAATAAAGTAATTATTCCAGCTTGATACAAAGGTAAAAATCATCTGCACTGCGATCGCCGGCTTCATCAGAGGAAGTACGATCCGGTTAAAGGTATGCAGTTCACCGGAACCGTCAATTCTCGCTGCCTCTACCAGAGAAAGAGGAAGGTTGCTCTGCATATACTGCTTCAGATAGTAGAAGGTAATGGGAGCAGCAATGGTAGGAACCACCAGCGGAATAAAGGAATCCTCCAGTTTCAGTTTTGTTACCAACTGAACAAAACCAAGGGCTGTAACCTGGGTAGGAATCATCATTACCATCAGGATAAAAGTAAACATCGCGTTTTTAAACCGGAAATTATATGCATGGATCGCATAAGCAGTCATTGTAGAAAAATAAGTGCTGAGCAGAGCGCTTAAGCATGCAACAATTGCACTGTTGATAAGACCGCTCCATACAGGAAGTGTTCCTGCCATCAGGTTTTTCCAGTTTGTAATAAAATGATCACTTGGTATGGGCGAAAATCCTTTTGTCAATTCTCCATTAGATCTTGTGGAGTTTACAAACAGGACGTAAAACCAGAACAAACACAGGAATACCATGAATACCAGTACTACATATGCGATTACCCTTCTTGGACCGATACCAAGACCTTTTGCTTTTTTATTCTTCATATCTGTCCGCCTCCTACTCGTTCTCAGAATTTGTAAACTTAAAGATCAGCAGGCTCAGTGCACCGGTTACAATAAACATTAATACGGAAAGTGCACCTGCCATACCATAGTTCTTGCTGAACAAATGCTTATTCAAATACATGATCAGCGTCATGGTAGATCTCATAGGATCACCGGAGCCATTGGTCAAAATCTGAGGAACATCGAACATCTGCAGGCCGCCGATCAGGGATGTAACCATCACATAAATCAGAATCGGTCTTAAGAGAGGCAGCGTAATCTTAAAGAATATCTGCGTAGAAGTTGCTCCGTCCACTTCGGCTGCTTCAAACAGCGCAGTATCGATTCCCAGCATACCTGCCATCAGCAAAATAGTGGTATTTCCAAACCACATCAGGAAATTCATCATCGCCACCAGGGATCTTGCACTCCAGGTATTGGAGAGGAATTTAAATGGCTGATTTAAAATTCCAAGATTCATCAGAATGGAATTCATCGGACCGCTGTCAGAGAACAGCGTAAAAAACAACATTGCAAACGCAGAAGCCATGATCAGGTTCGGCAGGTAAATGACTGTTTTAAAGAAGTTGGTAAATTTTAATCTAAGCTGCGGATCTGAAAACCATGCTCCAAGCAAAAGAGAAACAATAATCTGGGGAACAAATCCCATAATCCACATAATCATGGTATTCTGGAAATAGGTCAGCAAATCCCCCTGTGACAAAAGAGCCTTATAATTTTGCAGGCCAATAAAATTAGGCCCAATCTGGGTAAGACCGGAACGATAATTTTCGAAAAAGCTGTTATATATGGTTGTAATAAGCGGAACTAACTGAAAAATAACGTATACTACAACAAAGGGAATCAGAAATATGTATCCCCACTTATTATAACTAACTGCTTTTCTATTGTTCATCTTCTGATTCATAAGCAGTCTCCTCCTTTCTTAATAACCGCTGCATACGCAGTCTACCGCTTCCAAGCTATGCAAAGTTCGCAGCAAATCTTTAAACTTCACAATTCTATGAAATGTAAAAAACTGATGCCAGCCCTACATATCGAGATCGCGAAATGAACGCCATGCCTGCCTAGGCAGGCATGGCGCCAAATTACTGGTTCTGGCAATAATCCATGTACAAGATTATGCTTCAGGTTTTGTCAGTTCCGGATATTTCTCGATAACTGCTGTGTAGAACTGCTCTAATGCTTCTTCATAAGTAGCATTTCCTTCGAAGTAGTTCTTCATAGCTGCCTGGAACTCTTCGTTGCAGCCCTGGTCATAGTTGGAAAGGTTGCTCAGATCGATGGAATCGATTCCTGCAAGGAATTTCTCGATCGGGTTCTGTCCGCCAAGGATTGCATCGCCGAAGCTTTCATCTGTTGCAAGAGCTTCCATAGCGCCTTTGTTGTTTACGAAGTCGCCGTCAGCTTTTGCGATTTCTGTCATAACGTCTGCATTGCAGGTCATCTGAAGCATGATATCTTTTACAAGAGAAGCATTGTCTGTTCCTGCTGCACCGCAAAGCCATGTGCCGCCCCAGAAGAAGCCCTGAGGACCTTCGGTTGTTGCCCATCCGCCCTGGTTAGCGATAGAGCCTTCGGTATCTCCTGCCATAGAGAAATCATAGAACCAAGCCGGTCCAAAGTAGCAGAATACCTTGCCGTCCGGATAGAAGCCTTTGCTCCAGTCATCACTCCACAGTTCGTAGGTGTTGGTCTGGCCTGCATCTACCATTGCCTTAGACATGTCAACCCATGCTTTCAGATTTTCATCAACATTAATCGTTGTTCCGTCTACCCATTTGCTTGTTACGTTATTGGAGAATACACGATATGCATCATTTACTGTAGATGTCATAAAGTATCCTTTTTCTTTCATGGTTGCTGCCGTTGCGCTGAAGGTATCCCAGTCAGCTACTGCTTTCTGTACTTCTGCAGGATCATCAGATCCAAGAACTTCTTTTGCAATTTCACGATTGTAGATCAAAAGTCCTGGGCAGCCCTGCCATGATACACCTTTGAGAACGCCGTTGGAATCTGTTACGATATCCTGTGTATAACCAAACTGCTGAGCAAGGTCATCAGCGGTAACCCCAAGATCTTCCACACTCATAGTATACTCTGTATCAACATATTTCAAAGCATAGTCTGCTTCAATCAGGAACAGGTCAATCTTGTCATCTGCTGCAGCATCTGCCTGAGCAAGAAGTTTTTCATCCAGATTATTCTGGTATGCATTGTCATCATTCGGAGTAATGTTCCAAACAACATCTACATCACCAATCTTACCATGTGTAGCGTCAACTTCCTCATATCCCGGATAGTGATCTGTAATACGGCTCTTAAATTCTTCATTCCAGCAGTAAATATTAAATACTTTTCCTTCTGCTGCTTCTTCTGCAGATACCGGTAATACACTACCTACTGTCATTCCTGCCAACATGGCTGCTGTCAATACAGCACTGATCATTTTTTTCTTCATTTGATGCTACCTCCTTAAAATTATGCTTTTTGCAAGTGCATTTATCTCATATTACAGCTAGTGTAATAGAAATGCCTATCGTGGATCGATCTTCTTTACAGAAGCACCTTTAAAAAGGGTACCGTTTACTGTAAATTTATCAATCAGTGTGGTTTTGGGATTTTCGATTAAATCCACCAGTTTCTCTGCTGCAATCCTTCCAATAGCCGCTGTATCCTGGCAAATTGTGGTCAGCTTCGGCTCAAGAACTCTTGCAACCGTAATTCCGTCATATCCGGCAATGGAAATATCCTGGGGAATCCTAAGCCCTCTTTCCCGGATTTCATTAATTCCTCCCAAGGCTGAAAAATCATCCGGATACAAAATACAGGTCGGCGGGTTTTTCAATTCCAGAAGCTGCCCGGTGGCCAGAGCAGCCGCATCGGCATCTCTGTACGGAACCATAGGCATATAATCATCCGGAATCTCCAGCCCTTCTCTCTGAAGTGTTCTATAAAATGTATTCAGACGGCTTCTGGTTACCGACGAATCCTCTCCGTGAATGTAAGCGATCTTTCTGTGTCCCATACTATATATATAGGAAACAAGTTCCTCCATTCCCTGGACATTATTAGATACGACAGCGATTCTTCCATCAAACACATGGTCAATAGTTACTACGGGAAGTTCTGACCTGACCAGTTCCTGTACTTCTTCTGAATAGAAATCCACACAGGCAACTACCACACCATCTACACCTCGAAAACGGCAGTGCTCATAGTAGCTCATCTTCTGACCTGAAATATTTCCGCTGGCAAAAGTAATATCATACCCTTTCTCTTCTGCAGTTCTCTTAAAACTTTCCAACACAGGACTAAAAAAATCATGTGTCAAGCCGCTCATAGCCTCATCCATAAAAAGGACTCCTAGATTGTGGCTTCGTTTTGTTTTCAGGGATCTTGCAGAAGAATTCGGAAGATATCCCATTTCAGATGCTGTCTTTACTATGTAGTTTCTGGTCTCTTCTCCAATGTCTGAGTATCCATTTAAAGCTTTGCTGACGCTGGCTATGGAAACATTGCATTTTTTGGCAATTTCTTTCATGGAAACCATAAGCCTGCCTCACTCTTTCTTTATTTGTCTTTTCTAAATCGTTTTCGTAGTTTTATCTTATCCTTTTCCGCACAAAAAATCAAGTATTTTTTTCACTTTTTTATGCATTTTGGATATTTTGGATTAAATGCACAAAACCATATTGTCCCTTTTTTCTATTTTAACATCTTAGGCGTGGAAATTTTCTATTATTTTACGAAACTTTTCGTAAACATATCTAAACATTTTCGCAGGAGGATTTTCTGTACCGCCATAGCCGCAGAAAAGCGGTCATACTTTTTTGTTTTTTCTCTCTGTCGTTCATTTTTTCCTTAATAAATATAAGAATTAATTATTGATTTTTCGCTTTTTTTCCTATATACTATGTGCAAGCAGATGCTTCGTTTACTCACTTTCCTTTTGTTTTATCTTAACTCATTCGTTTTCGTTATATAAGTTTTCTGTATTTTCCCAGATTACCATTTTATTATACAACAATTCAGGAGGTTACGCTATGAACTTCGGTCATTTTGATGATACAGCAAAAGAATATGTGATCACTACTCCTAATACTCCCCTTCCTTGGATCAATTATTTAGGAACGCAGGACTTTTTTACTCTGATTTCCAATACCTGCGGCGGATATAGCTTTTACAAAGATGCCAAGCTTCTGCGCATCACCCGTTACCGCTATAACTCTATTCCGCTGGATTCCAATGGAAAATACTACTATATAAACGACAACGGTACAATCTGGAATCCCGGAACCATGCCGTCCAAGACAGAAGTAGATTCTTATGAATGTCGTCACGGTCTCGGATACAGCCGCTTCTGTTCTTCCAAAAATGGACTTCATGCAGATCTGCTGGCTTTTGTTCCGGTAGACACTACATGCGAAATCAATCACTTAAAACTGAAAAATACTTCTGCAGAGACGAAAAGCATTTCCCTTTTCTCCTATGTAGAATTCTGTCTCTGGAATGCGGTAGACGATATGAACAACTTCCAGCGTAACTTAAGCATTGGTGAGGTAGAAATCGAAGGCAGCACCATTTACCACAAGACCGAATACCGTGAACGCAGAAAGCACTACAGCTTTTTCAGCGTAAATACCCCTGTGGATGGCTTTGACACAAGCCGTGATATTTTCCTTGGCTACAACAACGGAAACGCTTTCCCGGAAGCAGTCAAAGAGAAAAAATGCCGCGGCTCTGTTGCCAGCGGATGGTACCCTATTGCAAGTCACCAGATCGATATCACCCTTGCTCCGGATGAAGAAAAAGACTTTGTATTCGTGCTGGGCTACAGTGAAAATCCGGAGGATCAGAAATGGGAGGCTCCAGGCATTATCCGCAAGGACGGTGCCCATGATATTTTAAGCCGCTTCTCTTCCTCAGCGCAGGTGGAAGCTGCTTTTGCCAGGTTAAATGAATACTGGGACGGACTTCTTTCCAAATACATCGTCAAAAGCATGGACAGCCATATCAACCGCATGGCAAATATCTGGAACCAGTATCAGTGCATGGTTACCTTTAATATGTCCCGTTCCGCATCCTATTATGAGTCCGGTACAGGCCGCGGGATGGGATTCCGGGATTCCTGTCAGGATCTTCTGGGCTTCGTTCATCTGATTCCGGAGCGTGCAAGAGAAAGGATTCTGGACATTGCTGCCACCCAGTTTGAGGACGGAAGCGCCTATCATCAATATCAGCCTTTGACCAAAAAAGGAAATTTGGATATCGGAAGCGGATTTAACGATGACCCCCTGTGGCTCATTGCCGCTGTGGCTGCCTACATCAAGGAATCCGGCGATTTCTCCATCCTGGATGCAATGGTTCCCTTTGACAATCAGATAGAAAAAGCACAGCCTCTGTTTGAGCATTTGTACCGTTCCTTCCATTATATCTGCACCCATTTAGGACCGCACAAACTTCCCCTTATCGGCCGTGCAGACTGGAACGACTGCCTGAATTTGAACTGCTTCTCCAAAGAGCCCGGGGAACCTTTTCAGACCACAGGTCCATCCGAAGGTCCTGTTGCTGAATCTGTATTCATTGCAGGTATGTTCGTCAAATACGGAAAAGAATTTGCAGAAATCTGCCGCCGTCTTGGAAAAGATCACCTGGAAAAAGAGGCTCTGGATGCCGTAGACAGCATGTACCAGGCAGTCCTGGATGCCGGCTGGGACGGGGAATGGTTCCTCCGTGCTTATGATGCCCAGTCCCAAAAGGTTGGTTCGAAAGAATGCAGGGAAGGCCAGATTTACATTGAGCCTCAGGGCTTCTGTGTCATGGCCGGCATCGGCGTAGAGGAAGGGCTTGCCAAAAAAGCGCTGGATTCCGTAAAAGAACGTCTGGATACCAAATACGGCATCATGATCCTGCAGCCTGCTTATACCCGGTATTATCTCAACCTTGGAGAAATTTCTTCTTATCCTCCGGGATACAAAGAAAATGCCGGTATCTTCTGCCACAACAATCCATGGATCTCCATTGCGGAAACCACCATCGGCCGGGGCGACAGAGCCTTTGAGATTTACCGGAAAACCTGTCCGTCCTATATCGAAAACATCAGTGAGATCCACAGGACAGAACCTTACGTTTATTCTCAGATGATCGCAGGAGCAGATGCTTTCTATCACGGCGAAGCGAAGAACAGCTGGCTCACCGGTACTGCTGCATGGACCTTTGTCAATGTATCTCAGGCGATCCTGGGCGTTCAGCCAGACTATGACGGATTACGAATCGATCCATGTGTTCCTTCTGATTTCGGCGATTTCCAGTTGACCCGAAAATTCCGGGGCGCAGTTTATTACATTGATGTAAAGAAACCTGACGGTGTGCAGAAAGGTGTTTCCAGGATTTCCGTAGACGGAAAAGAAATGGAAGGCAGCCTCATTCCATTGGAAGCAGGCAAAACAGAATATCACGTCACTGTTTATATGGGATAAATCCTGAAAGAATATACAAAGAAGGGCTTCTGCCGACTTTACAGGTCAGCGGAAGCCCTGCATCTTTCTTCCCTCCTATTTTTTCTTCAGTTAAGTCAAATGATGTTCATTACTTTTGTGCACTCCGGTAAGGGAATATTCTACCCACTCAGCAATATTCACCGCGTGATCTCCGATCCGTTCCAAATACTTTGCTGTCATAAGAAAATCCAGGCCGGTCTTGGCTTCCAGATTTCCTCCGTAAATCAGCTCTGCCAGTTTCTCTTTTATACTGTTGAACCTTTCGTCCACCAGATCATCGTCGCGGATCACCTTCTGGCAAAGGATCAGATCGTTTTTCACAAAGGAGTCAATGCTTTCCGTCACCATGCGCACTGTGATATCTGCCATCTGTCCAATGCCCAGCTGACCGGCTGCAGGATTTTTTTCAATATATACGGACAGGTCCGCAATATCTGCTGCCTGATCCCCGATCCGTTCCATATCCGACACCATTTTCAGGGCAGCGGAAACCTCCCGCAAATCCCGTGCTACCGGATGCTGATGGAGCAGCAGCCTTATGCAGAGATTTTCAATTTCCCGTTCCTTGCTGTCTATCATCTTATCCGTTTCAAACACCTGAGGTGCATACTCTTTTGCAGAGCCCTGCACAGCTTTTGCGGAAAAAGAAATGGCCTTTTCGCAAAGGCTTCCCATCGTAATCAGCTGTCTTTTTAACTCTTCCAGCTGAAGTTCAAAATGTGTTGCCATATTAGCCAAACCTCCCTGTAATGTAATCCTCTGTACGTCTATCCCGAGGCATGGAAAACAGCTTATCTGTATTGTCAAACTCCACAATCTCTCCCAGCAGGAAGAAAGCGGTTTTGTCAGAAATACGGGTGGCCTGCTGCATATTGTGCGTCACCATGACAATGGTGTAGTTTTTCTTCAGTTCCAGCGCCAGCTCTTCAATTTTGGAAGTAGAAATGGGGTCCAGAGCAGAGGTAGGCTCATCCATAAGTAAAACCTCCGGCTGCACAGCCAGTGCCCGGGCAATGCATAGTCTCTGCTGCTGCCCTCCGGACATCCCCAGTGCACTCTTTTTCAAGCGATCTTTCACCTCATCCCATATCGCTGCGTCCCGCAGAGATTTTTCCACAATTTCATCCAGACGGGCTTTGGAACGAATTCCATGTGTCCTGGGACCATATGCAATGTTGTCATAAATGCTCATAGGAAAAGGATTCGGTTTCTGAAACACCATCCCCACTCTCTTCCGAAGCAGGTTCACATCCATATCACCGTAAATATCCTCTCCATCCAGAAGAACCTTACCTGTAATCACGCAGCCTTCCACCAGATCATTCATACGGTTCAGAGATTTTAGAAGAGTCGATTTTCCACAGCCGCTTGGCCCGATAAAAGCTGTAATCTCCTTCTCCGGAATATTGATGTTGATATTTTTCAAAGCGTGGAGAGAACCGTAATGGAGGTCCATATTTTCCACAGTAATCTTTGTCGTCTCGCTCATAATGGATCATCCTTTCCCAATTTTTCTGGCAATCATTCCGGAAATCCCGTTGATCAGAAGTACAAACAGCAGGATCACAACAGCGGTAGCAGATGCCTGGTTCATATGAAGGCCCTCACTGGATAGCACATACATATGGAGAGCCAGGGTTCGCCCGGACCCCATAAGACTTTTTGGTACCGCAGTCACCGTGCCTGCTGTGTAGATCAGGGCCGCCGTCTCTCCCACCACCCGTCCGATAGCCAGAATCACACCTGCCAGAATTCCCGGCACTGCCGATGGAAGCACAATGGTAAAAATAGTGCGAAGCTTGCCTGCCCCCAGGCCGAAGCTTGCCTCCCTGTAAGAATCCGGCACGGATTTCAGCGCCTCCTCCGCAGTACGCATAATCAGCGGAAGCACCATGATGACCATGGTAAAAGCCCCTGACAGAAGACTCAGTCCCCATTGCAGCGTCACCACAAAAAACAGCATGCCGAAAAGTCCGTATACGATGGATGGAATGCCGGAAAGAGTTTCCGCAGTAATACGTATCACTTTCACAAAACGGCTCCCTCTTTTTGCATATTCCACCAGATAGATCGCCGCGAAAATCCCAAGGGGTGCCGCAATCAAAACAGAAACCTCCGTCATGATAAAAGTATTGATCAGCGAGGGTACCAGGGATACATTTTCCGAGGTATATACCGGGCTGAACAAATCTGCGCTCAAATAGGGAATTCCTTTTACAAGGATATAAATGATCAAAAACGCCAGCATCGCAAAGGTCAGCACAGCCGCAAGCACCACCATCAGCGCCAGTAATCCGGAGCCGGGATGTCCCTGATAGGATTTCAGCCGGATGCCCATGGAAAACGCATTTTTCTTTTTCTCCTCTTTCTTTCCTTCCCAAACTGCACTTGTCTCAATCTGCATGTTCGTTCCTCCTGTTCAGCAGAGAAAGGCTCAGGTTTATGATCAGAATGAAAATAAACAGCACTACTGCCGTCGCAATCAGACTTTCTCTGTGAAGGCCGGACGCATAGCCCATCTCTGTTACAATATTTGCCGTCATGGTCCGGACTCCCTTTAAAAGGCCCTGCGGCATTCTCGGCTGGTTTCCCGCCACCATGATCACCGCCATGGTTTCTCCGATAGCGCGGCCGATTCCCAGGACCACCCCTGCCAGAATTCCCGATTTTGCTGCAGGAAGTACTACGAAAAAAATGCTCCGTTCCCTGGTAGCTCCCAAAGCAAGAGATCCCTCGTAGTAGCTTTCCGGCACACTTCGAATCGCAGACTCTGTTACACCGATAATGGTCGGCAGAATCATCATGCCCAAAAGCAGGGAAGCCGCCAACATACTGGTTCCCGTTCCTCCGAAAATCCTCCGGATCAAAGGCACCAAAAGAATCAAACCAAAGAAGCCGTATACGATAGAAGGAACTCCTGCCATCAATTCAATGCCGGATTTTAATGGTCCGTAAATCTTCTTTGGACAGTATCGTGCCATGAATACTGAGGTAAACAGCGCAATGGGAACCCCCATAAGAATTGCTCCGCCGGTGACATAAATACTGGCCACGATCATAGGAAAGATTCCGTAAATTCCATTCGAAGGCCGCCACACTTTTCCAAATAAAAACTTCAGCGGCCCAATCTTTCCAATGGCCGGAAGCCCGTTTGCAAACAGGAAGAAGCAGATAAGGAATACCGCCAGTACTGAAGTACAGGCGGCAATCATAAATATGAGCTTCATCCCCTTTTCTTTGATATGGCTCATAATACTATCCTTTCCTTTGCATTTACTCTGCAAGTTCTTCCCACTCTGTGGTCTCACCGGTAAAGATTGCCTTAACCTGTTCGCTTGTCATATCTTCCAGTTCGTTGGTATTGTTTACGATCACTGCGATTCCGTCGATTGCAATCACCTGGCCGGTTACTCCCTGTTCTTCCTCTTCCGGCTTCAGTTCACGGGAAGCCATCCCGATATCACACACACCCTCAATTGCAGAAGTTACTCCTGTGGTGGAATCGCTCTGCTGTACTTCTACTGTCACATCAGCATTCAGTTTCTCATAGGCCTCTTTCAGTTTCTCCATCACAGGTGCTACAGAGGATGAGCCTGCAACCGTGATGGTGCCGGAAGCGTTTCCTCCCTCATATGCAGGAGCCTCTGCGTCCTTTTTGATGTAACCGTTATCCTCGATCACCTGCTGGCCCTCAGCACTCATGATAAAGTTAATGAAATCCTGGGCACTGTCGCTTACCTCTTTTCCCGTCACAATATTGAAAGGACGTGAAACCTTATAAGTATCGTTGGATACGTTCTCAGCATTTGCCTCTACGCCGTCGATTTTCAGAGCCTTTACGGTATCATTCAGGGAGCCAAGGGAAATGTAGCCAAGGGCGTTTTCATCCCCTGCTACGGTAGTCATCATTACCGAAGTGCTGTTGGTAATGCTTGCATCCAATGTGGTCATATCCACCTTTTTGCCGTCCTGCTCTTCCTGCACGCCGAACAGCTCAATAAAAGCACCGCGGGTACCGGAGCCCTCCTCACGAGAAACAACATTAATCGTTCCGCTTGCTGCACTTACTGTACCTGCCAATACTGTAACTCCCATAATTGCTGTACATAACATTACTGCGATTTTTTTCTTCATTATTTTTTTCTCCTTTATCTTCTTTTTTCTTATTACCTCATTGACAAGCCTGATTATAGGAGGGCAAGGTTAAATCTAAAACCATGAATCTGTAAAATGTTCGTAAAAAAAGAAGCTGCCGCAGCAGCTTCTTAATTACCATTCAAAGCATCAAATACAAACCTTCCGGATTCACTAAGATCCTCCTCCCCAAAGTTCTCACTGTCTGTACCGGGCAAAAAAGCCGCAGAGGATTCCTCCTTATCTGACAGCGACCAGTTAATCCAGCTCATTCCCTTTTCATCCAGGTAATCCAGCCATCTCCGGCTTTCTTCCGGAAATACTCCGTTGCTTCCGTCAGCACGGCTGGTTCCCCATTCTGAAACAAAGATACCGCAGCCGTTGCCTAATGCCGTTTCTATTTTTCCCCGGAAAGCATCCAGCATATGGGTTCCTGCATAAAAATGGAAGGTATACATCACGTTTTCAAAATCCAGTTTGTCCATGGACGCCACATCCACATCCTGGCTCCAGGTATTGCATCCCACCAAAACCACCGCTTCCGGCGAGTTTTTCCGGATTACGGGAATCACCTCCATGGCATAGGGTTTAATATCACTGCTCCAGTCCGTACCATTCGGCTCATTACAGATTTCATAAATTACTGCAGGGTTCCCTGCATATCGTTCAGATGCTTCTTTGAAAAACTCCAGAGCCTCTTCTTTGTGGAGCTGTGGAGTATGGTCACTTAAAATATGCCAGTCAATCACAACATACAGATCCAAAGCGATGGCTCTGTCCACTGCATCGAAAGTTAATTGTTTCGCTTCCTGTGCATTTCCTTCGCAGTACCCTCCGGTTTCTGCCGTATACATAGCTGCTCGAAAGATATTTCCCCCTTTTTCCCGAATGCTTTCTAATGTATGCTCACCGGTAAATTGGGGATACCAGGCCATTCCATGAGAACTCATACCGTGAAGTACAACCTGCTTTCCCTGTTCATCTAAAAGCTGTGTTCCCTCTACCCGAAGCTGCCCGTGAACGGACACTCCTTTTCCGTCATAAACACAGCTATCGGTTTTGCTCTCTGCACTCTGTGACATCACTTTCACTTCCTCCTCCGTCCATTCTCCCATATCCGCCGTCACCTTTACCTGGGGCAGTTCCATTTTCTCTGCTGTCCGGATAATAAACCCCACCTCTATCTTTTCCCCTTCAGAGATAACAGTATTATAACTGACGGCTGTAATCATCATATTTTCTTCCGTTACACTTTCCTCGCCATTCCAGATATCCTGAATTTCTCCGCCCTCAGGCAGAGGAAACATAAGCTTCCAGTTTTCTGCCGGAACATCTGTTTCGTTAGAAATTGTAATTGTAATCTTTGCCCAAAAAGCCCCTTCGCTCTCCCACTGTTCATGCATCTGCGCATTTACTGCCAGGCTCTCTTTCCCATGAACCGTGATTCCCATGAATCCTCCCAGGAGGAATATACAGAACAATACCGGCCACAATCTTCCCAACCCATTCTTTTTATCCAACTCATTCATGATGTGCTCCTTCCCCTTTCGCATCTTTCATCCCTTGCCACATCTTCAGCTCCGATAATTATCCATATTATATAAATAAATTTGACAAAACACAAGTTCAAAAACAGTAACATTTTCCTATTGACATTTTTAGTGTCCTGTTATATGCTTACCAAAGATAATTATCTTAGATAAATACTATATAGGAAAGGATCCATTTATGAATCAAAATATGGATGCACACATGGTAGAGCTTTTATTAGACAGTTGTTTTGAAGCAAAAAGAATCACCGACACGCTTCCGAAGCTTCCGAAAGGCATGAAGCCCCGGCACAACTATGTTCTTCATGCAGTATACGAATTACAAAATAATGCCGAAGGATGCCGGGTAAGTAGTGTAAGCAATAAACTGGGAACCACCATGCCCAGCATAACGAAGCTGGTAAACGAACTCTCAGACCAAAAATTGATTGAGAAATATCAGGATCAAGCAGACGGCAGAGTTATTTTATTGAAATTGACAGATCTGGGCTATCGTTATGTAAAAAAATATGTTTTGGATTTTCATAGTACATGGGCCGAAAATATGCAGGATCTATCTCCTGACCAGATAAAACAAACGGTTGAAATTATTAGAAAATTCAAAGAAGCAATGCCTAAAACACTTAATAAAGAAAGATGAAACATAATGGAAAACTCTAAAAAAACTTCATTTACACAAGGCTCCGTAGGTGCAGCCCTTGTCCGATTTTCTATTCCGGTACTGGGGGCTCTTATTCTGCAGGCGGCCTATGGAGCAGTTGATTTGCTTGTGATCGGAATGTTTTCGGATGCATCCGGGATTTCTGCTGTAGGAACAGGGAGCTCCTTCATGGCAATGGTGACCTTTATCATAACAAGTCTTGCCATGGGAAGTACCGTCACCATCGGAAAACATATTGGAGAACGCAATGCAAAAAAAGCCGGTGATGCCATAGGAACTACGATCATTCTCTTTGCTGTAATCGGACTCTTATTTACCCTTATTTTTGAATTATGCACAGGTTTTCTTGTAGAAACGCTGCAGGTTCCTGCGCAGGCAGCCGAAAAGACAATCCTGTATCTCCATATCTGCTTCGGAGGTATCATAGTCATCATAGCTTATAATGTGATCAGCAGTATTCTCAGAGGCATTGGGAATTCAAATCTACCGCTGCTTTTCGTTGGAATTGCCTGTGTAGTCAATATCATCGGCGATTTCCTGTTTGTAGGCGTATTTAAAATGGATGTTGCAGGTGCGGCGCTTGCGACAGTGCTTGCCCAATTTGTATCAGTTATCATATCTTTATTTGTATTAGCCCGCCAAAAACTTGAAATCACATTTACGAAAAATCAATTAAGAATTTACAAACAGGAGTTAACGCATATTTTGGGAACAGGAATACCTATTGCATTACAGGAAACTACCGTGCAGATTTCTTTCCTTGTAATCAATTCCATTGTCAATGGAATGGGGCTTATGCCTTCCGCAGGTTATGGAGTTGCACAGAAGGTGGTTACCTTTATCATGCTGATTCCTTCCGCACTGATGCAGAGTCTGTCCGCCTTTGTTGCCCAAAACATAGGAGCCGGAAAGAAAAAACGTGCCATACAGGGATTTTTTACAGCAATGGCCGGAGGCAGCGTGGTTGGCTTATTGATGTTTTGCCTTGGTTTTTTCGGCGGATCTGTTCTTTCCGGAATCTTTACAAGTGATACAGCAGTCATCACAGAAAGCGCAGCATATTTAAAGGGATTTTGCAGCGATTGTATTCTAACCTGCGTATTATTCAGCTTCATAGGATACTTTAATGGCTGTGGAATCTCTATTCCCGTAATGCTGCAGGGGATGGTCTCCGCTTTATGTATCAGGATACCAGTCTCCCTCTATATGTCCAGACTGCCGGACACAACATTAACCATGGTGGGATTGGCCGCCCCAATCTCTTCTGTATTCGGAATTGTATTTTTTATTATCTGCTTTAAAATTATTTCATTAAAAAGAAGCGCAGTCTCATAAGCACTGCGCTTTTTTCTTCCCTTTTTATTCTTTTAGAACCCTTCCCTGCGCCTTCTCTTCCACAGCTCTGCTCGTTTCAATGCAGCTTCATTCTCTATCTGCTGGGTGACCCCCTCTATAATCAGACCGGGCACTTCCACAGGTCTTTGGTTTTCATCTGTTCCCACCATTGTAAAATATGCACGGTTTATCATAGTCCTTTTCCCATCACTGGCCTCCCGATAGGTATCAATACGCACCTCCATAGAGGAATGCCCCACATAAGTCAGACGCCCGATCAGGACGATCATGTCATTAACCTTTGCTCCTGCTTTAAAATACATATTGTCAACGGCAACTGTCACCACATTTCCCTCTGCATGGCGCCTTCCTACGATACCGGCAGTTTCATCGATCCACGCCAGCAGTTCCCCGCCAAACAGATAGCCCGCAGAATTCAGAGACTTCGGCATGATCAAATGGGACTGTTCTGTAATGGAATCCTCCACTCGTTTCATTTTACGATCCGTCATTTCTTTATTCTCCTTTTGCTTCATCTATTCTTTTTCATATTTCTGGTCATCACTGATATTTTCCACATCCATCATAACACAAACAAAGGAAAATGTATCTGTATTTTCGTCCTTCCACACATATTTTGCTGCAAATCCGCCCATTCTATTACAGAAAGGATGGTGCTATTATGCTGGATAACAAAAATGGCCTCGGAGGTGATGGGGATGATTGATAATGAAGAACTTCCCATCGGCTTTACCATGGAGCTTGCCATGCATTCTGACATTTTGAACCGTTTTTCACAGCTTTCCAAATCTGAACAAAGCTCTGTAATTGACGGTGCACGGAATGTAAACTCCAAAAATGAAATGCGGGATTATGTGGAATCGATCTTTCGGTAAACAAAACAGCATTACAGGAAAAGGACCAGCCAGGATTTCATATCCCGGCTGGCCCTTTATTACTGCATTTTCCTTCCTCTGCTTTATCGTACCTAACCTTTTACTGCCCCTTCCGTCACACCCTTGATAATATATTTCTGACAAAAAACATAAAAAATAACTATGGGAATCATTGCCATTATAAGAGCGGCTGAGCCAAGATTCCATTTCTTGGTATATGCACCAAAAAACAAATACGTTCTAAGGGGCAGTGTCTGTGTTCCTCTGCGATTGATCGTCAAAGAAGGAAGTAGATAGTCATTCCAGAGTGCCATCACATTCAGGATAGCAACTGTTACCGCAATGCCCTTAATCAGAGGAAGTACGATCGTAAAGAAAACCCTCGGCTGGCCTGCGCCGTCAATCGCTGCAGCTTCTTCCAGTTCCACCGGCACGTTTTTTATAAAGCCATGAAACAGGATAATGGACATTGAGGATCCAAACCCAAGATTCACCAGCATAAGCCCCGGCATATTAATCATATTCAGCATGCCCATCTCTGCCAGAAGAGGAAGCATTACACACTGGAACGGAATCAGCACGGAAACAGAAAATACAGTAAAAATAAACGTACTTACTTTTGTTTTATAGCGGACCAGCACCCATGCAGCCATGGAACAGAACAGAACATTCGCTGCTGTTACCGTACATGTCACGATCAGTGAGTTTTTAATAGCACTCAAATAATCCAGCTCATGAAATGCGGAAATATAATTATCCAGATTCAGCATCTTGGGAAACTGAAGAACACTGATATAAATTTCTTTTAATGATTTAAATGAATTAATGAACAAAAGAAGAACCGGAAAAACAAAGAAACATGCAAGGATAATACAGCATATCGTAATCCCCATTTTTGATATTACTTTCTTTCTCTGCACTACATTTCTACCTCCTTTGATTTGGTAAACATCAGCTGACTAACCGTAATCAGGGCTACCACGATCAGAAAAATAATCCCTTTTGCCTGCGCCATGCCATACATATTTCTGGAAAATGCCGTATTACAAATATCCATGGTCAGCATTTCCGTAGCTTTCGCAGGGCCTCCTCCTGTCAGTGTCAGGTTCTGGTCATACATCTTAAAGCAGTTTGTAAGCGTCAGGAAAAGGCCAATGGTAAATGCCGGCATCATCAGCGGCAGTTTGATCTTTACAAAACATTGCAAAGAATTTGCCCCGTCTATTTTTGCTGATTCCAGAAGATTTTCCGGAACATTCTGAATCTGCGCAATATAAATCAGCATCATATAGCCGCTCATTTGCCATACAACCACCAAAACCATCCCCCAGAAGCCTGTCTTGGGTGTAGAAAGCCAGTCGCAAAGCCCGTCAATCCCCAAAGCTGTTCCAATACTGTCAAAAACATTGCATAAAATAAATTGCCATGCAAAGCCTACAAGGACACCGCCCACCAGATTCGGCATAAAAAATACACTTCTGAAGAAATTTCTTCCCTTAATGTTCTCAGTCACGAGCATTGCAGCCAGAAAACCAACCACATTGACTGCAATCACTGCTACTATGACAAATTGAAAAGTAAAAATAAACGCATGCCGGAAATACATATCATGAATTGCATTCATATAATTATCCAGAAAAACAAATTTACAGCCAGCATGCAGCCCATCCCAGTCTGTTAAAGAATAATAAAATCCTGTAATTGTGGGAATAACAGCCGCAATGCAGAATGTGACCAGGCAAGGGGCAAGGAAAAGCCAGAAGACCTTTTTTGATTTTCTCATAATCTACCTCCATAAAAACGTCCGCCGGACATTTTTTTCGTATATTTCGCAACCAGAAAACAGCCGGACAATACAGCCGGCTGTTCTGAAAAGTGCTCATACTGCTATCTCATATCTGCCCAGTTTGTTTTTGCCTCTTCTACTACTGCATCCCATTCTTTGTCACCGGAGATATAGCTCTGGATTCCGGCACCAAGCAGATCACTCCAACCGTCCGGGCATCCTCCAACTACTATGGGGAATATGTTGCCTGCCTGTGCATATTCTTCACATACGACACTGATCACATTAGCAGAAGGATAATCCGCATAGTTGTCCATTGGAATACCCATAGTTAAAGTCACCAGCGACTTTCCTTCATCAGACATAAACAGCCAGTTCAGAAAATCTTTTGCTGCAGCTTTCTTCGCATCATCAGCGTTCTTATTTACTGTACAATAAGAAGAAACACCATAGCAGATGTTATCTTCATCCACACCCTTCATGGGCATGGGAAGTATCCCAATATTTTCGAGGAGTTCCGGCTCGATTTCCTTGATCACAGGAGTAACCCACTGCCCCATCTGAATCACTGCAGTTCTTCCAATACAGAAGGAACCGCCCATAGCACTGTCATAGTCCACACCGACCAGTGCTTCCGGTTTATCTGCATCCGGAGAATATTTTACCAGAAGATCTATATAATCTTTCAATGCTTCTGCATATGTAAAATCAAGGGTTTCCGCTTTGTAGGTATCAAAAGCACTGCCAAACTCACATTGAAGTGCCGGATTGCAGGCATGACTTCCAAGTACCCATTTTTCTGCTCCGGGAATCGATACAACTGCTTCAAGTTCCGGGAACTCTTCCGCAAGCTCTCCTGCGTCAATCGCTGCCTGCACTTTTCCAAAGGCTTCATCCATAGCATCATAGCTTGTAATCGCCGACGCATCCACACCACATGCTTCAAAAATCGCTTTGTTATAAAGCAGTCCATAACATACAACGCCAATGGGAATTGCTACCACTTTATCATCCATCTTGCAGTCCTCGATACTGCTTTCATAGATGTGTTCTACCCAGGGCTGATCACTTAAGTCCTCCAGCATATCACCAAAAGTATCAAGATCTGTAGCACCTTCCAGAGCAATAATATCTGGTGCCTGTCCGCTGGAAATTTCAGCCTTTAACGTAGAATGCCAATCTGTACCTCCGCCAACAAGTTCCATATTGATCTTAATGTTCGGATGAATTTCATTATACGCTGCAATTTCTTTTTCATATAATTCTTTGCTTTCAATAGAGTAATTAAAATAAGTAATTTCTGCATCTTCCAGTTCCTGATATACATAATCTCCGGAAGAAAGATCTTCTGCATATATGGCAGGTGCTCCGCCGCCGATCATTCCTGTTGTCATCGCCAAAGCCATAAGCGCGCTGATTGTTTTCTTTTTCATTGAAGAACCTCCTTGAGTGTTTTTTAATAATTTTGATATTATTATTATATCCTTAACAGAAGTATTTTTCGATTCCAGAATAATGACATTCCTTACCATTTTTTTTACCTCCTCTTTTTTTTCTCTCTCTTGTATGATATCCTTAAATAACCCAGAAAAAAGCTTTTTTTTTAATCTGTCAAAGAAATGAGGGGCTGTTTATGAAGAACTCCAGACATCCGGTCAGTATCCGGATTAAATACACTCGCTATATCATTCCTATTTTACTTGTTACTTTTCTTATCATCGGGATGATGGATGTTATTTTTTATTTCCGTTCCATCCATGAATCTTCCGCCAATGAAAAGACCGCATATTCCAGCTCTGCAGCAGCTTCTCTGGAAAGCTTTTATGAACAGTTTGACTCCGATTCCGGCATCTTCTTCTATAAGCCTACCACGCAGAGCGCCCTGAAGAATCTCTCTTCTGATAATAAAAAAAAGGCAGAACAGCTTTTCCGGAATGATGCATCCTATTATTCTTCACTAAGCGCAAATTACGCAGATAATATTTATTTTATTACCAATAATGGATTCATTTTTTCCAAATCCAACATCTCCCCGGAAAATATCCCTTCACTTCCGCAGACATACCTGGACAAACTGGCTGAAAACGGAAGCAATAGCCATGGTCTGCCCTTTTTCTTTAAAGCGCCCGATAAATCCGGCCGATTATATGCCTGCAGATATATTTATGAATGGACCGGAAAAACATCCACCACAGGAAAAAATCTTCTGGGTACACTGGTGGTAGAGATCAAGACAACCGTCTTTGACAGATTTTTTTCTTTGAACAGTGCTTCCTATCATTTTGCACTGGCAGACAATAAAAATCACATTTACCTGAACTATTCCGATATTCCGGATGACAAAATAACACAGCTTGCTTCCGAAAAAAGGCTCCCCATCGGGCAATCTATCTATACAGTCACCACCATACCTTTAAGCATCAGCACCCTTAATCTGTTTCTTCTTTCCAATGAGACTCTGGTTTATAAAGATGCTAAAACGGTCATCATCCTGCTCCTGATTCCTTCTGTACTTTCGCTGATTGCAATTATATCGGCAACCAGTTTTATATCAAGGAGCATTGCAAATGAATTTACCTATTTTATGAAAAAGCTGAACGATACAAAAGAAATCACAGATGAAGCCTTTATTTACATGGACAGTTCCACAGAATTTGCCGAATTATCCAACGTTTATAACCAAACGCTTTCCCGCATTCATGCACTCTCCGAAAAAGTTCATGAACAGGAAATTCTGAATAAGAATATAGAAATTGAAAACCTGCAGTCACAGATCAATCCGCATTTTTTATACAATACACTGAATTGCATTTCCGGTCTTGTAGATATGGACCGAAAAGAAGAATGTCATCGTGCACTGACTGCACTGGCTGATATTGAACGAATGTCACTAAAAGGAAAACCCTTTTGTACAGTAGAAGAAGCTCTGTTTTATGTAAAAGAATATACGTATATTCAAAAGCTTCGGTTTGGAGAAAAACTCTCCATTTTAATCGATATTCCCAAAAGGCTTTCCCATTACCGCATTCCCAAACTGGTGATCCAGCCTTTGATTGAAAATTCTGTTGTTCACGGAACCTCAAAAATTTCCGGACGAGGGATCATTGCAGTCCTTGGCAAGACAGATGGAACGGATCTTCAAATTATGATTAAAGATAACGGTCCAGGCTTTTCCACAGATTTTCTTGCAGGATTTCCGTCTGCTTTCGATCAAAAGCCGATCACTTCCTATGGGCTTTATAACATTGATAGACGATTGAAACTATATTATGGGAACAAATATGGACTGGTATTACAGAACAATGAAAACCATGGAGCCTGTGTAACGATTCGGATTCCGCTATGCATCAATGATGAACCAAAAGTATAAAGAGAGAGGAGTACTATCATGACAATATTGCTTGTAGACGATGAACAGATTGCAGTGAAAACTATGGAGAATATCATCCGACAGTCAGAATTCGGCCATTCATCCGTCTTTACTGCTGACAATGCTACAGACGCATGGAAAATTATTACAAAAAAGCATCCTGACATTGTTTTTACAGATATCCAGATGCCCTGCGAGAGCGGAATTTCTCTGCTCCAAAAAATACATGAAGCACAATTGGATACACTCCTGATTCTTGTATCCGGGTATTCTGAGTTTTCCTATGCCCAGTCCGCACTGAGATATGACGCATTTGATTATCTTCTAAAACCTTTGAACTATGACACATTCATTTGCTGTCTGAAAAATGCAGTCTCTGCTATACACGAAAAAGAAAACGAACAGATGCAAAAGGAAATGCTGGAGAAATTTTTCAAGGAAAACCGTCTTCTTCTAAAAAAACAGTATATGGAAACACTGCTGCTTAATCCGGTTTCCGGTTTTTCTCCTGAGTTCCTGCATCAATGCATTTCCCTGGGATTAAATCCACAGCAATTCTGTCTTATGGGAGTTCGGTGTAATGCCAGCAACAGAGTAAATATTCATCAGAATCAGGAATATTATATCTCCTACTCCATATCCCAAAAACTCAATAAGGAATACGAATCCATTGTTTCCTGTTATATTGGAAATATTGTATATATCCTGATGCCTGTTTCCGGCATGGATTATACCGAAGAGGTCACTGACTTCGCCCAATCTCTTACTCGTTATGCCAGGGAAAAACTTTTTTCTTCCATTACCATAGGGATCAGCGAGGCAAGTACTTCCATACAGCAATTTCCAAAGCTGCACAAACAGCTTTCATACTGTTTTTCCTACAGTACATCGGGTGCCGCACTTCCTGATAACAACATCCTGTTTTTTATTGAAATAAATGACTATAACTCCAATATCATCGAGATCAACGAAATGATTTCCACCCTCATCAATGCAATTCAGACAAGAAACCTTCCGGAAGCTCTGAAAACTGTTGATGAATACTTCTCATTGATAAAAAACGAAACGCTTCTGACACAGCAGGATGCTATAAAACTTGTAGAAATGAACCTCCACATACAGATAAAGAATTTTCTGGACAACCCATTAGACAGCAGCTATCTCACTCATCCCATCACACAGCATTGTATAGAGGATCCCTGCAGCGAGCACAGCAAGACTATATTTACCAACTGTATCAAAAACATTATACAGGAACTTTCCGGCGCCACCAGCCGCAATACCAGTATCATCGTAAATGCTGTCGTAGAATTTATCAACAAAAACTATGAAAAGCAGATCGGCCTGAATGACGCTGCCGAATACATCAACCGCAACAGTTCCTATATTTCGCGCTTACTGAAAAAAGAACTCTCCATGGGATTTTCACAATTGTTAACAGAACGGCGCCTGGAAGCTGCAAAAGACCTGCTGATCCATACTACTATGAAGATTTCGGACATCTCCGAAAAGATCGGTTATACATCCACTAAGTATTTTAATCAGGTCTTTTATCATAATTTCCAGATGAATCCCACAGATTACCGTTTTCTCATGAAGCAGTTGTAAGTTTCCATAAAGCCTTCATCAATCATTTTTATCATGCAGTCCGCAGCCTTCGGGTCAAACTGCGTGCCGCTGCAGCGGAGAATCTCTTCACGCGCATACGCAGCCGTATTTCCGCTATGATAGTAACGCGTGCTGCACATGGCGTCAAACGCGTCTGCGACTGCGATAATCCTTGCCTGAAGAGGGATTTCTTCTCCCTTTAATCCCTCACAATAACCTTTTCCGTTGTAGAATTCATGGTGATATTTTGCACCGTCCGAGATTCCCGGAATTGCTGTAAACTCGCGCAGGATTTCTCCGCCAATCACCGGGTGGCTGCGGACAACAGTCCATTCTTCCTCCGTGAGTTTTCCGCTTTTTTTCAAAATACTGTCCGGAATCCCGATCTTGCCGATGTCATGCAGAAGTGCCGTATAATAGACCGTCTCCTGTTCTGAATCCGATAGCTTCATACGCCGGGCAATCTCCCGTGCATAGACAGCTACACGGCCTGAATGACCGTTTGTATCTTTATCTTTCGCATCGATTGCGTTTGCAAATGTGGACAGTGACTGTTCGATGATTGACTGATACTCCGCCTGCCGTTTTTTCAAACTTCGAATCTTCATACGATACACCATCTGAAACGCTCCGGAAATCAACACAATAAGAACCAACACGAGCATAACCTTTACCCAGGCAAGCTCCCAGAAATGATAGTCTTTATGAATCCGGATCACACAGTCCGAACCTTTCACACCATCCTCGTTGAACACTGTCATGCGGAAAACATAATCGCCCCCGGTCAGATTCGTATAACTGATTCCCGAAAAATCAGAAAAGCTGCTCTGTACCAGCTCCTCATCAAAACCTTCCAGACGATACTCCACGGATTTTTCTCCTAATGTATACGACATCACTGCAAAATTCAGAGTGATACGTTTCGCAGATGCCGGAAGCCTGATCTCTTCGGTTACCGGAATTGCTTCTCCATCCACAGTTACCCTCGTCACAGCCCCCTTCGGTGCAGTTGAATTAACAGGAATATCTTCCGTCGGAATAACAGAAACCCCGTTGTTTGTACACAGCCACAAGTTTCCGTCCTCACTCAGATCATTCCACGAATTCGCAACGAGCGTTCCCGTAAGTCCACACTTTTTCGACAGCTCTCTTTCCTCTCCTTCGCCCTCATAAAGTACGTTTTTGTCCACGACCACCGGTCCGTTGCTCTTCATCAGCCACAACTTTTCTCCAACCAAAAAGATGTCAAACACACTTCCGCTTCCGTTCTCAAACATCACTCTGCGGATTCCGTCACTGTCCCATAAATAGAGAGCATCTCCCGCGCTGATCCATACCTCCCCTGACCGGGGATCCTGCACCATACGCATGACAACGCCTGATTCAAGGCCTTCCTCCCGGTAAAACTGCTCCACCTTATCGCCGCGTATGGCATAAATCCCCATTCCGTCACTTCCCGCAAGCAACGTTCCATCCTTAAGCTCATACATACACAGGATAAACGGATACGGAAGTTCCTTCCCGCCATAGCTCTTTACCGCCTCACCGTCCTTCAGAAGATTGATGCCGTCAGTTCCTGCCACAGCAAGCGTTCCGTCTGACAAAAAAAGTGTCTGCCTCACCTGATTGCTCAACAGGCCATCCCGGGTCGTATACAATCGTGTGGATCCGTCTTTTGTCCCGTACCGCAAAAGTCCGTCACCGTACAGGCACAGCCAGAGTGTACCATCGTCCCCGTATGTAATATGACGTACACGTTTCCCGGCCGTCACCTTTGTCAATTCATTTTCCTCTCGGCTAAAATCCGGTCCAAGCACAACAAGGCCGCTGTCTGTCCCGATATAACAGATATCGCCGCAGCGCAGCACCGCGTTCACCACAACACCGTCAAGACCGCCTGCCTCGTTAAAATTCCAGTATTTTCCATGGGAATAATAACTAACCCCCATCTTTGTGGATGCAGTCCACAGGCTCCCTTCATAATCCTGCATCACTGCACTCACAGACGCCTGATTCCGCATCGCAGACGGAATGGACACGCTCCCGTCTTCTGAAAGATATCCCATGCCGTTGCCGGCCAGCACCCAGATCCGTCCTTCTGCATCCTCATACAGCCGGTTAATCGTCTGAAGCTGACCTGTACTCATGCGTTTTCCTGCAAACGAATCCTTCCCGTACTGATCGTCAAGCAGCTCCACACATGCCACCTCATTCGTGCTGCTCCCGAGATACACACTCCCATCCGCAGCCGCGAGCACACAGTAGCATTCATCCTTCAGCCACGCTGAATCATCCACCTCTGCACAAACAGTACCGCCGCACACGATCAGAATCTGTCCGTCATCTGCGCAGGCCCAAATACGATCCTGTACATCACAGGTAAGATCATAGATAATCTTTCCCTGTGTATCCGGCACCGCAATCAGCTTTCCATCCTCGATCCGTGCGAGCCCGGATGATGTCCCCACATATACCGTACCATCTGATATCTCAGCAAAAGAGCGCACGGAGTAAAAGCTGTTCTCTCCGTCCACATCTCCTATATGGGAGAACACGCCATCCACATATAAATAAACGCCCTTATCATTCGTCCCAACATAAAGCTTTCCATCTTTTCCTTCATAAAGTGCACGGATGCTGGAAGAATTCAGTTTTTTCTGTGCACTGAAATTCAAAAACTCCGTCCCGTCATAACGAATCAGTCCGCCATAGCTTCCAATCCATATATAGCCGTCCGATGTCTGAACAATTGCATTTGCTTCCCCAGTCGGCAGGCCGTTGTCCTCATTATATACGGTTCGTATCCAATCCTCATCTCTGTACTCCCGGGCACTGCACAGCTTCGGCAGACTGCACAGAAGCAGCAAAATGCTAAAACATCCAAGCAGTAGAATCTTTTTTGCCATTGCCATATCGTTTTCTCCCTTATCCGATTTGTCTCCATTGATTTTTATTATACTTTGCAGCACTCTTCTTGTACAGCGCAAAATGAAAAACTTACGCTTTCTCTGAGAATATTTTCTGGCGGAATGCATCCCGCTTATCCAGCAGATCTTTTAAGGTCGCTGCCGCAGCATCATATCGATGCCTGGCTTTTACCAAATCTGCTTGTGCCTTTTCAATTTTAGCATCTAATAGTTCTGCATTTATTTCACGTGCCATGTTTATCCCCTTTCATTCTGTAAGCTTGCTTCTCTGAGCGTATTGCTTATTTCTCCGGCTCGATAGGTAATCGATCCTTCACTCATTCCAAAAGCTTTTAAAATTTTCTTTTGCTTTGCTGTCACCGCATGATCTAACCGGTACACATTGTCTGTCTGCCGCGTCATTTCTATTTTCTCCAGTTCCTTGATTGCTGCCGGAACTGTCATATAGTTCTGCTTTTTCTCGAATTGTTCTCCGGCTTCCTGTAATGAAGTATATATTTTATTCCGAATAATTAACGCAATGAACTGCGTAAAGATCCCCTGTTCTCCAGGACCAGTTCACTGATAAAAGAGGCCATGCCTTTCGCCATGATTACGAAACTATATCCACACTCATCTAAATAGCGTATATTTCCACGGCTGAAATAACCACGGTCCAGAATGAAACCGATCCTCTTATAACCATACCCTGTGATCTTACCCAGCATTATTCTAAGTTGTGAAACATCATTAATGCTTCCAGGATAAGCTTCGTAAAAGAGAGGTTCTTTATTCTTCAGATCGTATCCGACTGAATAGTTTATGATGGCAGAACCTATATCCGTCTTAGCGTGACCGAATTCAGCCAGTTCGATATCTCCGGCCTGACAGTTCTTATTTGTAGAGTCATAAGAAATATAGATACGTTCCCTCCGATTTCTCTTTGCATTCCATTCATTCAGAAAACCTGTGCTTTTATCTTTGGTGATGCCCTTAAAGAAATCACTTACTGTTGCATCGCTATAAATTTTCATACGGGAACTATACAGTGGATGATTGTACGCATAGTCGGGATAATGCTGTGCTACATTACTTTCCTCCACAATGGAATATGATGCAAGATCAAGCAGTAATGCCAGATCCCTCTCAGAGAAGAATCTCCCCAGCATTTCATCCAATTTGTAATCCCTTATGATTTTATGTATTACAGCATATGTACCGATCCGTAGGCAGTTGCTACGGTCAGCCCGGTCTTCCATGCCTGATAAAGCCGCATCCGGAAAAAACTTCAGAAATGATTCGTTTGGAATCATCATGGTATCATCATCAACACATAGTTTACCTATCGTTGCTCTCTGGGGGTATGTGTATTTCTTTTCCGGATCATAGTAACGGTCATACTCATACTTAATATATGTAACATTGCCACGTCTCAAACGAGTCAGTTTACCATGTACATCCGGTATCTTAACTCTCGATTTTAGGTACATTTATTTGGAAGTTAAGGCACTTGTATATGACGCATATTTTTGGTACCCATCTCCTTTTTTTGTCAGCAAAATCACTAATTGATTTTAAACAAATAGGAATAGTTTTATTATCTAATCCATAATTTGCAGCATAAAATATACTGTATGATTCCATATCTAATCCTATTGTTTTTCTAGAATGTTGTTTAATCATATCGTCAACTATTTCCGAGTTACCTACTACTGCCGCTCCACATGCTAATGGGCCCAGCTCCCTTGTTTACGTATTCACTCAACTGCTTGCATGTTCATAAAAGAAAAAACTTCATATTGCTGTCTTAGATACTCAACAATTTCTTTTCTGAACTTCTTATTATGCGAAATAACCACAATTTTTTCAGATATACTTTTCATCCTTTAACTTTCACCATAAGATGGTTAATGATATATTTGAGCAAATGATTGACACTATTCTAAATCCATTTTATGGGACGACTTACCAATTTCAGGTATTGTTCTGTAAGTTAATTTCCATTTTATCTATATTACGAATCATGAGCTTGTACAAATCCTAAATTATGAAGGCTCATACATCAGCAGGATTGTAAAAAAACACTGGAAAAAGCTTTTTTATATACATCATGACATTTATACCATAGCAGCCACTAGAGTCATGCTGCGAAGCACCGAAATGAGCATCTCCACATTGCAGAAAAGCTTCATTTTTCCAACCGGACATTTTATAAGGTCTTCGACCTATACTATCATATGACGCCGAACAATATCAGGAAAATCCGCGAAACAGCCCTCATGACACCTGAAAAGCCATATACGGACTTTTATTCCTGTACATGGCTTTTCAATCTCTCATCACTTTTGCTTTTCACATGAATCTATCATGGTAATTTTTACTTTATATGTTTTCTTTTCTCCCGGATTTAAGAATTTCAGCATTCCAGCCTTTCTCATGACATCGCGCCCGTCAGGATAACAGTTGCCGCACTCCAGACCAAGCACATAATCTCTGACTCCCATCATCTTCCATTCCACAAACCCGTCCAGTTCCCTTGCATCAAAAGAAATGTTCAGTCCGATTCCTAGCTTCGGCTGAAAGATTGAAGCGCTTCCTGACGCGTCAGCAAACTTATGGTAATAACAGCGTTCCTGATATCCAGCCGTCGGTTTCTCCATATGCATCCAGTTTTCGATATCCTCTGCCGCGTGGTCATCCCTCGGCAGAACCTCCGCCGTCGGTATTTTCATAATGCTGTCCTCGTCCAGCAAAGGATATCCCATATTCATATGATACAGAATCTCGAAAGGCTCTGTTCTGTCTCCTGTGTTGCAGATCGTGTCACAGATTTCGAAGTTATTCTCCTCAGTGGAAACCCGAATCTTACGCTCCATCCGAAGTTTTCTCCCAAAGATGGTTTCATCCTTCACGACAGTATGAACCACCTGATTTCCATCTTCTTCTGTCCAGTATGCCTGCTCACAGGGCTGATTCGCAATGGATCCATGAAGAGTCAGCTCTTCTCCCTCATCACAGCATGGAGAACCCACCGCCTGCAGACCACAGGTGGTAAGGAACCCTGCCGTAAAGGTCTTCAGCCAGTTTGTTCCGATACTGTCATAGTAAGCCGGTGCAGCATATCCACAGGGAGACATGTAACTCATATTGATTCCCTTATAGCGCAGTCTGGTAATATCGCCGCACCGGTCAGGAGAGACGGTAAGCATCAGTCCCTTTCCGTTATTTACCTCATAGAGCCGCATACCGTCACCTTTGCCGCCCACCAGGCGATGTTCTTCTACGCCATACGCCTGCGTATCATGTCCAATATATGGATTCATCTTTTTCTACCTTTCCCGGACAGTCTGATCTCATTACATCAGAGGCCTGACCGCCTGATAAACACTTTTATAATTTTCATAAAGTTTCATATACTTCTCATGCATTTCAGGTCTTGGTTCGTAAGTTTTCATCTCTTCCACCATATGATCTGCAGCGTCCTGCAGATTTTTAAAAAGGCCTATGGCAATTCCGGTCAGCATGGCACTCCCCACCGTTCCCGCATCAACAGTCTTTAACGCGACGATTGGAAGATTCAGCATATCTGCTTTCATCTGCATCCACTGCTCTGAACGTGCACCTCCACCTGTAGCATGAATCTTTTCAAAATGGATTCCGGAGCCTTGCAGCGCCTGCATATTCAGATACATTTCATAGACAACACCTTCCATGCATCCCCGGTAAATATCAGCTGTTGTTGTAGACGTTATAAGGCCCAGGATTGCTCCTTTGGAACCAGTATCCATATAAGGAGTTGCTGCTCCCGCAAAATGTGGCAGTACCAGAAGTCCGCTTGGAGTTTCCTCTTCTTTTTCCTCCTCATAAACCTGTTCCAGATATTCATTGACCGAAATTTCCAAATCCTTCACAAATTCCTTTTCTTGTTTCGCCAGTGTCTCCGTACACCACTGTATCAGTGCCCCTCCGGTATAAGAAAATGCATATGCTACATATTTTCCCGGTATCACATAAGGCACTACGGAAAAATATCCCTGATACATCACATCGATATCCGGTATCTGATCATACACGGGAGTGAGGCATTCTACCGTTCCGGCTCCATCCACAGCTACCGAACCATCAAAAGCACCTGCCCCTACGGCTGCCGACACCTGATCATGGCTCACAGAAATGACTTTTGTATCCAGACTCAGCCCTGTCTTCTGTACAGCCGCAAGACTGATGGTTCCTGCCACACTTCCGGTCGGCACCGGTTCTGACATAAGGTTCCTGTCAATTCCCGCCGCCTCAAAGATCTCCTGACTCCAGCAAAGATTCCGGATGTCAAATGCCATGGTTCTGGAAGCAAGGGAATAATCAATCTGCGCATTTCCCGTCAGGTGATAGACTACATAATCTTCCATCAGTAAAATTCTGCGGGCTGATTCATATACTTCCGGCTGATGCTTTTTCATCCACATGATCTTGGAAATACTGTACATTTCATGAGGGCGAAGGCCGGTAATGTTTGCGATCTCTTTTTCTCCAAGTTTTTCAACCAGTTCCCGGCATTCTTCCTTTCCCCGCGGATCCGTATAAAGCATGGCAGGATGAAGCGGCTCTCCCGCCTCATCCACGCAGACAAAGGTTTCTCCAAAGCTGGTAACACCGATTCCAGCAATATCCAGATATTTTTCCGCCATTTCACGAATGGAATCATATACCCCGTCCATAACAGCAGATATATCGATCTCATGACCTCCTACCGTTCTCTTTACCGGATAATCACGATATGCTTTGTCCAGATATTTTCCATGTTCATCGAATACTGTAAACTTGCAGCCAGTGGTTCCAATATCCAATCCTGCAATTTTCATATTGGATTCCTCCTAATCGATATCCACCCATTCATAACCAAGATAAGTCGTGAATGCCTCTTTTAAGATTTCCTTCATGTGGCCAACACCTACAGAAGTATGATGCTTAAAACCTCCCCGTGCAAGCCTGATCAGCTTATTCTGCAGATCCGGGATTTCACAGACACCGCCGCAGCCAAAGAATTCCTCCTCAATCGGATCGTCTGTAAACTGTGCCTCGCTGGCGTAAACAATAATTTTGCCGTCTTTGGTCTGGCAGTTGGAAATGGTAGTCGGGAAAGCTTTGATTCTTCCTTCATTACATCCCCATCCTGAACCCGGATCGTTCTTGGCAAACATCTTATGCTCTGTAACAGTTCCTTTTGCTGTCATAAGTCCCTGGGCAACCGGTCCGCAGTGGAATAAAATCACCTTATTCTCATCTTCACCATAATTATTATTCCAGTCCAGAACGGCGGTTGGCTCTTCACTTGCCAGGCTCATGGCACGCATAGTCAATGCAGAACACATATCTATTTCACAGGAAGCTACAATTCCTCTGTCATTCAATTCGCTTAACAATACGCACGGACACACACGCATATATGTTTCCATCTCATTCCAGCAGCGCAGAGTCAGAGCGTCCAGATGGTACTCTTCTATATATTCATCAATCACAACCGAGATCTTTGCCAGTGTTAATTTATTGGCTTCCGGAACCCTTGTAAAATCCGTATAGTTTTCCAGAACTTTGATTTTTTCCACAACCGCTGCGTCATTATCCTCTTTGTGTTCTACTTTATAAATCAATTCAGACAAGTCGAAGGATTCCACATTGATCCCGTATTTCTGCAGGGTGATCTCATCAAAACGTACTGTCTTAAAGGCTGTGGTTCTTGCACCGATGCAGCCCACATTAAATCGTTTCATTCCGTTTACCACACGACAGATTGCCGCAAAGTCTCTTAAGTTCTGAGCAAACGCTTCGGACAACGGATGTACGACATGGGGTTTCATAACCGTAAAGGGTACGTTATACTGAGTGAATACATCGGTTACAGAAAATTTGCCACAGTAAGCATCTCTTCTGTGTGCAAAATCCATCTTACCGATTTCATCCGGGTATGCCTGCATCAAAATCGGCACACCAGCATCCTGAAGCGCTGTAATAGCACCATTTTCATCTGCAAAAATCGGCATGGAAAAAATAACGCCATCGTACTCTCCTTCATGTTCTTTTAACCATTTTGCGTAAAGAAGTCCCTCGTCCCTTGTCTCAATCCCGCCATATCTGGTCAGGTTTGCATCCATGGCAATATAATCATATCCTGCATCTGTCACAGCTTTAGTCATATCTTCTCTTGCTCCATAGATCAGTTCTCCCGGCATAAAGCCACGATTGCAGAATGCTAATGCAAAAGTCATTTTTTTCATATTCTTTTTCTCCTTTATTTTCCTGAAAAGACTTTTAATGCCTTCAGGACGTTTTCTTTCATTGCTTTGGTTCCCCATCTTACAATTTCATGGTAATAAGTCGGTTTTTCTTTTCCTTTCTCTATCACTGTGTAATACACATTGTACTGTTTTCCATCTTTTTCTATTGGAAAACTACTTACTTGAAAATGATGTTCAATATTTTCTCCACCAGCTTTTGCCATATATGTATAGTAATTAATCTTTCGGATGCCTTTTGAAATCACCGTACGATAATCTTCATTACTGACACCACTGCCACCGTGCATTACAAGTGGAACATTCACACGTTTTCTGATCTCATCCAGTACTTTCATATCCAGTTTCGGTTTTGTAAGATACAAGCCATGCGCTGTGCCGAAGGAACAGGCCAGGGCATCAATCCCGGTTTCTTTCACAAAGCGTTCCGCATCATAAGGGTTCGTATAAACCTGTTTCGGTTCATCCTCGCTGCTTCCATTTTCTGTCTGATACCCAAGTTCCCGTTTTCCAAGCGTACCTATTTCCGCTTCGACAGAAGCCCCTTTTTTTCTGGCAAGGCTGACTGCAATACACGTATTTGCAACATTTTCCTCATAGGAAAGTGCAGAACCATCATACATAACAGAAGTAAAGCCTATTTCCAGAGCTCTGTTGATGTAATCCAGATGTTCACCGTGATCCAGATGGACACATACCGGTACTTTCGCATCTTTCGCGCACTGTATCATTACTTTGCCAATAATGTTCATCGGGCAGATTTCTTCGTGTACCTCTGCATGCATAATAATTACCGGAACATCAAGTTCTTCTGCGGCACCGATAACAGCCAGGACACTTTCCAGATTTGGAGTATTAAAAGAACCGATTGCAATTTTTCTTGCTTCTGCAATCTGCAGAATTTCTTTAAGATTTACCAGCATGATTACTTTTCCTTCCGATTTTTATTTTTTCTTGATTCTTTTATTTTATAGATATTCAAGAATAATTTATATAGGATTATGTACTATTTACTTCAAAATCGTTCGGAAATATGATAAAATAACATAAAAAATTGAAAATGAGGAAATACTATGATTTCTACTTTTAACTTAATGAAACTCAACTCTCTCCTTGAGGATTTCCATAAGCTTACAAAAATACGTATTACCGTGTTTGATGAAAACTTCCATGAACTGGCATCATGTCCGGAGCAGATTGCACCTTTTTGCCAGATCATCCGAATAGACCCCAAAGCCAGACTTGCCTGCAGGAAATGTGACGAAAAAGCCTGCATAGCAGCTGCACGCTGTAAAAAAACATTCAATTACCGCTGTCATGCGGGTATGACAGAAAGCATTGCTCCCCTCTTTATGGGAAACCTCCTGATTGGTTATCTGCTATTCGGACATGTATTCTCTTATCATACACATGAGGAAGGTTGGGAACAAATTAAAGAATTATGTCAATCCTATCAGATTGATAAAGAAAAACTGAAAGAAGCATGTTTCAATCAACCGATTATATCCCATGACTATATTGAATCTGCTTCACATATTCTTCAGGCGGTTGCTTATTACCTTTGTATGGAACGTATGGTGTCACTTCATCAGCAGGAACTTCCGGTACAAATTGATCAATATATTTCAGCGCACTTTACAGAAAAATTAAGTGCTGCTCTGCTGTGCAAAGAATTTCAAATTGGAAAAACCCATCTGTATGAAATCGCCAGGCAAAATTATGGTGTGGGAATTGCAGAACATATTAGAAATCTGCGCATAGAAAAGGCCAAGGATCTTCTGCTCCATCGCCCTGAATTATCACTGAGTGAAATATCCTCTCAATGTGGATTTAAAGATTACAATTATTTTATTACCGTCTTTCGGCAAACCACAGGTATCTCACCCAAACGATTTATTCAAAATCATCAATAACCTAAAAAGCAACCTGAGAAAATGGGAGCAGATATTAGTTTTTATTACCGCTAAAAGGCAATGACGCTTTCATATTGCGTCACTGCTTTTCTTTTTACTTTATTGGAAAAATTAGGGTGTCAAAAGACACGTTTGTAAATATTTGATTTTGTTTGTACCTTGAAAATTTAACACGAATTACGTTAGAGCTTTGCTTTAGACCTGTCGGATGGGATAGTTTGCGCTTTTTTGGCTATCCGATAGTTATTGTTTCATAGTAAGCTCTCTTAATCTTGGTTGATACTCCGCCACTTCCTGCTCACGCCATATGATAGAACGTAAATGTGAAGGAATAGATGAATCCAGAACCATGCTTTTTCGTCCATAAAACGGCT
>JAETNR010000182.1 GCA_021772055.1 Blautia sp. | reverse complement strand
CTGTCTAAATCAAAAAAGCTGTTCCTATCCGTTCTGTCAGAAAATACAGATGGAATCACAATACAGGGCACTGTTTCTGGATGATGCAATTGCCCCTATTCTTCTGGAAAAAATAGCAGAAAATACAAAAGAAGGCTATGTGACCTGGCTTATGTCACACAGCCTCCTGACCTTTGAACAGGCAGAATCGGTTTTTTATTTTCAAATGAATGGCTGCCTTTCCATCAACAGACTGATGCTCCGCAATCACTGTAATGACTGGAAACAGATTCAGACAGTAATCGACAAATTTATCAAAGCCGGGTTAGAAAGTTTTCTGATTCATGATCAGAGAGAAGAAAAGGCTTCCGATAATTTTTGCAGCAAAATTTCTCCAACTGTTACCGCATCTTCTACACTCAGATAATGATCGGCATGATCCTGAAGAAATATTTTGCCAGATGCAGGAAATTCTTCATCTGCAAACCATATCTTTAAAGTTACCGGATATCTTGGCAGAACTGGAAAAACAGCACACAGATCCGCCTTTGTTTCTGTGAATTCTGCACCTAGGTTTTTACATGCTTTCTGAATTTTCTCAGGATCTTTATCCTGCAAAAGCTTTTCCAGTTTCTGCTCTGCAGTCCGGTCAAACTTGGTTCCCCGAATCAATCCATCTTTCAGGTTACCAAAAGTAATGAGCTTCTGTGAACCTTCTGTTCCATCAGCCATATCCAGATAATGCAGCAATGTCAGATAATGCCATTCGTCCATGTCTGAGTTAATACGAAACTCGGGGAGTTGAATTTCAATCGTTTCATAAAAACTCAGTACTTCAAGCACATTTCGGCTGCTATGAAAAACAGCCCCACTTTTTGCAGCAAGATCCTCTCCGGAACGATTTTGCAGCCGTTTTACTGCTGCCTGCAACATTTCCTGAAATGCACGATTTTCTGTTTGATTTTTGTATTCCATAAACTCTCCTTTGTGAACATTTATAGTATCATGTAATAATCAATGTTTATACAAAGATTTTGGTGTTCTCATAAATCTAACTTTGTACGGATTCTCTTTCATCCATTACCTCAGTCATAGTTTCATAATCTTTTCCATAAAAACAGCAATTCAGGCATGTTGGACATTGCCATCCCTTTTTTTCAATCTGCATGCATCTAAATGCCGGTATGCTCTTAATAAATTTGCTTCATATTCTTCTTCAGGCTGTGAACCTTCCCTGTTTTCACGATAAT
>JAETNR010000079.1 GCA_021772055.1 Blautia sp. | reverse complement strand
ACTCTGAGAATGCATGGTATTCCTTTGTAAAGCGTAACTACCGGCATCTTTTTCCCAGGCTTTGCTCTCGTACCCGGTTTAACCGAACAAGGAGAGCGCTTTTACAGGTGACAGAAGTCCATCCACCTGCATCCCATCGGTTCCACCTTTGCCTTTGTTTGATTTTACTTTCTTGTACGCCTTGTTCAGGTTATCTTTCCGCAAAATCAATTCCAGTAGTTTGTCCGTCCAAAAAGTCCGTGATGGTGTGGTTGTTTTCCGCAATCCGCTGATAGATGGACACCTCACAATGGACACCCTGGCTTCGGCTGTATCCTTCTCACTGCCGTAACAATTCCCCTTCAGCAGCTTTGGGCAGCTGCTTCTGATTGGTTGCTTTTAATCCCATACCCCAAATAAGAAACAGAAAATCAAATTTCCCTGCATTGAGCAACAGAAAAAAGAAGATATCATCCCACAGGGAAAAAATATTCCAGGATGAGGAATAACTGAAATCTTCCCCTGACAAAACCATCTGATATATTTTTATACTGTCCCATGCAATTTTCACACAATATGGCCCAATCGTAATAAAATAGACAGCCAAAATACCCACCATAAAATAATGAATCCACTTTATATACCTGCTGCCCAACGGTTTTATACGGAACACCAGGAAAACCACCTGCATGACCAGCCATCCTGCCAAAATCCATACACATGGCTCTAAAACCAGACCCGTAAGCATCTTAAAAGACGACATATAATAGTGTCTGGCAATTTCCTCAAAAGTAGGTTCCAGGATGGCCAAAACTGTCACAAGCAGAACCAGAATTCCTGCTGCCGCTCCTGTTTTGAGGAACTCTTTTTTCCGCTTTGGAGCCGCCGGAATTCCATAAATCAAAGAATTCGGATCTGTTCCAAAAGCTTCTGCAATTTTCACCAGCATATCAATATCCGGTTTGCTCTTCCCAGTCTCATAATTGGAGACTGTCTGTCTGCTGACGAACAGTTTCTCCGCCAGTTCATCCTGCGTCATATTCTTTAAAGTGCGCAATAGTTTGATATTCTTTCCAACACTCGCCATAATATCCCCTCCCTTTGCATTCATCATAATCTACTTTCGTAAATATGTCACGCAAAGAGTCTTTGCATCCCCCAAAATCGCCGCTTACATCGTCCGAATCTCCTGCTTATATGCCAACGGTTCCCCATAGATTGATAAATAACCTCTGCCTGTTTTGTTGTCTTATCCTCCCGGACGATTTTAGTAATTTCATAGGAATGTTCCAAATCACGATATAGAATATCATAATCCTTCTCTGCAACATACGTTGTGATAAAAGAGTTGCAGTGACACAAGCCTCTTTCTTTCCCCTGTACTTTGACTATGCCCAAATGAAGTACCTTATCCTCCATCCTATGAATCAAAAGATAGTCGCTGTCAAATTCTGAATCCGGATTATGGTTAATATCAAAAAGATACAGTTTTGAATAAGTGCAGAACATTTCCGGTAAAAGGCAAAGGCAATCTAATTTCAGATGGATACAGTATCCGTTTTGCAGTATAAATGTAATAATCATACTTGCATAATACATCTTTAGTATCATTAAATACTTTCAACAAACGGGTATCTTTCATAAAACCATCCTCATCCTAAACTTAAAAAATGAAAATGTTCTTTTTTGAATTGCAATTCTGGGAGCAGTCATATGATAATTCCATAGGCAGAGAGTAACTTTGTATTTGTATCGCCCGCATATGAAAAATTTCTCGTTACATTTCTCACTCTTCTGCTCCAAACACGGTCCTGACGATCCAGTTTCCTTCCCGGTCTGCAATACCGTAGTAAATTCCCCGTCTTAAAGTAATATATCCGTTTTTCCAGGTTGCAGCGCTTCCATTGTCCTGGCTGTAGCAAACTTCCTGATTCTCATCCAGGATCGAAACGAAACTGCTGTAAATATCATCCTCCCAGTTCATTTCCGTAACAATGCAGAAATCCTCACCCAGTTCAAAAGAACCTCCGCTTACATCGTCCCAGTGTATTTCCCTAAGAACCTCTCCTGTTTTCCGGTCAACAAGATATTCTTCATAACTGCTGTCCCCATTATAAGCGGCTGTTACATAGGTCTCATTGAAATACCATGGATTCTGCCAGGATTCCAAAGGAATTTCCGTCTGCTGTCCGTCCACATACACCAGATACCCCTTTTCTGTCTTCACATATGGGTGCCATGTCCTGTCCTGATACCGCATAAATCCTTCGCAAACCCTGCCCCCCAACTGTTCATACGCAGCTCCCTGCAAAAAGCCTCCTGCATATCCGCTATCCGGAAATCCCTCATCTTCCATGGGGAACATGGCAATTTCCTGAAGCTTCGTATCATAGGCAATATACATTCCATCTGCTTTTTGCAGTACAACAGCAGCCGGTATAAAATAATTATAGCCATAATACCATTTGTCCTCTATATACGGCGCCAGGCAATTAAAAAGCCGGTCTAAAAGAACATTCCCGTCCAGATCATATACAGTCCCTTCCATCCGATCACTGTCATAAATAAAGACATAATCCCCAAAACCCTGTATTGCCCAGTCTGCAAAACCTTCTATCAGACAAGGCGCAGTAATTACCTTATTGCTCTGCCCGTCTTTGCTCACCCAGACAGGGCCAATAGCTGGGATCCGTCCCGTTTCCTCATCTTTAAATATACACATCAGGTATCCATTATCAAGTCCCAGGATCTGCCCGCCATACTTTCCTTCTTCCCATTCTCTCTCATTAGAAACAAACAGCAGATTGCCGCTGCAGTCATAAAGGCTGAATTTCCCGGTGTTTTGATTTATGGCAAGGCAAACATCTTCACAGGTTTCCACACTATACTCCTCAGCAGAAAGTTCCAATATATTCTTTAATTCTGCCAAACTGTATACCTGCCAGATATCCCCTGACGTATATGCCACAACATAATCTTTTTTTATTGTGGCAGCCACATCCAAATATGCCCTGCATCTGCCCATACAGTTCCCATTGCTGTCATAAATTTCCGCATAATTGCTGCCTGCAGGCATAAGCACATATTCATCTTCATCACAGATCGGCCGGAAATCAGCCTCGTAGACTACTGTCTCCTCTGCCATGACCGGATGCACACCAGATCCTCCAAGAGCAATTCCCCCAAAAAGGAGCCCGGCAAGCCAGCACTTTCGCTTCGCTGTACTTATCAACATTTTTATGCTATATAGCCGGAACATATCCACATCCCTCCACAAAATCCTGTCCTTCCTCAGAAAGCAGCCATTCTTTTATTTCCAGGGCTTTGGGAGAGGACTGTTGATTCGTTACACAATAGAATTCATTGATCAGCGGATATTCACCTGATTTAATCGTTTCATTTGACGGTGAAACCCCGTCGATCTGCAGAAACTTTAATCCAGGCTGCCGGAACATTTCCGATGCATAGTAATACACCGAATAACCCAATGCATTGGCGGAATTATCATATTGCTCCAAAGCCTCAATAATATCGCTCATGCCAACCGCGATCATCTCGGTTTCTGCTTCCGCCATTTGGGCATCACCAATCAGCAGCTTGCGCATCATGGTCTGGCTGCCGCTGGTTTCCGGACGCTGGAAAGCTTTGATCTGTGCATCTTCACCTCCCACCTGGCTCCAGTTGGTGATCTTTCCGGTATAAATATCATAGGCCTGCTGCTGGGTAAGACTTTCCACCGGATTGCCCTCATTTACAATAAAAACCAGGGCATCCTTCCCCACAGGCTGCATATCCAGAGGTTCATAGGACTCCAATTCCTCTTTGGTACTCTCTGCAGGCTCATAGGCCAGAAGGATATCCGTTCCCCCTTCTGCAAGCAGGAGGTAGCAGGGATTGGTGTTGGTAAAGTCTGCCATTGTTTCCTCCGCCTTAGCTATCGTGCATCCTGTCATTTCCATTGCCAGCGCTTCACACAAGGGAACACAGGCCAGAGATCCGTCAATACGAGGATACTCCTCATAAGACATCTGTGGTTTCGGAGCGCTTCTCTGCACTGGTTCTGACGCAGCAATTTCTTCCCCGGATACCTGCTCCGCTCCCTGTTCCGCAGCCTGCACCATATAGACTCTATTGTTTCCGTACGGTACTGCTCCAAGCACATTCAAAAGTACCGTTCCTGCCAGACCTGCTGCCAAAAAAGGAATTTCTTTACGCTTCATACTTTCATACTCCTTCTTTTTTTACGCATAATATGTACCTGTATTATCTCACACCGCCCCATTTTTTCTGTTAAATCCATTCTCCCTTACCGAGCAGTTTATCAAGTATTCAAGAAAAAAATGCACCCGAATCAATCAATTCAAAGTGCATCTTTCTTCTTTGCAAAATCCTGTCCCTATTCTTTAATTCTGCATCCGAATCTGCTGCCCTAAAATCAAAGGATAGCATACCGGATGAGTTCCATTCAGATTTTCTTTGTGCATATCTATCCCGGAAATCTGACTGTTTTCATAAGTTGTATAATAATAAATTCCCTTATCCATATTACAGCAGGACGTATAAAGCGTGAGTTCGCATTTCCCATCCCCCAAACGCACACATCCTCTTTGCTGAGCAACTGCTCCAAGTATATGAAAAAACTGGCTTATACTTTCGGATTCCGACTCTCCGGAAATAGAATTCACCTTTGTAAACACAGCCTTCACAAAACGCGAAACGGAAGACAGATCCCCTGGAAGCCCCAAAGCTCCCATTCCCCTGCAGTATGTTTTTAAATCCAGTTTTTCAGCAAAAAGATTCTTTGGGTTCTCCGTAGAAATACTCATATAATTATTCAGGTTAAACATTTGATATTCAAAGGGCGGATTATTCGTCAGAATCCCTACAGGATTATCATAAACCATCAATCCATCCTTCACCGCCTCCACAGTAATGGACTCTTCCTTATCTGCAATCATCCAGTGAAGCATTGCCGGAGGTAGTTTTTCGCTAAACCGGATATCCGCCAGGTTCATGCGGGTCAAAAGCACTCTAGCCTCTTTCACGCTGGCACATTGTCCCAAAATCCACGGAATAAATTCAAAAGAAGCCACATTATCTTTCCCGGGCATCACCGGCTTATAATCCGCATTCCCGGGAAAGTTCAAACCGGCCATACCAAGCCCCACCTCATTCACCGCATCATAATAAAGCGGATAGTCTCCTTCCATACAGGCAACACCGACGATTGCGTAATGCTCATCCAGTTTCCCGACCTCCCGAAAGAAGAACGGGTAGTTCCGTGGAGTTACTGCCACTTTTTCCTGATAAGAAATATCATAATCCAAAGTTCTCCCAAAATAATGATCCCGGGTTTGGTAAGTCGCTGCTGTACACATATCAGATACCTCCATTCATGTCTCTACCTGTATCTTTCACATATTATCCCATCTTCATTCGCCCAGAACCGCATTTACAATTTTTTCACTGTAGGGCAAAAAGAATCCTGCCACCGGACCAACAAAGCCCGCGCAGATAACAGTACCGATTCCCACTGCGCCGCCAAGAAGAAACCCCACGGCCAAAAAGGATACATCCACAATAATACGAACCAGGCCGAATTTTTTCTTCAATTTGTCACTGATTACTACTGCAACCAGATCATTCGGTCCGGTTCCTGCATCAGATTTTATGACAATCGTCATTCCAAATGCAAGAATAGCACATCCCAGACATAATATGATCAGCTTTACTGCCAGATGCATATTCTCCGCAAATACAGGACTTAACAACCGGGTGAAAAAATCAATGATCGGACCACCGAATATCATACACAGCAGGGTTCCAATCTTTATGTAGCTTCTGTCCGCTATGAGCAGAATCACAATGATCAAAAAGCACAGGGCAACATGCGTAAAGCCATGAGTCAAAGTCTTCCAGCCTGTAAGCCCTGAAACAGTGCGGAAAATTCCCTGTACAAGTACGTTAAACGGATCCGACCCAAGGTCAGCCAGTAAAAACAGCGTAACCCCTAAATGGGCGATTGTCAGTCCCACAAGAAGAATCATCACTCTTACCAGCAGTTCCTGCCATTTACTTTTTATCTGCATATTTCTCCCCTTATCTCTGCCTAATGAAAAACATATTTATCCAGCCGTTCAAAAGCCTCCTTTACCCTGGCAAGAGGAAGCGCAAGATTCATGCGAATTGCACAGGAGCCATGGAACGGCCTTCCATCCTGCCATGCTACTCCCACATCCCAGCCTGCCTTCAGCAATTCATCCAAAGTCTTTCCATTTTTTTCACACCAGCATGTACAATCCAGAAACAGCATATACGTTCCCTGCGGGCGGCTTACCCGGACGCCCTCAAAATGCTGCGCAATATAGCTGCAGGCAAAATCCACATTGCCTGTAATCACCTGCCGAAGCTCATCCACCCATTCATACCCTTCCTGCTTGTATGCTCCGATCAATGCATACATGGACAATACATTCATAGAATTGTAATGGCACTTCTCTGCTTTTGCACGTACACGGTCACGCAGATATTGATTATAAATAATATGATAACTGCCCACAAGACCTGCCAGATTAAAAGTTTTGCTTGGTGCATACATAGCAATGGTTCGATTCCGTGCATCCTCACTGACAGACTGTGTAGGAATGTGGTGATAACCCTCCAAAATGATGTCAGACCAGATTTCGTCAGAGATTACCACACAGTCATTCGCTTTATACACCTCCATCGCCTTCTCGATCTCCCACCGTTCCCATACACGCCCGCAGGGATTATGGGGACTGCAGAAAACAGCCGCATGAATCTTGTTCGCTTTCAGTTTCCTATCCATATCTTCAAAATCCATCCGCCAGATTCCCTGTTCATCCTTTTTCAATGGGCTATGGACAATTTTAAAACCATTATTCGTAATGGAGCCGGTAAAACCTATATAAGTAGGACTATGCAAAAGAACTCCGTCACCCGGTGCCGCAAAAGCCGTCAGCGCAGAAATAACGCCCCCAAGAACCCCGTTTTCGTATCCAATACATTCCTCTGTCAGACCGGTTACTCCATTTCTTCTTTCATGCCATTGAATGATCGAGTCAAAATACTCCTTCCTTGGAGAAAAATAACCAAAGGTGGGGTGTTTCGCTCTTTCTATCATAGCTTCCTGAATCGTTGGAACTGTAGGAAAATTCATGTCCGCCACCCACATAGGGATTGCATCAAATCCATCTTTCGGTGCATCCGGTGCCGTATTTCCGGTGCCAAGATCATCTATCGCAATGGCATCCATTCCATGGCGGTCAATAATTGATGTAAAATCGTATTTCATTATATCGTTCCCTCCTGCTGTTCATTTATTGATGCCTTCTCTTTATAATGCTTTTAAATCTTAACCTTAGGTAAAGAATTTACTATTATTATACAGTATAACCGCTCCATTGAACACCACGAAATCATGAAATCCGGAGATAAAAAACAACCGGAAACAGATGTTATCTGTTTCCGGCTGCCGTAAGCAGAACTTATTTATTCGTCTTTTTCTTTCTGTAGACTGTGCCTCCGGCAAGTCCTGCTGCTGCAGCAAGAAGCAGCAAATACCATCCGATGGGTGTATCATCGCCTGTTTTTGGACTACTCGGCTTTGAGTCTGCCGGCGTAGGCGTCACTGCGATCAGTCTATTCACATACTCCAGTTCATGATTCTCGTAAGTATACTCTGCATCGGAAGCTATACTGATTTCACCATCCTCTGAAACTGTAATTACAACCTTTTCGCCGCCCTGATATCCTTCCGGCGCTTCAAGCTCATTCAGTGTATAAACACCCGGCTCCAGAACAAGCTCTGTTCCTTCTGTATCAGAAACCCATTCTTCCACAACCTCTCCATCTGCATTTGTCAGACTGAAGGATGCGCCCGCCAGACCTGTATGGTTCTCATCAACCTTGCGGAGAATCAGGCTTACCTCCTGGCTTTCCATGACTTCGTTTACAATATCCACTCTTGCTACATTATCAACAGGCGTAAGTGTAACTTCCCCTTCACCGCTTACCCCATATGCAAATACATCTGTATCAACCATATTGCCGTTTTCATCGGTTTCGTATACATAGTAGGTAATAGGCTCTGTTCCGTTCTCTCCTCCAAGAGGAACCTGGACTCTTACAACATCATTCTGAAGCAGCTCCACAACCTGATACAATTCATAAGCGCCGCTGTCATTCAATGTAAATATACCTGCATAGAAAGTATCATCTACTTCAGCCTGTTCACCGTTTACCAAAACGGTTTTACTGATTTCAAGCCATGCCTCCATGGTTGCCCCTTCAGGGAAGGTGTAGAAGCAATTGTTCAGAGAAATGTAGCCTTCTTTTTCTTCTGCCCGGAGGTCTAACTGTACTTCATTGGACTCGCCGTCCACCATGCACACAAACTCTCCGTTCATGTATTCAATCAGTTCATCCCTTGGAATGATATTTCCATCAGCATCTGTTTCAAATACATAGTAGGAGCCCTGGGCAAGATTGTCAAAGGTTACCGTACCGGAAGATTGATTGCTCAAATGAATCGCCTTTGGCCCTTCATTTCTGTATGGCCTTGTTCCTGCCGGATCCGTAAACAGGTTTACATAGAAGGTTGCATCCGCCATAACAAGGTCTACCATGTCAAAGTCCAGAATTCCTGTAACTCTCTTTGTCACCCGGATACTGCCTGTATCACCTACTTCATTTACTGCCTCTACGTTTACATTGGCTTCCTCTTCTTCTCCATTTCCAATCGTGAAGTAATGCTCCTCATCAGAAAGAAGATATCCATCCGGTGCTTTTACTTCTATAAAGCGATATTCACCTATAAGAAGATTTTCTACCCTGATTTCCCCTTCTTCATCCGTAGTATAAATCCCATCCGGTGTATCTGCTGTATATACAGCCCATTCTTCACCGGACACCTTTGCAAATAGCTGGTACTGTGCCCCTGCCAGAACTCTCTCATCTGTACCCTTCTTCGTCAGGACTACAGAGCCTGCAAAACGATTGGCAAAAGTCATAGACTCCTGTACTTCTTCGTCTTTCAGAATTTCAGAATTGATGTTCAAGGTACCGTCGCTCTCATCACCGTCTTCCACTGCTACATGAATGGTGTAAACAGTTTCATCAAAGACAATTCCAGCAGCTCCATCATTTACTTCTGAAACAGTATAGGTATATTCTTTATGAATATCTTCCTCCGTATATTTCAGAGGTTCAAATGTAACCGTGCCATCTGCCTTGTTGGATACTGTCTGGAGAACATTTCCTTCCGCATCTTTAAGCTGGAATGTAAACTGGTTCTCTGTCAAAGTGCTGCCATCCAGGGTTTTTCGGATCGTATCAATTGCAAACTCACCTTCTGCATGATATCTGTTGGTAAATACCATTCCGCCTTCCGGATATGCCGCAGTTGCCTCCAGGGTTCCGTCTGCATTATCTTTTACTTCTACTGTCACTTCCACAGGATCTGCCTGGTATTCCATCGTTTCATCTTCTCCGGCGTTCTCCGTGATGACATAGGTATGGGTTCCTTCATCGCCCTCTTTATACTGAATGGTTGTGAACTCGATCACTCCGCCATCCACTGTTGTTCCTTCCGCAGCCTTTTCTCCCGTATCCTTATCGGTTACTGTGAAAGTAAATTCGCCTGCCTTTACTTCCCGGCCGCGGTTTCCAAGGATTTCCTTGCGTCCTGCAAATGTTACACTGCCGTCTGCATGATATTCATTCGTAAAGAAAGTGTGCCCGTCCTCCGGATAGGTTACATTCGCTGTCAATACGCCTGTACCTTCCGCTACCGTTACAGTGGCTTTTACAGGCTCCGTATCATAAGTCACTGCCGGATCATTGCCTTTTTCCTCTACAATTTCATAATGATGAACTCCCACATTTTCCAGTGTGTAGGAAATTCCACTGAAGGTTACAGTTCCGTCCGCCGAATTCACTGCTGTCAGCGGATTGTTATTCTCATCCTGAACCGGAACCTTTGTTCCATCTTCCATGATCTCATAGACACGGAACAGGAATTCACCTGCTGCCAGTCCGGTGCTTCTTCCGTTCAGAATCTTGCTTGTCTCCAATACTACATTTACAGAAACCAAGTGAGTGTTGGTAATGGTAAATCCTTTTTTCATGTCTCCGGTGATAACGGATACATATCCCTCCGGCACCCCTACTTCCTGGACGGTATATTTGATTGCTTCACCGCCTGACATTTCATCCAGGCCGTTCCACTGATAACTCCAGTTGTTTTCTGCATTGAGTTCTGCCGGGGCTCCCAGTTCTTCACCGTTTGCGTAAAGCTGTACCTGAATCTTGGCAGGGCGGATTCCATCCTGATTGTTGTTATCTTCCCAGACCTTGGTTACATGAATTTGTGTCTTCCCAGACGTATGTCTGTTATTGGTAAACTCCACAGTCGGGATTTCGACAGTATTATTTCCTGTTACCTCCACTTCGATCTCATTTTTCCCTACCAGCGTCATTCCGGACGGGTTTCCGCTAATGACTTCTGCAACCTTATAGTATCCTGGCTCCAAGTTATCCACCTGGATCGTACTGCTCTGCCCATTACGGACCGTAATCTTACGAAAGGCTTTCTCCACACCGTTGCTGTCAAATACACGGAAACTATAGGTTCCGTCTGCTTCCGTCCCCGTTGTTGCTTCCCCGTTCACGGTCACATGCTTCGTGATCTTCAGGCTTCCCACCACCGTCTTGTTATTGGTAAACTCCGCGGTCGGGATCTCGGCGGTATTATTTCCTGTTACCTCCACTTCGATCTCATTCTTCCCTACCAGTGTCATTCCGGACGGGTTATTGGTAATCACTTCGGCAACCTTATAATACCCCGGTTCCAGATTATCTACCTGGATCGTACTGCTCTGGCCATTATGGATCGTGATTGTTCGGAGGGCTTTCTCCACAC
>JAETNR010000181.1 GCA_021772055.1 Blautia sp. | reverse complement strand
CAGGACAAACGCATGAATTGTTTTCTTTCCTCATTATTTAAAATATCTTGTTTTTAAAAGTTCAGTACCTGCTCCAAAAACTCCGCTGGGTTCATACTGATTACGAACCGTTTCTTTTTCATCGACAGTTTGGGACGGAAGATCTCTACCATTTTCAGTATACTTAAACACCATTTCCTTATGATATTTAGATTTTCTGCCGCCTGCTTATCTACGGTTGTGTTGGCATCCTCTTTAAACGTTACGTCTAATTGCCAATGCATACTTTCCACACTCCAATGCCCTCTTACTGCACGGCTGAACAAACCAATTTCTTCATTTAGACTGCTGATATAATAGCGGTACTCTTTTTTCTCCTGACCTTCTTTCCGGAGTGTCTTCTCCTCCATTCCAATGCTTTTAAGCCCTTTCCAGTCTTTCTTCTGAGATAACCATCCGATTTCTTTGGTCTGGTAATATTCTCGAATTTCTATTTGACTGTGGGCCTTTTCTATCGTTTTTTTATAATTCCCCTCCTTACGCAGCTCTTCTTTTATCCCCTCATCATTCAGATAAAGGCTCACATCTTCGTACAGGGTCCTTTGATTTTCCTTCAATGCCAGCACATAGTCTCCACGCCTGGAACGGATTGTTTCCGCTATGACCGTCTGGGTTCCCATGGCATCTATCGTCACAACCTGGCCTTTGATACGGATCTTCTCCAGTAATTCTGGTATCGCCGTGATCTCATTACTTTTGGTATTTACCACCTTCTGGCCAAGGCTAAAGCCGTCTTCCCTGCTCCAGGCCGTTATGATATGATTCGGTTTTCCTGCTTTTCTTTTATTGGAACGCATCGTTTTTCCGTCAATGCAGATCAGCCTGTGCAGTACTTCCCCTTCATTTTGATTCAGCATTTCCTGCCATTTCCCATAAAGCTGCTGCAGGATTTCCGGTGCCAGCATCCCAAATACCCGGCAAAGTGTGTCATGGGAAGGAATTCCATTTTTCAGTTCGATATATTTTTTTAGGTATGCTTCATGGTAATGGGCAAAATATTCCATTTCTACCCAGTCATCCACATTTGCAAGCGTAGCAAACAAAACGATCACAATTATATCTTTCAGCTTGTGCCGTACTTTCGTCTGTTGACGGTTATCCTCGATATAATCCATCCATTCCAGCAGTTCATCCATAGTCAAAATCCCCTTTTTCTTTTTATCATACCAGAAAAAGGGGATTTATTCATAATTTATTTACTCATGCGTTTGTCCTG